>NZ_JAVREN010000024.1:0-94558 GCF_031845405.1 Streptomyces boetiae
GCGTACTCCCCCGGGAGTAACGCCCGCCCCGCGCCGCCGTCCGCAGTACGGCCCGTCTCGGCCCGGCGGGCGACGCGGCGGGCCCCGCCCGCCGGAAGCCTGGGAGGCGACATCAGGCCATCCCACGCGAGGAGTTGACGACCATGGCCGCCGTAGCCGTGAACAGTCCGCCGGGCCACGCGGACCCCCCGCCCGAGGGCCGGAAACGCCCGCCCGGGCGCCGCCGGATCATCCCCTGGGCCGTCCTGGCCCTGTGGATCGCCGTCCTCGCTGCGGCCGTGCCGCTGGCCGGGCAGCTCGAGGACGCCCAGCGCGACGAGAGCGTCTCCTACCTGCCCGACAGCGCCGACTCCACCCGCGTCGTCCGGCTCCAGGAGGCGCTGCCCGGCGGCGAGGCCACCGAGCTGCTGATCGTCTTCTCCCGCGACGGCGGCCTCACCGACGCCGACCGCCGGGCCGCCGCCGAGCGCGTGGCCGCCATCGCCGGGGCCCACGACCCCGCGGGCGGCGCGCCCCGGGGCGTCCCGTCCGAGGACGGCGGCACCGAGCTGTACCCGCTGACCCTCACCGGCCTGGACGAGGAGGAGCAGGCCGCGGCCGTGGAGGACGTGCGCGCCCTGGCCGCCGAGGGCCTGCCCGAGGGCCTGACCGCTCAGGTCGGCGGCCCCGGCGCCCTCCAGTACGACCAGGAGGAGGTCTTCGGCTCCGTCGACGCCACGCTGATGCTGGCCACCGTCGCCGTCGTCGCCATCCTGCTGATCCTCACCTACCGCAGCCCCGTGCTGTGGCTGCTGCCCCTGCTCTCGGTCGGCGTCGCCACCGTCTGCGCCCAGGCCGTGGTCTACGCGCTGGTGCAGGCGTTCGACCTGACCGTCACCACCATGGCCGCCTCGGTGATGACCGTGCTGATCTTCGGCGCGGGCACCGACTACGCCCTCCTGCTGGTCGCCCGCTACCGCGAGGAGCTGCGCCGCCACCCCCACCCGCTGGACGCGATGCTGCGCGCCCTGCGCGGCTGCGGCCCGGCCCTGCTGGCCTCCTCGGGAACGGTCGCGGCCGGACTGATCTGCCTGCTGGCCGCCGACGACAACAGCGCCAGCGGCCTCGGCCCGGTCGGCGCGGTGGGCATCCTGTGCTCGCTGCTGGTGATGACCACGCTGCTCCCGGCGCTGCTGGTGATGTGCGGGCGGCGGGTGTTCTGGCCGCTGATCCCCGCCCACGGCAGCGAGCCGCGCGCCGGGCGCGGCTGGTTCGGGCGGATGGGCGCCTCGGTCAGCCGCCGCCCGGTGGCGATCCTGGCCGGCGGCGTCGTGCTGCTCGGCGCCCTGTCCCTGGGCGCGCTGGCCCTGCCCGGCCAGCTCAAGAGCGAGGACTCCTTCCGCGACACCCCCGAGTCCGTGCAGGCCATGGAACGCCTCACCGACGCCTTCCCCGAGCGGAACGCCCAGCCCATCCTCGTCATGGCCCGCGACGCCGCCGTGCCCGAGGTGGTCGCGGCGGCCGAGTCCACCGCGGGCGTCGCGGACGCCGAGCCGGCCCGCAGCGGCGGCGGCTGGACCGAGATCGCCGTCCACGCCACCGACCCGCCCGAGTCCGAGGGCGAGGAGGCCGCCATCGAGGCGCTGCGCGACCGGCTGGCCGCCGTGCCCGGCGCGGACGCGGCCGTCGGCGGCCCGACCGCCCAGCAGATGGACCTGGGCGAGACCAGCCGCAACGACCGCATGCTGGTGATCCCGCTGGTCCTGGGCGTCGTCCTGCTGATCCTCATCGCCCTGCTGCGCGGCGCGCTGGCGCCCGCGATCCTGCTGGCCGCGGTCGTCGCCTCCTGGGGCGCGGCCCTGGGCCTGGCCGGGCTGGTCTTCGGGCCGGTGCTGGGGCTCGAGGGCCTGGACCCGTCCGTTCCGCTGCTGACGTTCGTCTTCGGCGTGGCGCTGGGCGTGGACTACGGGATCTTCCTGATGCACCGGATGCGGGAGGAGGCGCTGGGGGGCCTGCCGACCCGGCAGGCCGCGCTGACCGCGCTGCGCACCACGGGCGGGGTGATCGCCTCGGCCGGGCTGGTGCTGGCGGCCACGTTCACCGTGCTGATGACGCTGCCGGTGGTGACGCTGACGGAGATCGGGTTCGTGGTCGCGGTCGGGGTGCTGCTGGACACGTTCCTGGTGCGCACGTACATCGTCACGGCGGCGAGCTGGCTGCTGGGCCGCCGGGTGTGGTGGCCGGGGCCGCTCTCGCGCCGCCCGGAGCCGGCGGAGACCTCCCCGGCCCCGGCGGCGGGGGATGGCCGATGATGGCCGCGTGCCGCGCTCTTCCCGCTCCGCCGCCCGCGCCCCTCGCGCGCCCCGCGCCGTGCCGCGCCTGAACGCGGCCTCGCTCCGGGCGTTCCTGCTGCGGGACCCGGCCTCGCGCCGGGTCCTGCGGCAGGACGCGGTCGTGGCGGCGGCCGTCGCGGCGGTGTGCGCCACGGCCGCCTCGCTGGGCGGGCTCGACGGCCGTTCCCCGGACGCGCTGGGCTGGCCGCTGCTGGCCGTGGCCGTGCTGCCGCTGGTGTGGCGGCGCTGGTTCCCGATGGCCGTGCTGCTGGCCCACCTGGGGTTCGTCGCCGCCTACCACGCGATGGACTACGACCACCTGGCGCCGTTCACCGCCTCCGCGCTCGCCATGTACACCGTCGCCTCGGCCGGGCCGCGCCGCCGCAGCCTGGCCATGGCCGGGGCGGTGCTGCTGATGGTCACCGCGCTGTGGACGGTCTCGGGCAACGACGTGGGCGCGGAGACGCTGCGCACCTCGGGCTGGATCCTGGCGGTCATCGCGCTGGGCGAGGCGGTCCGGCTGCACGGCCAGTACCTGGCCGCGCTGCGGGAACGGGCCCAGCGCGAGGCCGCGCGCCGCATCGCCGAGGAGCGGGTGCGGATCGCCCGGGACCTGCACGACCTGCTCGCGCACAGCATCACGCTGATCGGGGTGCGCTCCTCGGTCGCCTCCCACCTGCTGATCGCGGACCCCGAACGGCTGGACCGGGCGGCGCTGGCCGAGGCCCTGGACGGCATCGCGGAGACCTGCCGCTCCGCCCGCGCGGATCTGCGCACCACGCTCCAGGCCCTGCGCGAGGACGGGGCCCCGGCGGACGGCGAGGACGGCCCGCTGCCGGGCCTGGCCGGCCTGCCCGACCTCGCCCGCACCGCGGAGGCGGCCGGCGCCCGCGTCGACCTGACCGTCGACCCCGACCCGCCCACCGCCCCACCCGTCATCGGCGCGGCGGCCTACCGCATCGTCCAGGAGGCCCTGACCAACGCGGTCCGCCACGCGGGCCCGCAGGTCCACGTCCAGGTCACGGTCCGCCGCACCCCCGACGACCTCCTGGTCACGGTCGAGGACGGCGGCCCAGCGCGAGCGGGCGCCGAGCGTGCCGGGGCCGGGGACACTCCGGCTCCTGCCCGCCCCGCGCCCGCGGGCCGACCTGGCACGGGACTGCCCGGCGGCGCCGAGCCGTTCGGGGAGCGCGAGGCACCCGGCGGAGCCGTGCCCCTCGGCTCGGGCGGAGCCCGTCCCGAACTGCCTGGCGGCGCTGAGTCGTCCGGGGGGCCCGAAGCCTCGGGCCAGTCCGGGGCGGAACTGCCCGGCGGGGCCGGGCGGTCCCGGCTGCCCAGCCAGCCCACCGCGCCCGGCCGGGCCGCGCCCTCCGGGCGGCGCGGGCCCCGCCCGGCCGCCCCCGGTGCCGAGCAGGCTGGGCCGAACGGCCAGGCCGCGCCCGCCGGCTACGGCCTCGCCGGGATGCGGGAGCGGGCGCGCAGCGTCGGCGGCTCGCTGGAGGCCGGCCCGCCGGACGGGCGGCCCGGGTTCGCCGTGACCGCCCGCCTGCCCATCGAGGAGGGGCCCCGATGAGCACGCCGCCGCCCAGGCCGGGAGGTCACCGATGAGCACGCCGCAGGCGAGTGAACGGCCCATCAGGGTCCTGCTCGCCGACGATCAGACGCTCGTCAGGGAAGCGTTCGCGCTGCTGATCGAGTCCGCGCCGGGGATGGACGTCGTCGGGCAGGCCGGGAGTGGGCGGGAGGCCGTCGCGCTGGCCAGGTCCGCGCGGGCGGACCTGGTCGTGATGGACATCCGGATGCCCGACCTGGACGGGATCGAGGCCACCCGCCGCATCGCCGCCGAGGAGGACCTGGCCGGGGTGCGCGTGCTGATCCTGACCACCTACGACACCGACGAGCACGTCGTCGAGGCCCTGCGCGCCGGCGCCTCCGGGTTCCTCGTCAAGGACACCCGCCCCGCCGACCTGCTGGACGCCATCCGCCTGGTCGCCGCCGGGGAGGCGCTGCTCTCGCCCGGCCCCACCGCCCGCCTGATCGCCCGCGCCCTGCGCGCGCCCGAGGCGCCCGCCCGCCGCCCCGCGCCCCCCTCGCTGGCCGGCCTCTCGGACCGCGAGCGCCAGGTCCTCGCCCTCGTGGCGCGCGGCCTGAACAACGCCGAGGCCGCCGACACCCTGGGCCTGTCCCCGCTGACCGCCAAGACGCACGTCAGCCGCATCATGGGCAAGCTCGGCGCCCGCGACCGGGCCCAACTGGTCATCGCCGCCTACGAGTCCGGCCTCGTCGCCCCGGGCGCGGGCGCAGCCGCAGGCGAAGCCGGCAGCGGCACCGCCGGCTCGTCCCGGTAGGGCTCCTCCCCGGCTCCCGCCGGCAGCCGCCGCACCGCGAGCATCGCCGTGTCGTCCTCAAGGCGCCCCTCTGTGTGCGCCTGCACGGCCGCCTGCACGAGCCGCACCACCTCCGCCGGCGAGCCGTCCGTCCCGCCCCGGGCCAGGCGTTCCGCCAGCGGCAGGAACGTCCCCTCCCGGTCGCGCGCCTCGGTCACCCCGTCCGTCACCATCAGCAGCGTCTCCGACGGGTCGAGCGGCACCCGCAGCACCGCCGGCAGCTCGCCCGTCAGCCCCGTCAGTCCCAGCGGCGTGCCCGCGCCCTCCGGCAGCGCCCGCACCTGCCCGTCCGGCCCGATCGCCAGCGGCCCGGCGTGCCCGAAGTTGACCAGCTCCACCCACCCCTCGTCCCGCGGCGGGAACCCCACCAGCACCGCCGTGGCGAACCGCTCCTCCGTCTGCCCCAGCTCCCCGGCGTACACGTTGTGCCGCCGCATCCGGCTCTCCAGCCGCTGCGCGACCACGGCCAGCGCCGCCTCGTAGAACGCGGCCTCGCGGAACGACCCCAGCAGCGCCGCCGCCGCGTCAACCGCCGAGGTGCCCTTGCCCTGCACGTCCCCCAGCAGCACCCGCGTGCCGTGCGGCGAGGGCTGCACGTCGAAGAAGTCCCCGCCCACCCGCGTCTCCACGTCCGCCGCGAGGTAGGCGCTCGCGGACTCAAGGCCCCCCGAGCCCGGCGGGATCGGCCGCAGCACCGCGAGCCGGGTGGCCTCCGCCGCGTCCACCACCCGCCCCAGCAGCGCCTGGGCCCGGCCCCGCAGCCAGGAGGCGATCACGGCCAGGCCCCCGCCCGCGACCACCAGCCAGAAGTCGCCCGCGCCCTCCTCGTACCCGGAGGCGTCCGCGCTGTCGATCAGCTCGTAGACGACCGCCGAGGCCACCGCGTACAGCGCGGTGACCGGCACCCCCGACAGCGCCGCCGCGATGCCCGGCACCAGCACGATCCAGGTGATCACCCGGATGCCGCCCGAGGTCGTGGTGTCGACGAAGGCGATCGCCACCAGCAGAACGGCCGGCAGCAGCCAGCCGACGTTCCACCGGCCCAGGCGCAGCACCGGCTCCCCGGGGAAGAGCAGGCGCCGCCGCCAGGCGGACACCCGGCGCGGCCTCTCGATGCGGTTCACGCCTCCACCTTCCCGAAGCGGGCCCGGCCCCGCCCGGCGGGAACGGCGGGGCTGGGCCGAACGGGGCAACGCCACTGCGGGGCGCATCGGCCAGAATGAACCCCATGAGCCTCTTCCGCGACGACGGCATCGTGCTGCGCACCCAGAAGCTGGGCGAGGCGGACCGGATCATCACCCTGCTCACCCGCGCCCACGGCCGGGTGCGGGCGGTGGCCCGGGGCGTGCGGCGCACCAAGTCGCGCTTCGGCGCGCGCCTGGAGCCGTTCTCGCACGTGGACGTGCAGTTCTTCGCGCGGGGGAGCGCCCTCATCGGCCGGGGCCTGCCGCTGTGCACCCAGACCGAGACCATCGCCCCCTACGGCCGGGACATCGTCGGGGACTACGGCCGGTACACGGCGGGCACCGCGATGCTGGAGACGGCCGAGCGGTTCACCGACCACGAGGGCGAGCCGAACGTCCAGCAGTACCTGCTGCTCATCGGCGGCCTGCGGACGCTGGCCGCCGGGGCGCACGCGCCGGGGCTGGTGCTGGACGCGTTCCTGCTGCGCTCCCTGGCGGTGGGCGGGTACGCCCCGAGCTTCGCGGACTGCGCCCGCTGCGGCCTCCCCGGGCCGAATCGCTTCTTCTCGGTGTCGGCGGGCGGCTGCGTGTGCGTGGACTGCCGCGTCCCCGGCAGCGTGGTCCCCTCGCCGGAGGCCCTGCTGCTGCTGGGCGCCCTGCTGACCGGCGACTGGCCCACGGCCGACGCGGCCGAGTCGCGGCACGTGCGGGAGGGCTCGGGCCTGGTCTCGGCCTACCTGCACTGGCACTTGGAGCGCGGCCTGCGCTCGCTGCGCTTCGTCGAGAAGACGTAGCCTTCCCGGCTGGGTGCGGCCACCGCCGGTCCGCCCGGCTCGCCGGGCACGCCTCCGTCGCGAGGCCCTAGTCCACGCGCTGGTCCATGCCCCGCCGCCCCACCACCGGTCCGCCGAAGCTGTCCGGGGGCGCCCGCAGTGCCGCCGGAGGCAGCCGCACCGCCAGGATCGCCGTGTCGTCCGCGAGCCGGTCCCCGGTGTGCCGCAGCACCGCCCGCCGCACGTGGTCCACCACCGCGCCCGGCTCCGGCTCGCCCCGGAACGCCGCCAGCCGCTCGCCCAGCGGCAGGAACGTCCCCTCCCCGTCGCGCGCCTCGGTCACCCCGTCCGTGAACATCAGCAGCGTCTCCTCCGGCGCCAGCCGCACCCGCCGCACCGGCGGCAGCCCGCCCGCCAGCGCCGCCAGTCCCAGCGGCGGCCCCGTGGCCTCCGGCAGCGTCCGCACCCGGCCGCCCGGCCCGAGCACCAGCGGCCCCGGATGGCCGAAGTTGACCAGGTCCGCCCAGCCGTCCTCCCCGGCCCCGGGGAACGACAGCAGCACGGCCGTCGCGAACCGCTCGTCGTGCTGCCCGGTGGCCGCCGCGTACGCGTTGTGCCGCCGCATCCGGCTCTCCAGCCGCCGCGCCACCTCCGCCGGGTCCCGCTCGTAGTACGCCGCCTCGCGGAACGCGCTGAGCACCGCCGCCGCGGCGTCGACGGCCGAGGTGCCCTTGCCCTGCACGTCCCCCAGCAGCACGCGCGGCCCGTGCGGCGAGGGCTGCACGTCGTAGAAGTCCCCACCCACCCGCGCGGCCACGTCCGCCGCCAGGTACACCGCCGCCGTCTCCAGCCCCCCGGCCCCCGGCGGAACGGGCCGCAGCAGCGCCAGCCGCGTGGCGTCGGCGGCCCGTTCCACCCGCATCATCAAATCCCGGGCCCGCACCCGCAGCCAGCAGGCCGGCACCGCGAGGATTCCGCCGGCCAGCACCAGCCAGCCGTCGGCCGGGCCCTCCCGGTACTGCCAGTCCCAGGAGGTGTCCAGCAGCACGTACGCAACGTCCGTGGCCAGCGCGAACAGCACGGTGGCCGCCACCCCGCACACCGCCGCCGCCAGGCCCGGGACCAGCACCAGCCAGGTGATGATCCGGAAGTCCTGCGGGGCGTTCCAGTCCCCGGCGGAGATGCCCAGCAGCAGCGCGGCCGGCAGCAGCCAGGACACGTTCCGCCCGCGCACGCGCAGCGCCGGCTCGCCCCCGCGCAGGGCGCCGCGCATCCAGGCCGCGCGGCGGGGGGAGACGGGGCGGTCCATGCCTCCACGATCCGGCCGGGCCCGCGCCCCCGCGCGCCGGGCGTGCGCCGAATGGGCCGCGCGGGCGCTCCCGGGCGCTCCCGGCGGTTCGTCCCCCACCCCGCGGCGGCGCTACGCTCGGAGCGGCGCCGCGCTGGGTCTGCGCCGCGCCCCGTCCCTCGTGACGCCCTCACCTCGTCGACTCGGGAGTTCTTGCCATGGCCGTCCGCCGCGCCCTGCTGCCCACCGCACGGCAGCGCCGCGAGTACCGCCCGCCGGACCCGCACCCCTCCGGCGCCCGCCCGCCCAAGCTCCCCGGCGAGCTGGTCCCCCGGCACGTGGCGATCGTGATGGACGGCAACGGCCGCTGGGCCAAGGAGCGCGGCCTGCCCCGCACCGAGGGGCACAAGGTCGGCGAGAGCGTGGTCCTCGACGTGGTCAAGGGCTGCCTGGAGATCGGCGTGCGCCACCTCTCCCTCTACGCCTTCTCCACGGAGAACTGGAAGCGCTCCCCGGACGAGGTCCGCTTCCTGATGGGCTTCAACCGCGACGTCATCGACCGCCGCACCGACGAGCTGGACGCGATGGGCGTGCGCATCCGCTGGGCCGGCCGCGAGCCGAGGCTGTGGAAGTCCGTGGTCCGCAAGCTCCAGACGGCCCAGGAGCGCACCCGCGACAACGACGCGATGACCCTCTACATGTGCGTCAACTACGGCGGCCGAGCGGAGATCGCGGACGCCGCCGCCCGCCTCGCGGAGGACGTGCGGGCCGGCCGGATAGCGCCGGAGAAGGTGACCGAGAAGACCTTCGCCCGCTACCTCTACTTCCCCGACATGCCCGACGTGGACCTCTTCCTGCGCCCCTCCGGCGAGCAGCGCACCTCCAACTACCTGCTCTGGCAGAGCGCTTACGCCGAGATGGTCTACCAGGACGTCCTCTGGCCCGACTTCGACCGCCGCCACCTCTGGGCCGCCTGCCTCGAATACGCCTCCCGCGACCGCCGCTTCGGCGGCGCGATCCCCAACGAGGCCCCGCAACCCCCGGAGGAGGAGGCCACGCCGTAAGCTCCCTCCCGGGGGGATCGCATTGACATTACTGACGCGCTTACGCGCGAGCAGCGCCCTGTGGGCGGCGCCTGTCGCCCTGGGGCTCGTGCTGCTGTACTTCTTCGGGGCCTTCGCCGAGAACTTCCGTTACGTGGCCGGCCAGCCCGACTACGCGCCCATGGTCGCCTCGTACGCCCTGACCAACATATATGCGCTGCTCTACGCCACGGCGTCCTGCCTGGCGGCATGGGAGAGCGGAAGGCTCAAGCGGGACGGCGTGTGGCAGCTCGCGCCGGCGCGCAGCCGGATGCGGATCGCCGCCCAGGCCCTGCTGCCCGTGCTGGGCCTGGCGTGGGCCATGGCGCTGCTGCCCGTGGCGATGGCGCTGATCAGGGAAGGCGTGGCGCCGACGCCCGGCAGCGCGATCCTGCCGCTGCTCGCGATGACCGTCGCCTGCGCGCACCTGGCGATCGGCTTCGCCGTCGGCCTGGTCGTCCCCCGGCTGTTCGCAACGCCCGTGCTGGCGTTGGTCGTCTTCTACGCGGTCGCCGTGTCCTGGTCCCAGGAACCGTTCTGGCACCGGCACGTCTCCGGCCAGTTCCCCGTCGATCTGGGCTACGCCGAGCTGCCGACGCCGGAAGCGCTGGTTCCCCACGTGCTGTTCGCGGGCACCATCGCCCTCGGCGCGATCCTGCTGTGCCTGCCGCTGCGACGCCCGCTCCTGCGGGCCGCGGTGGCGCTCGCCGCCGTCGGGATCGCCCTCGCGGGCACCCTGACCGCCCGGGGAATCGTCGAGGACTGGGGCCCCGTCCCGCCGCTGTCCACGGGCAACGTCGCCGTGGAATGCATGGGGCGGACCCCTCGGATATGCCTCCCCGCTGGCGCCGCCGCCGACGAGTCCGCCATCGCCGCGCACGTCACGGACGTTTTCGAGGGCCTGCGGCACGCGGGCGTACCCGTCCGGGCTCCCGAGACCATCACCGACAGCATGCTTCGGTGGCGCGAAGCGCCCGCGTCGACGGAGAGCGAGTGGTGGGTGCCCCTGACCGAGTCCTTCGGGGACGACAGACTCGCCCTCGCGCTCGTCAGCCGCGTCGTCGACTTCCCCTGCCGGGACGCGGACGCGGACCCGGTCGCCGGACGCAGCGCGATGCTGTGGGCCGCGGGGGCCGTTGGCGCGGACCAGGCTTACCTGGAGTGGCAACGAGGCGAGGTGCAGCAGTTCGGCGACGGCCAGGAGCTGCTCGAACAGGTTGTCAGCCGAGTCGCCGAGGTGCGCACCCTGCCCGCGGCCGAACAGGCCGACTGGTACGCGGCGGAGACCGAGCGCGCCTGCCGGAGCGGAGGTGACGCCCCGTGATCTGGTGGCTGAAGGCCCGCCGCGTCCGCTCGGTGGTGCTCGGCGGGCTGGGCCTGTTCCTCGTCGCGCTCGCCGTCCTCCAGGACGCCGTCGTGGATCTGCCGTCGTTCGTCACCAGCTCCGCCAACCCGGTGCTGTTCGTGCTGATGGCGCCGGTGCCGGTGTGCGCGGCGCTGATGACCGCGCTGGAGTCCCGGCTGGCCGAGGCCGAGGAGACCGGGACGCGGAACGTTCCGCTGCTGGACGCGGCCCTGATCCTCGCCACCGTCGCCTCCGCCGTCGCGGTGGGCGGGGTCCTCGGGCTGGCGGTGGACTCCGGCGCCGCGCAGGCGGCGGGCCGCAACGTGGCGTTCCTGACCGGGCTCATGCTCTGCGTGCGGACCGTCGCCGGGTCAACGGCCGTCATGGCGCCGGTCGGCTGGATCTTCGCCGTCATCTTCCTCGCCCTTCCCGGCCAGGGCCGCGCGGACCTCTGGGCCGTCCTCCCCGAGCCCGCCGGCCACGCCCCGGCCGCCGTCGCCTCCGCGACGGCCCTCGCGGCGGGGCTCGCCCTCCACCTCACCCTCGGCTCCCGGAACGGAGAGCGCCCCCATGTCCCTTGAGCTCCACAACTGCACCTACGCGTACCGCCCCTGGGCCCCGCCGGTGATCGAGAACCTGGACTACGCGCTGCCGCCCGGCCTGACGATCCTCCTCGGCCCCAACGGCGCCGGAAAGTCCACCCTGCTGAGGCTCGCCGCCTCCGTCACCCGCCCCCGCGCGGGCACCGTCACCGTGGGCGGCCTGCGCGCCGGGAGCCGGGCCTACCGCCGCGCCGTCGCCTGGATGCCGCAGCAGATCACCGCCATGACCGCCCTGACGGCCCGCGAACAGGTCGCCTACACCGGCTGGCTGAAAGGCATGAACCGCCGCGAAGCCTGGGACGCCGCCGCCCGTGCCCTCGACCGCGTCGGCCTCGCCGCCAAGGCCGGCACGAAGGCCCACCGCCTCTCGGGAGGCGAGCTGCGCCGCGTCGGCGTGGCCTCCGCCCTCGTGCACGAGGCCCGCCTGCTCCTCCTCGACGAGCCCACGGCCGGCATGGACCCCCGCCAGCGCCGCGTCTTCCGCGACATCCTCCGCACCCTCACCGACGACATCCCCGTCCTCCTCTCGACCCACGACGTCGCGGACCTCGCCGAGGAGTCCGACAACGTCACCGTCGTCGAACACGGCCGCATCATCTACCACGGCACCACCCCCGGCTTCCTCGCCCACGCCCCCGCCGACGTCGCCCCGGGAAGGCTCGCGGAGGCCGCCTACACGGCTCTCAGCGAGTCCGGCGGCCACCTCTGAGAACGGGCCCGGCTTCGCCGCGCGCCCAATGAGAAGTCGATGCATAATAAGTACGCTTCTCATTGATGCGAGGCGAAGCAAGGAGGCGAGGCGCGGTGCCGGACAAGCCCCCGGAGATGTTCGACCGGGACTTCGAGTGGTCGGAGCTGGTCAGGTTCGCCTCCTACCCCGGACCGGAGGCGACGCTCGGCGTCGTGTCCGGGCGTCGGCGCCAGGGCAAGACCTTCCTCCTCGACGCCCTCTGCCGCGCCACGGGCGGCTTCTTCTTCGCCGCGAGCGAGGCCACGGAGACCGAGTCGCTGCGGCAGTTCGGCGCGGCGCTCGCCCGCTTCGAGCAGCGGCCCGTGCCGTATCGCTTCGCGCACTGGGAGGAGGCCGTCGAGGCCCTGATGGCCGTGGCAGCGCCGGGCGGGCCGCCCGTGGTCGTGGTGCTGGACGAGTTCCCCTTCCTCGCCCGGACCTCGCCCGAGCTGCCCTCGCTGCTCCAGCGCGCCCTCGGCCCGCAGGCCCGGCGTGAGGTCGGCCCGGTCCGTCTGCTCCTGTGCGGCTCGGCCCTGTCGTTCATGGGCGCCCTGCTCGCCGGAACGGCCCCTCTGCGCGGCCGGGCCAGCCTCGAACTGATCGTCCCCACCCTCGACTTCCGGCTCGCTGCCGGCTTCTGGGGCATTGAGGACCCCCGCTTGGCGCTCCTGGTCAACTCCGTCCTCGGCGGCACCCCCGCCTACGGGCGCGAGTTCGTGCTCGGAGATGCCCCCGCCGACCTGGACGACTTCGGGCCCTGGGTGGTGCGCAACGTCCTCAACCCCGGCCGGCCGCTCTTCCGCGAGGCCCGGTTCCTGCTCGCCGAGGAGCCCGACCTGCGGGACACCGCCCTCTACCACGGCGTGCTGGCCGCCATCGCCCAGGGCAATCACACCCGGGGCGGCATCGCCGGCTTCCTGGGGCGCAAGTCCACCGACCTCGGCCACGCCCTGACCGTGCTGGAGGACACCGGCATGATCCTGCGCGAGCCCGACGCGTTCCACAGGAAGCGCTCCGCCTACCGCGTCGCCGAGCCGATCCTGACCTTCTACCACGCGCTGATGCGCCCGGAGTGGAGCGACCTCGAACGCCCCGGGCAGGGCACCGCCGTCTGGGAGCGGTCCGGCACGACCTTCCGCAGCAAGGTCGTCGGCCCCCACTTCGAGCAGGTCTGCCGCACCTGGGCCCGCTGGTACGCCGGCCCCGAGACGCTCGGCGGCCTGCGCGGCCGCATCGGCTCGGGCACCGTCCCCGACCCGGCGGCCAGGACCGGCCACGAGCTGGACCTCGCCGTCTTCGGCCGGGACGACCAGGGCCGGGAATCGCTGCTTGCCATCGGCGAGGCCAAGTGGAACGACGTCATGGGCCGGGCCCACCTCCGGCGGCTGGAGCACATCCGCGACCTGCTCCGGGCCCGCGAGGGCGTCACGCTCGCCGAGCGCCCGAGGCTGCTCTGCTTCAGTGGCGCGGGCTTCACCGACGAGCTGCGCGCCCTGGCCGAGAAGGACCCGGCCGTGCAACTCGTCGGCCTCGACCGGCTCTACGCCGGGACCTGAGACCGGCAAGCGATGAGTTCCGGCGCGAGCGGGAGTCTCCACTGGTGACCGTCGCGGGGCGCCCCGCGACGGTGGCCCGTAACGAGCGATCGCGGAGGACTCCATGACGAGCACGCCGGACGACACCCAAGCCGGGCGGCCGGAGGTCGTTGAGATGGGCGCGTGGCAGGCCGCGCGGGATGAGTTGCTGGTGCGGGAGAAGGCGCACACGCGGGCGGGGGACGCGCTGGCCGCGGAGCGGCGGCGGTTGCCGATGGTCGAGTTCGACGGGACGGTGGAGGTCGTCGGGCCCGACGGCCCGGTCCCGTTCCTGGACCTGTTCCAGGGCCGCGACGAGCTGGTGGTCTATAAGCACATGTGGTGGGACGGCGCGCCCCACCAGGGCCAGTGCGAGGGCTGCACCACCACGGCCTGGCACCTGAAGGACGCGGTGTACCTCAACGCTCGCGGCGTCTCGTTCGCCGTCCTGACCACGGGCGCGTGGGAGGAGGTAGCCGCCTACACCGCGTTCATGGGCTACACCCAGCCGTGGTACTCGGTGCGCGGCGTGGAGGGCCCGGCCGGCGGCGAGATGGGGTACCTCACCTGCTACCTGCGCGAGGGCGACCGCGCCTTCCTCACCTACGCAACGACCGGCCGGGGCACCGAGCGGGTCAACGGCTCCATGGGCCTGCTCGACATGACCCCCTACGGCCGCGGCGAGGCCTGGGAGGACAAGCCCGAGGGCTGGCCCGAGGGGCACCACCCCTGCTGGACGTGGCGCACGGACGCGCAGGGCACCCCCACCTGGGGCCCGACCAGCCGCCCCGTCCCCCAGTGGACCCGCCCCGGCGCCACCCCCGAGGACACCCTCGGCCGCCACGGCGCACACCACTGACGCGCCCGCCGCGCTACCGGAACCGGCGGGCCGGGACGCGGCGCATCGCGTAGAGGACGGTGGTGCTCCGCATGAGGAACGCCTCGCCGCTCTCGAACGCCAGCCGCCGCCCGCCGCCGGGCAGCACGGTCAGGTCCGCGACCGTGAACGCCTGGCCGGCGAAGAGCATTTGGTCACCGACCCGGACCGTGCCCGGGTCCACCGTGACGCCGACCACCGTGCCGGGCTGCTCCTTCGCGTGCATCGTCCGCTCTCTCCTTCTTCTTCCGTCGGAAAAGGGGGGCCCGCCCGCGCCGGGTGCAGTCGGCGCGGGCGGGCCGGTTCGTGGGGCGGGTCACCGCAGGGGGAGGCAGAGGGCCGTCACGGCGCCCGCCGCGTAGGCCACCCCGATGACCGCCAGGGTTTCGGCGTGCCCGGCCAGGAAACGCCCGGCGCCGCCGAGCGCGTCGATCAGCGACGCGCCGGGTCCGGAACGGCCACGATGCCGGCCGCCGGGCACGCCTCCGCCTCCCCGTCGTCGTACCGCTCCAACAGCGCGAGGAGCTGCCCGCACAGCCGCTCCACCTCCGTGCGCCCCAACGCCATGGCGGTGTCCGCCATCGACAGCTCCGGCGCGTGATGCAGGCCGTAGACCGCCACGGGGATGAGGAACTGCCCGTCGGTTTCCCGCACTTCCGGTCGGCGGTTGGGGATCATTTCGACGCGCAGATGAGGCTGCGTCAATCCGATGG
This sequence comes from Streptomyces boetiae, assembly GCF_031845405.1. Taxonomy (NCBI): domain Bacteria; kingdom Bacillati; phylum Actinomycetota; class Actinomycetes; order Kitasatosporales; family Streptomycetaceae; genus Streptomyces; species Streptomyces boetiae. Next base: position 14,868 of record NZ_JAVREN010000024.1, read on the forward strand.
TCATCTGGTGTCCTTCTGGGGGGTGGCTGGATCGCTGAACCACTGCCAGCATGGCGGGCGTTCACCTATGGTGACCAGGAGGTAGCTGTAGGCAGCCGAGGTGGGGCGTTGGCGTCTTCCCGAAGGGGCGTTGCCAGGCCGCGTCGGCCGAAAAACGACGAAGAGGTGTGCCATGCCGGAGGGAAAGGGACCCGTGCGCGAGCGGTCGCCGCGCAGGGCGTTCGCGGAGGAAATGGCCCGGCTGCGGGCCGAGTCGGGGCTGTCCCTGCGGGACCTGGGCGAGAAGGTCCGCTGGGACTTCACCCACCTGCACAACATGGAACGAGGCCACACGCTTGGCGGCCCGGACGTGGTGGCCAGCCTGGACACGTTCTACGGCACAACGCCCCACCTGACGCTGCTCTGGGAACTGGCCAAGGGCTGGCGGGCCTTCCGCGACCGCTACCAGCGGTACATGGAGCTGGAGTCCGAGGCCGTGATCATGCAGCAGTACTCGGTCAGCATCGTCCCGGGGCTGCTCCAGACCGAGGCTTACGCCCGGGAGCTGCTGAGCGCGGCCCAGCACCGGGACAAGGAGGGCGTCGAGGACCAGGTCATCGCCAGGGTGGGCCGGAAGGAGCGGCTGTTCGGCCTCGGGCGTGCGGAGTTCCGTGCGATTCTGAGCGAGGCGGTCGTCCGCGCCCCGCTGGCCGACCCCGAGGCATGGCGCGAGCAGCTCGACCACCTCATCACCATGGCTCAGGAGCCGAACATCGCCGTCCAGGTCTTCCCCTTCTCCCGGGGCCTGCACGGGCTCTCGACCTCGGACGTCATGTTCCTGACCTCGCCCAGCGGCACCACCATGGCGTACGTGGAGACCGGGTACTCCGGCGAGCTGGTCGAGTCACACGCCGAGGTCGAGCGGCTGCGGGTGCTCTACGATCGCCTCCGAGACCTCGCCTGGTCGCCACGTGAAACCGTGGCGTTTCTACGGAAGTTGATGGAGGACCCCGCATGCGTTCCCCCGCAGTAGACCTGACCGGCATCGTGTGGAAAAAGTCCAGCTACTCCAACCCGGACGGGGGCAACTGCGTCGAGGTCGCGGACCGCCTGTGGCGCAAGTCCAGCTACAGCAACCCGGACGGCGGCGAGTGCCTCGAAGTCGCGGACGGCTTCACCGGCATCATGCCGGTCCGCGACAGCAAGCGCCCCGAGTCCCCGGCCCTCTTCATCCCCGCCCCCGGCTGGTCCTCCTTCGTGACCGCCGTCAAGACCGACACCCTCGCCTGACTCCACCCCACAGCACCACCCCGGCCGCCGCACCCCCACGGGCGCGGCGGCTCTCCCATGCACCGACGCTGGCACCGAGCGCACGCCGGGCGTTCCGCTGGCGCCCCCACCTCGGCGTGCCTGGTGCACCGGGGACCTGAACCTGGACTCGGTCCGGGCGTCAGACTGGGCGTCGACGGCCACCGGAGTATGATTCTCAGTATGACTGCGAAGCGGGTGACTGTCACCATCCCCGAGGAGCTCCTGCGCTCTATCCGTGAGCGCGTCGGAGAGCGCGAGCTGTCGGCCTACGTCACTGAGGCCCTGGCTCATCAGGACCGGATCGATCGCCTCGGTGAGCTGTCCGACTGGCTCCAGAGGGAGCACGGCGCCGTGACGGACGAGGAGCTGGCCGAGGCCCGCCGGGTGCGCGAGGCGGCCCAGTCCCGCATCGCCGCGCAGATCACCGCAGCGCAGCAGGACGACGCGGCGTGAGCGCCGCCCCTCTGGTCTATGTCTTCGACAGCGAAGCGCTCTCCAGGGCCGTGCGGGGAGACCGGACGGTCATGGCTCTCATCGAGGAGGCCCGACGCGAGGGCATTCCCGTTGTCGTCACGCCCATGACGGTGGTCGAGGCCGATGACGGACGCGTTCAACAGGCCCGATGGCACTGGATCATGTCGCGCCTGGTGATCCATCCCCTCGGAGCGGAACAGGCCAGATCGGCCCAGCAGCTACGGCGAGCCACCGGCATGCACGGCCACAAGTACGTGATCGACACCTTCCTTGCCGTCACCGCACTCGATCAGCCGGGTGCCGTGATCGTGTTCACCTCGGACGTGGACGACCTGTCCAAGCTCCTTGCGGACCGGCCCCTGGTGACTGTGCAGAGCATCTGATCGGCAGGTCACGCCCAGTGTCAGACCCCTCCCTCACACTGGGTTCATGACATTGTGTAATCAGACCACCGCATCGCGTGTGCGGTCCGTGCTTCTATGCTTGCCCACGCGCCGCCGGACGGCGGCGTCATGTTCCTCGGGGGGTAATCGAGTTGAGCGTCGAGCCGCTGACCGGTGGCGATCCGCGTCAGGTGGGGCCGTTTCGTCTGCTGTCCCGGCTGGGGGAAGGGGGGATGGGGCGGGTCTACCTCGGGCGTTCGCCGGGTGGGCGGACCGTGGCCGTGAAGATGGTGCACTCCGGGATGCTGGGCATGCCGGGCTTCCGCGAGCGCTTCGCGCGCGAGGTGCGGGCCTCGCAGGCCGTTTCGGGGACGGGCACGGTGCCGGTGGTCGCGGCCGACCCGGACGCCGAAGTGCCGTGGCTGGCCTCGGCGTACGTGCCCGGGCCCTCGCTGGCCGAGGCCGTCGCGCGGTACGGGCCGCTGCCGCCCGCCTCGCTGCGGCGGCTGCTGGCGGGGCTCGTGGAGGCCCTGGGCTCGGTGCAGGCCGCCGGCCTGGTGCACCGGGACCTGAAGCCCTCGAACGTCCTGCTGTCCCTGGACCGGCCGCGCCTGATCGACTTCGGGATCGCGCGGGCGGCGGACGACAGCGGGCTGACACGCACGGGGGCGGTCATCGGCTCGCCGGGGTACATGTCGCCGGAGCAGGTGCAGGGGCAGCAGCTCACCGTCGCGAGCGACGTGTTCTCGCTGGGCGCGGTGCTCGCCTTCTCCGCCACCGGGCAGTCGCCCTTCGGGGACGCCACGGGCGTGCAGATGCTCTTCCGGCTCGTGCACGACGAGCCGGACCTGACGGGCGTTCCCGAGCCGCTGGCCCCGGTCGTGCGGGCCTGCCTGGAGAAACGGCCGGAGCTGCGGCCGTCGTTGAACGACCTGCACGCCCGCGCGGCGGCGGAGGCGGGCGGCGGCGCGGACGGGCGTTCCGACTGGCTGCCCGCGCCGATCGCGGCGGCCATCGCGCGCAAGGCGGAGGAGCTGCTGAACCTGGACGTCGCGGAGGAGGCCCCCGCGCAGGCGGCCCCGGCCGAGTACCCCGCACCGGCGACGCAGACGCAACCCGGCTTCGCGGCGACGCCCGCGCCCGGCCACACGCCCGCGCCCGGCCACACGCCCGTTCCGGGCCACACGCCCGTGCCCCAGGGGTTCGGGGAGCCCACGCGTGGGCCGTGGAACCCGTACGGCACTCCGCCGCCCGGTGGCGGGCCGACGCCCGCGTGGCCCGCGGCCTCCGCGCCCCCGCCGGCCCGCCGCAGGCGCGGGCCCGTCGTGGTGGCGGTCGCGGCGGCGGCCGTGCTGGTGGCGGGGATTCTGGTGGCGGCCAACCTCGGGGGCGGGGACGAGGAGCCGAGCGGCGGCGAAGGGCCGTCGGGACTCTCGGCAAGCTCCGACGCGCCCTCGCAGGCCGCCGAGGGCACCGCCGCCGTGGCGGGGGAGTGGACCGGCAGCTACACCTGCACCCAGGGCGAGACGGGCCTGACCCTGACCATCGAGGAGGCCGGGGGCGACGCGCTCACCGCGACCTTCGCGTTCTACCCGCTGCCCTCCAACCCCGAGGCGGAGCAGGGCTCGTTCGCCATGACCGGCACCCTCGCCGGGGGACAGCTCGACCTGCGCGGCGACCACTGGATCGACCAGCCGGGCTCCTACCTGATGGTCGACCTCACCGCCCCCTACCCCGGCTCGGACCCGAACCGCATCGAGGGCGAGGTCGTCTCCACGCTCGGCGCCTGCACCTCGTTCACCGTGACCCGCTGAGGCCGGGGGACGGCCCAGGCGCGGTCCAGGGCCGCCGGGGTCAGGACGGCGGCGGGCGGGCCCTCGGCCAGCAGGCGGCCCCCGGCGAGCAGCAGGCAGTGGTCAGCGGCCAGCGCCTCGTCCAGGTCGTGGGTGGCCTGAACGACCGTGGTCCCGGCGGCCGTTGACTCCGCGAGCACGGCGCGGATGCGGTCCTGGGCGGGCCGGTCGAGGCCGGCCGCCGGTTCGTCCAGGAGGAGGAGGCCGGACTCCTGGGCCAGCCCCTGGGCGACCAGGGCGCGCTGACGCTGGCCGCCGGAGACCGCGCCGAGCTGCCGCCCGGCCAGCTCGCGGATGCCCAGGCGCTCCAGGCAGGCGTCCACGGCGGCGCGGTCGCGGCGGGTCAGCGGGCGCCAGGGCCCGCGCCGGGCCCAGCGGCCCATCGCCACGGCCTCGCGAACGGTCAGGGGCAGGGCGTCGGAGGCGGCGCTGCGCTGCACGACGAAGGCCGGGCGCCCGGCGCCGGGGCGGCGCTCGACCGTGCCCGAGGCGGGGCGGATCACCCCGGCCAGCACGCCGAGGAGCGTGGACTTGCCGGAGCCGTTCGGCCCGACCAGGGCGGTGAGGGCGCCGCGCGGGACGCGGGCGGTGAGGCCGCCGAGCGCCGGCGGGCTGTGGCGGCCGTAGCCCGCGCGCAGATCACGGACGGTGATCTCGGCGGGGGCTTCGGCGGCGTTCGGAGGCATGGCGGCGATCCTTCGCGGTCTGGTTGCCGGACTGGAAACCGGGCTGGACATGAAAATGATTGTCACTATAGTCTGCCTGGCCATGGAGTGGTTGCTTGAGCCGTTCGCGGTCTCCTTCGTTCAACGGGCGCTGTGGGGCGGCGTGTTCGTGTCGCTGATCTGCGCTCTTGCCGGGACGTGGGTGGTGCTGCGGGGCATGGCCTTCCTCGGGGACGCCATGGCGCACGGGATGCTGCCCGGCGTCGCGCTCGCCTCGCTGCTCGGCGGGAGCCTGTTCCTGGGCGCCGCGCTGAGCGCGGCGGCGATGTCACTGGGCGTGAGCGCGCTGGGGCGTTCGCGGCGGCTGTCGCAGGACACGGCCATCGGGCTGCTGTTCGCCGGGATGCTCGCGGCCGGGGTGATCCTCGTCTCGCGCTCGCAGTCCTTCGCGGTGGACCTGACCGGCTTCCTCTTCGGTGATGTGCTGGCGGTCCGCGACCGCGACCTCGCCCTGCTCGCCGGGGCGTTGGCGCTGGCCGCCGCCATCGCGGCGGCCGGGCACCGGGCGTTCACCGCCCTGGCCTTCGACGCCCGCAAGGCGCACACCCTCGGGCTGCGGCCGGCGGTGGCGCAGGCGCTGCTGCTGAGCCTGCTGACCCTGGCGATCGTCGCCTCCTTCCACGTCGTGGGCACGCTGCTGGTCTTCGGGCTGCTGGTCGCGCCGCCGGCCGCCGCGTGGCTGTGGGCGCGGCGGATTCCCCTGGTCATGCTCGGCGCGGCCGGGCTCGGCGTCCTCGCCACGGCCGTGGGACTGCTGGTGTCCTGGCACGCGCAGACGGCGGCGGGCGCCACGATCGCCGCCGTCGCGGTGGCGCTGTTCTTCGTGTCGGCGGGCCTGCGACGGGCGGTGGCGTGATGCGGCGGCGGGGAGCGGGAACGGCCGTGGCGGGCGTGGCCCTGCTGCTGGCGGTGGCCGGGTGCGGCGCGGACGGGAACGGCCGCGGTCCCGAGGGCGCGGACGCGTCGGCCACCGACGGCGTTCCGCACGGCTACGTGCCCGGGGCCGAGGAGGCCGCCGAGCCGCAGCACCGGCTGGTGCTGGCCGACCCCGGCGGCGGCGAGGTGCGCGTGCTCGACCTGCTCACCGAGGAGGTCACGGACGTGGCGCGCGCCGAGGGCGCCGAACGGGCGCTGACGGACGGCCGGTTCGCCTACCTGGCGGGCGCCGACGGGACCGTGCGGATCGTGGACAGCGGCGCGTGGACCGTCGACCACGGGGACCACGCCCACTACTACCGCGCGGGAACGGGGCCGCGCGAGGTCGGCAGCGTGTCCGGGGCGGGCCCGGTGGCCGGGGTGTTCGCCGGGCACGAGCGGGTGGCCGTGACCTTCGGGGACGGGACGGTGCGGCTGCTGGACCGCCCGGCGCTGGAGGCGGGGGAGGTCGCGGAGGCCGAGGGCGCGGGCACGGTGGAGGCGGCGGCCGGGACCGCGGCCGTTCCCTACGCCGGGCACGTGCTGGCCGTCGCCCCGGGCTCGGACGTTGTGCGCGCCTACCCGGAGGAGGGCGGCGGCGGGGACGCCGCCGAGGCCGGAAGCTGCCCGGGGGCGCGCGGCGCCGCGGTGACCCCCCGCGGCGTGGTCTTCGGCTGCGCGGACGGCGCGCTGCTGATCGCGGAGAACGACGGGGGCGGGGACGGGGCGTTGGCCCAGGAGCGGATTCCCTACCCCGAGGGGACGCCGGCCCCGGAGCGCGCCGGGGAGTTCGCCGTGCGGCCGGGCAGCGCCACGCTCGCCGCGCCCGCCGGAGAGCGCGGCGTGTGGACGCTCGACCTGGCCGAGCGCGCCTGGACCCTGACCGAGACCGGCCCGGTCGTGGCCGCCGTGGCGGTCGGGGACGGGCGGACGCTGCTCGCGCTCGGCCCCGAAGGCGTGCTGCGCGCGTACGACATCGGCAGCGGCGAGCGGACCGCCGAGCGCGCGCTGGGCGGCGGCGCGGCCGGCATCGAGCTGGACACCAGCCGGGCCTACGTCAACGACCCGGAGGCGGGGCGCGTGTACGAGATCGACTACAACGACGGGCTGCGGGTGGCCCGCACCTTCGAACCGGGCCTCGCGCCCGGCCTGATGACGGAGACGGGCCGATGAGGGCCCGGGGCGCGCGCAGGGCGCGCGGGGTGCGTGGCAAGCACGGGGTGCGCGGCGGGCTGTGCGTGCTGGCGCTGGCCCTGGCGGCCGGGTGCGGGCTGCTGCCCGCCGATCAGCAGTCCGGCTCCTCCGGGATCGTCGTGACCACGAACATCCTCGGGGACCTGACCCGGAACATCGTCGGCGACGAGGCCGAGGTCACCGTGCTGATGGGCCCGGGCGCCGACCCGCACTCGTTCGCCATCTCGGCCCGCCAGGCCGCGCGGATCGAGGACGCGGGGCTGCTGATCCACAACGGCCTGGGGCTGGAGGAGGGCGTCGCGCGCAACGTCCGCGCCGCCGAGGAGGCGGGGGTCCCGGCCCTCGCCGTCGCAGAGGAGGCCGATCCGCTGCCGTTCGCGGAGGAGGCCCATGAGACCGGGGGAGGTGCCGAGGAGGGCGGGGACCTGGACCCGCACTTCTGGACCGACCCGGCGCGGGTGCGCACGGCCGTCGGCCTGATCGCCGACCGTGTGGTGGCAGCAGTGGACGGCGTGGACGCCGACGCCGTGCGCGCCAACGCGCAGGAGTACGCCGCCGAGCTCGGGCGGCTGGACGCCTGGATGACCGAGGAGTTCGAGGCCATCCCGCCCGAGCGGCGCAGCCTGGTCACCAACCACCACGTCTTCGGCTACCTCGCGGAGCGCTACGGCTTCGAGGTCGTCGGGGCCGTGATCCCCAGCGGAACGACGCTCGCCTCGCCGAGCGCCGCGGACCTGGAGGCGCTGGCCGGGGCGATCCGGGAGGCGGGCGTTCCGGCCGTCTTCGCGGACTCCTCGCAGCCGGACCGGCTGGCCCACGTGCTGGCCGACGAGGCCGGAGTCGAGGCCGAGGTCATCTCCCTGTACTCCGAATCCCTCACCGGGCCCGGCCAGGGGGCCGCCACTTACCTGGAGATGATGCGCGCCAACACCGAGGCCATCGTCGCCGGGCTCGGGAGCGGCAGCGGCTGAACGGCCGTGCACAGCAGACGACTTCGGGCGGCGCCGACCGCGTCGCCCGCCCCCCACCCCACCCACTTCGCCCACCCCACGCACGACCGAGAGAGAGCGGGACGACCCGAATGCGGTACCGAACGACGCAGCACAGAGTGAAGCAGTACAGAAGGAGCGCCGCGGCGCTGACGGCCGCGGCGGCCACGCTGGCCGCGCTCAGCGCGTGCGGGGACGAGTCCGGGGACGGACGCGACCCGGGCGCGGACGCCTCCGGCTCGCCGGCCGCGGCCACCGTCGCGGAGCCGCTCGTCGTCACCTACGACGGCGGCCTGCTGGTCATCGACGGCGAGACCTTCGAGGTCGCGGAGAACATCCCCCTGGAGGGCTTCAACCGCGTCAACCCGGCCGGGAACGACCGGCACGTCCTGGTCTCCACCCCCACCGGCTTCCGGGTGCTGGACGCCGCGGCCGGCGAGCTGACGGAGGACGAGTTCGCGGCGGCCGAGCCGGGGCACGTGGTGCGGCACGCCGGGCGGACCGTGCTGTTCGCGGACGGCTCGGGCGAGGTCACCAGCTTCGACCCGGCCGCCCTCGGCACCGGCGACGGGCTGCCCGAGACCGAGACCCACACCGCCGCCGACCCCCATCACGGGGTGGCCATCGAGCTGTCGAACGGCGAACTGCTCCTCACCCTCGGCACCGAGGAGGAGCGCTCCGGCATCCTCGTCCTGGACGAGAACCGCGAGGAGATAGCCCGCAGCGAGGACTGCCCCGGCGTGCACGGCGAGGCGACGGCCCAGGGCGAGGCCGTCGTCATCGGCTGCGAGGACGGCGTCCTCGTCTACCGGGACGGCGTCATCACCAAGGTGGACAGCCCCACCGAGTACGGCCGGATCGGCAACCAGGCCGGCTCCGAGGAGTCCCCGGTCGTGCTGGGCGACTACAAGCAGGACGCCGACGCCGAGCTGGAGCGCCCGGAGGTGGTCTCGCTGATCGACACCGAGGCCGGCACCCTCACCCGCGTGGACCTCGGCACCAGCTACACCTTCCGCTCGCTGGGCCGCGGCCCGCACGGCGAGGCACTGGTCCTCGGCTACGACGGGCACATCCACGTCATCGACCCCGAGAGCGCCGAGGTCGTGAACACCATCCCGGTGCTCGACGGGGAGTGGCAGGAGCCGCTGGAGTGGCAGCAGCCGCGCCCGGCCCTGTTCGTGCGCGGCCACGTGGCCTACGTCTCCGATCCCGGCGCGAACGAACTGCACGCCGTGGACCTGGAGTCCGGCGAGGTGACCGACACCCTGGCCCTCCCGGAGACCCCCAACGAGCTGAGCGGCGTGGCCGCCGGCGAGTGACCGCCGGGCCGCCGGGCCCTGGCTGTCCCGTCGGGCCCCGGCTGTGCCTTGGCTACCCTGCACCGGTGACCACCGACCTGACCCTGCTGCCGCGCGTCGCCTACCGCGGACAGGAGGTCACCGCGCCCCGGCTGCGCGGGCTGCTCGCGCTGCTCGCGAGCGACCTGCGCACCGGGGCGAGCACCGAGCGGCTGGTGGCCGGGCTCTGGCCCGAGGAGCTGCCCGAGCGGCCCGGGAAGGCGCTCCAGGTGCTCGTCTCCCGGGCGCGGGCGCTGCTGGGCCCGGACGTTCTGGTGAGCACCCCGACCGGGTACCGGCTCGCCCTCGCCCCCGAGCAGGTGGACAGCTCCGCGCTGGCGCTGCACGCCGCCGCGAGCGCCGAGCGGGCCAGGGCCGGGGACCACGCCGGGGCGCTGGCCGAGGCCGAGGCCGGACTCGCGCTGTGGGAGGGCACCCCGGACCCCGGCGACCCCGGCGATCCCGTGGCCGCGCTGCGGGCCGAACGCACCCCGGCCGCCCGCGCGCTGGCCCGCTCCCGGGCGCTCGCCCTCGCCCGCCTCGGGCGGCACCGCGAGGCGGCCGGGCCCCTGGCCGAGGCCGCCGCGGCCCACCCCCGCGACGAGGAGGTCCTGGCCGGGCTGCTGCGCGCCGAGGCCGCCACCGCCGGACCGGCCGCGGCGCTGACCCGCTACGAGACCTACCGCCGCGCGCTGCGCGACGACCTCGGCACCGACCCCGGACCCGCGCTCAAGGCCGTCCACCAGGAACTGCTCGGCGGCCAGGCGCCCGCCGCGCGCCACGGCGTGCTCCACGAGCCCAACCCGCTGCTGGGGCGGGAGAAGGACCTCGCCGCGGTGGAGGCGTTGCTGCGCACCTCCCGCGCCGTCACCGTCCTGGGGCCCGGCGGGCTCGGCAAGACCCGCCTCGCGCACGCCGTCGCCCGCCGCGCCGGACGGCGCGCGGTCTACTTCGTGCCCCTCGGGGGCGTCACCGCCGACGCCGACGTCGCCGCGCAGGTGGCCTCCGCGCTCGGCGCCGCCGAGGGACGGCACGCCGCCCTCGGTGGCCACGCCCCGGCCGACCCCCTCGCCGCCATCCGCGCCGCGCTCGGCCCAGGACCCGCGCTGCTGGTGCTGGACAACTGCGAACAGGTCGTCCGCGGCGCCGCCGCCCTCGTGCACGCCCTGGTCTCCGCAACGGCCGACCTGCGGGTGCTCGCCACCAGCCGGGCCCCGCTCGGCCTGGGCTCCGAGGCGGTCTACACCCTGCCCGAGCTGGACGCGGACACCTCCGCCGAGCTGTTCGCCCAGCGGGCGCGGGCCGCGCGGCCCGGCGTGGACCTGCCGCCGGAGGCGGTGGCCGGGCTGTGCCGCCACCTCGACGGGCTGCCGCTGGCCGTGGAGCTCGCCGCGGCGCGGGTGCGGGTGCTGTCCGTGCCGGAGATCGCCCGCCGCCTCGGGGACCGGTTCGCGCTGCTGCGCGGCGGGGCGCGGGACGTTCCCGAGCGCCACCGCACGCTGCACGCCGTCGTGGAGTGGAGCTGGAACCTCCTGGACGAGGACGCGAAGGCCGCGCTGCGCACCCTGTCCGCCTTCCCCGGCGGCTTCTCCGCGGAGGCCGCCGAGCGGGTGCTGGGCGAGGACGCCCTGCCGCTGCTGGAGGCGCTGGCCGGCCAGTCGCTGCTCACCGTCGCGGACACCCCCTCCGGGGTGCGCTTCCGGATGCTGGAGACCGTGCGGGAGTTCAGCGCGGCCCGGCGCGCGGAAGCGGGCGAGGACGAGGCGGCCACCGCCCGGTTCCTCGCCTGGGCGCGGGACTTCGGCGTCGCGCACCACGACTGGCTCTTCGGCGTCGAGCCGCGCCGCGCCTGGCTGCTGATCCGCGCCGAGCAGGACAACCTCGTCACCGCCCTGCGGCACGCCCTCGCGCGCGCCGACCACCCGGCAACGGCCGCCCTGACCGCCGTCCTCGCCGCCCTGTGGTCCACCGACGTCAACTACCACCGCCTCACCGCCCTGGCCGCCGACACCGGCCCGCCGCTGTCCCACTACCGGCCCGAACCGGCGTACGTGGAGGTCGCCCGCGCCGCCGCGGTGGTGTGCGCGGTCGGCCTGTTCGTCGGCCAGGGCCCGCACGCCGTGCGCCAGCTCGCCACCCTCCGCCGGCTGCCCCCGGCCCCGCCCGACACGCTGCTGCGCGCCATCGCCGTCGTGATCGCCGCGATCCCCGGGATGAGACCCCCGGACTACGGCGCGTTGCGTCAACTCTGCGCGGACGAACGGCCGCTGATCGCGGGAACCGCCGAGTGCGCGGCCAGCTACGTCTGGGAGTACGAGCACGACATCGAGGCCGCGCTCGCGTCGGGCCGCCGGATGCTCACCGCCCTCGGCCCGGCCGCGAACCCGACCATGCTGCTGATGGGCCACGCCCGGCTGAGCGAGCTGTGCCTGAAGACGGCGCGCGGCCAGGACGCGTACGCCCACCTCAAGGCAGCCCTCGCGGAGCTGCCGCGCATCGGGGACGAGCAGGACTACCTCGGCCTGCGCTGGGGCCTGGTCCTGGCCTGCCTCCAGCGCGGCGACCCGGAGGAGGCCGGGCACTGGCTGCGGCAGGCCGAGGGCGAGGGCGCCGTGCGGGAGGACGCCGTCTACAGCCCCGACCTGGGCGCGCGGGCCGAGATCGCGCTCTCCCGGGGGCTGACGGAGGTCGGGCTCGGCCTGTGGCGCAACGCGGTCGAGCGGATGGCGGGGGCCGGCTCGGCGTACGGTGGCGGCGACCCGTGGCTGGACCCGTGGGCGTTGCAGATCCAGGCGGCGGCGGTGACCGCGCACGCGCACGCCGGGCGCCTGGCGCTGGTCGCGGAGCCTGTGGAACGGCTGCGCCGCCGCCTGCCGGTGCTGCTGGCCGATTCCCCCTCGCCCCTGGCGTTGCCCCTGATCGGGACGGTGCTGCACGCGCTGGGCGCCACCGGACTCGCGTCGGGCGACGCCTCCGCAGTGCGGATGCTCGCGCTGGCCGAACGGCTGCACGTCCTGCGGGAGTTCCAGCCCACCATGTCGGCGGAGCGCGCCCGGCGGGCGGCCGAGGACGCCGACCGGGCGGCGTACGCCGACGCGGTGTCGGAGTACGCCGCCCTGGAGCGGGACGAGCTGCGGGACGCGGCCCGCGCGCTCACCTCGGGTCGCGGTTGAACAGGGCCGTGGCCCAGCGGTAGCCGAGCGCGGCCAGGACCAGGCACCACGCCACCGCGATCCACCCGTCGTTGCCGATCTCGCTGCCCAGCAGCAGGCCGCGCAGGGTCTCGATGGCCGGGGTGAACGGCTGGTACTCGGCCACCGGCCGGAACCAGCCCGGCATCGCGTCCACCGGGACGAAGGCGCTGGAGATCAGGGGCAGGACGATCAGCGGCATGGCGTTGTTGCTGGCCGCCTCGGCGTTCGGGCCGGCCAGGCCCATCGCGACCGCGATCCAGGTCAGCGCCAGGGCGACCAGCGCCACCAGCCCGAAGGCCGCCAGCCACTCCAGGGGTGTGGCGTCGGCGGAGCGGAAGCCGATGGCCACGGCCACCGCGCCGACGAGGACCACGCTGGCCATCGACTGGAGCACGCTGCCCAGGACGTGCCCGATGATCACCGAGCCGCGGTGGATCGCCATCGTGCGGAAGCGGGCGATGATGCCCTCGCTCATGTCCATCGACACGGACACCGCGGCCCCGACGACCGTGCCGCCGATGGTCATCATCAGGATGCCCGGAACGATGTAGGCGATGTAGTCGGAACGGTCCGCGCCCCCGCCGCCGATGCCGGCGCTCATCACGTCGCCGAAGACGTAGACGAACAGCAGCAGCAGGACGATCGGCGTCAGCAGCAGGTTGAGGGTGAGGGAGGGGTAGCGGCGGGCGTGCAGCAGGTTGCGGCGCAGCATCGTGGAGGAGTCGCGCACGGCGAGGGCGAGGGTGCTCATCGGACGGTCTCCTCGGTCTTGTCGGTGCCGCCGGTCAGGGCGAAGAACACGTCATCCAGGTCGGGGGTGTGCACGGTCAGTTCGTCGGCCTCGACGCCGGTCGAGTCGAGCCAGTCGAGGATGGAGCGCAGCTCGCGCTGGGTGCCGTCGCTGGGGATCTGCAACGCCAGCGCCTCGTCGTCCCGGCTGACCTCGCGCAGCGCCGTGGCGGCGGCCCGGTACGCGTCCGGGTCGGAGAACCGCAGCCGCACGTGCCCGCCCGGGATGAGCCGCTTCAGCTCCTCCGCGCTGCCCTCGGCGGCGATCCGGCCGTCGTTGAGCACGGCGATGCGGTCGGCCAGCTCGTCGGCCTCCTCCAGGTACTGGGTGGTGAGGAAGACGGTGACCCCGCCGGAGACCAGCTCGCGGATGACGCCCCACATGGTGTGGCGGCTGCGCGGGTCCAGGCCGGTGGTCGGCTCGTCGAGGAAGATGATCCGCGGGCCGCCGACCAGGGTCATGGCGATGTCCAGGCGGCGCTTCATGCCGCCGGAGTAGGTGGCGGCCGGCTTCTTCGCGGCCTCGGCCAGCCCGAAGCGTTCCAGCAACGCGGCGGCGGCCCGGCGGCCCTCCTGCTTGGGGAGGTGGTGCAGGTCGGCCATGAGGAGCATGTTCTCCTCGCCGGTGATCAGCCCGTCCACGGCCGAGAACTGGCCCGTCACGCCGATCGCCCCCCGCACGGCCTGCGGCTCGGCGGCGAGGTCGTGCCCGCCGACCCGTATCTCCCCGCCGTCGGCGGAGGTCAGCGTGGAGAGGATCTTGACCACGGTGGTCTTCCCGGCCCCGTTCGGCCCGAGCAGGGCGTACACCGACCCCTGCGGAACGGCCAGATCCACCCCGCCGAGCACGGCCTTCCCGCCGTACGCCTTCCGCAGCCCCCGGGTTTCGATGGCGAGTTCACGCGATGTTGTCGTCGTCATGGGCCCCACTGTGCGGCGGCCCGCTTTCAACGCGCCTTCACGCGGGTTTCAGCCCTCGGCCGCGCCCACCGGCCGCATCACGTGCCGGGGCAGGCGCCGGGCTCCATGTGGGCCAGGAAGGCTTCGGTGTAGGGCCCGATCACCTGCGCGAGGGTTTCGCTGTGATCCTCTTCCTGGCCGGTGGTGTCGATCGCTACCCCGAAGCCGACGTAGTCCGGGAGGTCCCCGGGGCAGGGAACGTACGCGATGGCCCGGTCGCTCCACACTTGAGCCTCAAACGGGCCGTCCGGAAGGGATTCCGAGCCCTCGGATCCGCCTTCCCAGTTGAGCTCCTCGATGACCGCCGCCACTCCTTCGGATCTCGTCCTCTCAGCAGTAACAGCGACTGCGCTGATCTCATCGACCCACACATGACAGCCTAGTGCGGGGTCGAAGCTGCCGTCTCCTGCCGCATCCAGGAATTCGCCGTCCTCCTCGATCGCTTCGCCCGGGGGAAACAGCGGATCGAACAGGTCCCTGTCGATTTCTACGCCGCAGAGCGCGTCGGGGATTTCGTACGATCGCTCCTCCTCCGAGGAGGGTTCTCCCCCTGAACAGGCCGACGCCAGAACCAGTATGGGAACGAGCAGCCAGGCGTCTGCGAACCTTTTCTTCATCGATCACTCCGAGCTTCCTAGGGCGCTGAGAAGTTCCGTGTCGTGCCGCCGTCGTAGCCATCGCCGGCCCGGTCGACAAGACTCTGGCTGATGGCCTCGATATCGTCCGGGCGGTGTTCAGCCCGGGAAAAGGCGGAGGAAACGGCCTCCCATGCGATCTCCTGATAGCGCGTCCGGGCCCGGCCGAACTGGTTCTCCGAGTCTTCCTGTGCGGCGGCCGAGTTGTCCTCGTGGTACATGTCCCGGACGGCATCGACCACGTCCGATTCCAGCGCGTCCATCAGTGACGCCGTTCCAGGCGCTGGGCCGCCCATGCCGGCGTAGATGGCCGTGTTCAGGCCGCGGTCCACCCACATCGCGATCTCGTCCACGCGCGCGTTGTGCGCGGCGTCGGCCTCGATCCGGTCCGTGTACAGCGCCGTGGCATGAGCGTCCGACAGGATGCCCGCGACCTGGCCGCCGCGGAACACGACGCTCTCCAGCGCGTCGTTGCGGAAGGCGTCGTCCGAGTAGTCACCGTTGGCCGCGATCTCCGCCGCACCGAAGAGCTGCGACACATTCGCCGCCGTCAGCCGCTCGTACGCCTCCTGGTTCTGTCCCAGATCCCACAGCAGCGAGCCGCTGTGCTCGATGTCGAGGGCCACCTCGGGATCGGTGACGGCGACACCGTCCGAGCTGCCGTTGACCGCGTTCTGAAGGTCCGCGATGTACTCCGCGCCGATGTGGCCGAGCATCGGGGCGAATTGGCCTCCGTTGTCGGCGACCCGCGGGCGGTCGGCGGCGAAGGAGTTCCAGACGTGTTCGGCGATGTTCCGGTTGGCCTGGGAGTGCTGGTCGTCGGGCCAGACGGGATCGCCGGGGAGGACGCCCGTCGCGGCGACCTCCACGGCCGCCACCAGGCCCGGCGACTGGGGGAACTGGCCCTCGAACATCGCCGCGAAGTCCTGGGGATCGCCCAGGCGTACGGCGCGGCGGCCTCCCTCCTCGCCCTCCGCCGGGTCTCCGCCGAGAAAGTAGTCGAGGCGGCTGGTGTCCCCCTCGGGACCGGGGTCGAACCAGGCCGTCACCGCGTCCGGGCTGCGCTCGGCGCCCAGGCCCAGGAGCCGGTCCACGGGGTCGTTGCGCGGGTCGAGGCCGCCCTCACCCTCCTCGCCGGTGTAGCGGTTGCCCGCCCACGCCATCGGGTTGTCCCGCTCCTGCTCGATCATGCCGTCCAGCACGTCGGTGAAGAGATGACCGTCGAGGTCCCCTTCCGCACGGTCGAGGAGGTCGAGGGCCACGTCGTAGCCGATCCGCTCGTCGCCGACGTCCGGCAGCCCGAAGGGCATGGCCTGCCAGTGGAGCTGCCGTGTGCCCGCCTCCCGCAGATCCTCCAGCCGCTCCTGGTAGCGGTGGCCCTCGCCCGTCCGGAGCCAGGCGTTCCACGCCTGGGAGCCGTGCGGCTCGGAGGCGAGGTGGTCCGGCGGCTGCATGGCCGTGGAGAACGCCGTGCCGAGCCGGTTCTGAAGGTCGCCCACCGGGACGTCGGCGCTGTCCAGCCTCGTGGCGCTGTCGTCGACGCGCTGCGAGAGGCGCAGGAACTCCTCCATGCCCAGGGAGTCGATGACGGCCTGCGCGAACAGCGGGTCGTCACCGTGCTCGATGAGCAGGTCGCGCATGGCCGCGGCGTTCGCGGCGGTGACCTGCCCCTCGCCACCTGCCAGGCGGGCGAAAGTCTCGGCATCCGCGAGGGTCTGGACGCGCTGCGGGTCGTCGCCGTCGTTGTAGGCGGTGTCGCTGAACGAGCCCCGATCGGTCGCGATGATCTCGCGCAGGGCGCGGACGGCCACCTCGTGCGCCTCGGTCGCGGTCTCCAGGGCGCGCCGGATGCCGTTCTCCGTGGCCCCCAGGGCGTCGATCTGCTCCGGCGTCAGCTCACCGTAGTTGCCCAGGCCCACCACAGCGCCGCCCACGGCACCCGACGCCTCGGCCAGGCTCTGGTGCGGCGGGTCCATCGTGCGGGCCACGCCCTCCGCGTCCACCCGCACCCGGCGGCCCCCGGCCTCGGCGACCACGCTCTCCAGCGCGCCGCGGCTCTCCCTCAGCGTCGACCACAGGTCCTGGAGCAGGGAGTGGATCGCG
Source organism: Streptomyces boetiae (assembly GCF_031845405.1). Taxonomy (NCBI): domain Bacteria; kingdom Bacillati; phylum Actinomycetota; class Actinomycetes; order Kitasatosporales; family Streptomycetaceae; genus Streptomyces; species Streptomyces boetiae. Next base: position 31,709 of record NZ_JAVREN010000024.1, read on the forward strand.
CGCGCCTGCTCGAACCCGAAACGGTACTTTCGGGATGTCGTGGCGATGAACGGCCGGGTAACGCTCGCGTTCTCCCCGCGCCACTCGGCGCCCTCCGCCGCGCCCACCATGTCGCGCTGGGCCCGGCCGGCCATGTCCTCGAAGGAGTCCCGCACCTGGGCCCACTGCCGCACCGCCTCCTCCAGGGAGCCCAGCCGCAGGGAACTGAGCTGCCGGAAGGCGATGGGCCCGGACATCAGTGGCCACCCCCGCCGGCGCCGCCTCCGCTGCCCTCGCCGTTCCCGGCCAGGCCGAACAGGCGCAGCACATCCTGGTTCGCCTCGATGCCGTCCGCCCCGGCCGGGCCCTCGGCGATCCGCAGGACTGAGGAGCTGATCGCGCTCTCCGTATCCGCGAAGGTCCGTACCGTGCCATCGAGGTGGCCGGAGATCCGGGCCGTGTCCCGCTGGAGCTCGGCGCACTGGCGCTGCCAGCCCCGCGCCAGCTCGGCCAGCGCCCAGCCCGCCTTCAGCTGCACCTGGTCGAAGTCGCCGGCCGCCGCCTGCGTTTCCGGCACGGCGGCAGGCCCCCGCGCCGTCAGGTCCTCGTACAGCGCGCTCGCGGCCGTTCGCACCGGCTCCAACTCCCTGGCACTGACCGCGAGATCAGGCTGCTCCGCCATCCCCTCCCCCTTCCACCCGCGCGGACGGCGCACTCCGCGTCGAGCGCTCTTGTTCCCCACCCTGCATGGCCGTTGACGTATGTGCGTTTGCTTACCGTAGCAAGGGGGCTCCTTTGCACGGTGAGTGACCGTACGCGTCGGTGCGGACCGTAACACCTTGCACCGGTGAGTGACCGGCGTCGTAGGATGGCGGGGATTCCCGGGGGGTGTCGGTGGTTCGGGAGGGGAGGGGCGCGGTGACGAACGATCGGAATACGCCCGGCTCGCGGCCGGACTTGGTCGTCTCGGACCTGGCGTTGAGCGACTTGCGGACCCGGCTGTCGCGAACCAGGGAGGCTTTCGAGTCAGCGTCGCCGCCTGAGCGAGATCATGACTCCTTTCGAGGAGTTGTACGCCCTTCCGCCCGCGGTGGGGCCCATCCTGCCCGGTCACATGCCCCGGAGGGGTGAGGGATGAGCGAGTTCGAGGGGATGACGCACGAACAGCTCTCGGCCCTGGTCGCCTCCGGCCGCCCCGACTGGGCGCTTCACCAGGGGGAGTTGATCGCCGGGCTGCTGCCGTTGCTGGCCGAGACGGGACGTGAGGTGCATGCGCGCTTGATGGCCGTGGAGTGGGAGGGCGAGTCGGCCGAGGGCTTCCGGGGCTGGGCGCGCCATTTCCGGGAGGAGTCCGCGCGGCTGCGCAACTACGGCGCCGCCGTCGTCCAAGGACTCCAGCAGGCCGGCCAGGCCCTCGCGGAGGCGCAGCGCACGATGCCCCCGCCGGGACAGCTCCCCGAGCTGCGCGGCTCCCTCGGAGAGGCCCTCACCGAGGTCGTCACTGAGGACGCAAACGGCTACGCCCGCCAGGAGGCGATCCGTGTCCTGGAGCGGCTGTCCTCGAACTACAACGCGGCGGCCGAACGCCTGGAGACGGCGGAGGAGCCCAACTTCCAGCCGGTCGAAGTGCCCCCCGACCAAAGGTCGGTGATGCCTGACGGCACGGCCGGCGGCCCGGCGTCGCCGGTGGGCTCGGCAGGCGAGGGCCGGGTCAACGGGAGTGCCGTCGCGCCACCGCCGTTTTCGGCGGTAGACGAAACCGGACGCGGGGTCGACATGACGGTGCCCGCCGACTCCTTTGCGCCGCCGGTCGTCCCTCGGCCCGACCACTTGGTGCAAACCTCGCTCGATTCGGTTGCGCCGCCGGAGACCGTTGCCCCGCCGCGCGCGACGGGGGAGTCCGCCCCGGCCGGGACGAGGGTGCCTTCGGGGCCGGGCTTTCCCGTGGGGCTTCCTGGTGTGCCGTCGGTGTCCGGGCCGCCGGTGGGCGGAAGGCGGGGCGGGCCGGGAACGTTCGGGCGTGGGCCTTCGCCGGTCCCGCCGCGGGGGCCGCTGCCTGTCTCCCCGGCGGGCGGTCCTGCCGGGCCGCCGAGCAGGGCCTTTGTGGGTCCGCAGGCTCTTCACGATGCGACGGCTGCTGGTTCGGTGCGTCCGCCTGCTGGTGCTGTGGGTGGGAGCGCGCCGGTGGGCAGGCCGCCGCTGGCCGGGGGGCCCTTGCGGGTGGGCGGGCCGTCCCCGGCGGTGCAGGCGGCGCCGCCGGTGTCGGGTGGGCGGCCCGTGCCGCGGGGGCCGGAGCATGTCCTGCCGCGTGGCGTGGTGATCGGCGGCGGGACGCCCAGCGTCCCGGCGAGCCCGGCGCCCGGCCGTCAGGAGGGTTCCGCCGCCCCGTTGGGGCGGGCGGTGGGTTCGCCGCAGGGGCCGGGTACGCTGCTGCCCCGTCAGGGACAGGCACGGCCGCCGGTGGAGCGTGTCGGTTCCGCTGCTGGGGGTGGCCAGTTCGGGCGCGCTGTCCTGGAGCCGCGCCCGGAGGGTGCGCGGGGAGGGGCGGGCCGCTCCCGGCGTCGGCGGAAGCGGGCCGGGGATGAGACGGGCCGCAGCGGGGAGCGGAATGACTGATCCAACAAGGCGTCCGGCGCGGTCGGCTGCCCGGGTGCTGGCCGTTGTGCTGGCCTGCGCGCTTGGCTGGCTGGGACTGGCAATGCCTGGCGCTACTGCCGCCGTCGCGGGCCAGCCCTGGTACCTCGATACGCTCCGGGCCGAGGAGATCTGGCAGGAGACCCGGGGCGAGGGGGTGACCGTCGCCGTCATCGACAGCGGCGTGGACGCGTCCCGGCCCGAGCTCGACGGGCAGGTGCAGGGAGGCGCGGATTTCACGGCGGGTGAGCGCGGGGCACACGTCGACAATTCAGGCCACGGAACGACGATGGCCGGCCTGATCGCGGGCACCGGGTCAGGCGACGGCATCCAGGGGCTGGCGCCCGAGGCTTCCATCCTGCCCGTCCGGGTGATGAACGACGAGCAAACGGTCTCCTTCGGCGGTCAACAGCGGGTCGCTCAGGGCATCCAGTACGCCGTCGAGCAGGGCGCGAGGGTCATCAACATCTCCGTGGGACCCGGGTTCGCCCCGGCGTACAGCCCGGAGACGGACGCCGCCGTTGCCGAGGCTACGCGTCAGGGCGTGCTCATCGTTGCGGCGGTGGGCAACGACAGCACGGTCGATGACGTGCCGTACCCGGCCGACCGACCGGGCGTTGTGGGCGTTGCCGCAGTCGGTCAGGATGCTCGGCGCCTCGATTTCTCCAACGTGGGCTCCACCGTGGCCCTGGCTGGCCCCGGCAGCGCCATCCCGTCCTATTGCCAAGGCGTGGAGCAAGCCATCTGCCCCGGCGCTGGCGGTACGAGCGCCGCCAGCGCCCTCGTCTCCGCCTCGGCCGCGCTCGTGTGGTCCGCGCATCCGGAGTGGACGAAGAATCAGGTGCTGCGGGCGCTGTTGGAGACGGCCGAGCGGCCGGACGGCGCGGAGCGGGACGATGAGACCGGCTACGGCATGGTCCGGCCGGACCGGGTCATTCTGGACGGCGAGGGGGACCCGGGGGAACCGGATGTCAGCCCGCTGTTCGCGGACTACGAGGCGGGGCTCGACCCGCCGGCGACTCCGGCGCCCCGGCCGGAGAGCCCGGACGCGGAGCCGTCCGGGAGCCCCCTGCCCCAGGCGGGCACGGGGGAGGGGGACTCGGGCTCCTGGCCGTGGATCGGCCTGCTGGGCCTGGCCATCGCGGGGGGACTGGGCACGGTGGCCTGGGCCGTCCGCAGACGGCGGCGGTCGGCCGGCAGGGTCTGAGAGGGATTACGGCAGGACACCGAAAGTTCCCTCGGGGCACCGTCATCGAGAGGTGAACCGGGCGGCGGAGTGGGAGGGGGCCGTGCAGGCCAGCACTGGGCCGCACCGCACTGGACGGCAACGCCGGCTGCTCCGGCGCCGACCGGCCCGGCACCGTACCCGGCGCCCCGCATTCCGAGTTCCGCACCCGGCACGGCCGTTGACGCGGGCGTGTTGGCTTACGGTGGCCGGGGGGCCGCGGGGCGCTCCGTGTGGTCCGGCCCCCTGTCGCTGGAGGGCGTGAGAGGGGGCGCGGTGAGGGTTCGGGGATTCGTCGCCGGGTGTGGCCTGGTGGTGGCCGGCCTGCTGCTGCTCGTTCTGGGGGCGGCAACGATCGCGGTCGGCACGGGGGCGCCCGGACTGGAGACGCGGACCTTCGGCCGCATCAGCTGCTCCTCGGTCACCACCAGGAGCGGCGTCGTGTGGCACTGCTCGGGCGAGAGCCCCGAGCAGGCCCGCGCCAACGACGAGGCCGAGCGGCAGGCGGAGTACGACGCGCTGCGGGCCCACCGCGAGAGCATGGGGCCGCCCCACAGGCGCCAGCACACCGATCTGCGCTTCGTTCCGCACGACGGGCAGCGCGACCCCGGGCGCGTGACCGCCTCGCGCCTCCCGGTGAACGGCTGGTGGATCGCCCACTCCGGGAACGTCGTCGCCACCGGCGTTCTGCTGACGCTCGCGGGCGGTGGCGCCGCGGGATGGGGCGGCTACCGGCTGCGCGGCGCGCGGCGTATGGCCGGGCGCCGGCCGCCGACGGCCGAGGGCGCCGGGGCCGCGTGACGGCCCCGCCCGCGATCAGGGCGCCTCAGTCCTCCGCCGGGTCGCTGTTCGCGCAGTCGCCGCAGGTGCCGAAGATCTCCACCGTGTGGGCCACGTCCACGAAGCCGTGGTCGCGGGCGATCGTTTCGGCCCAGGTTTCGACGGCCGGGCCCTCGACCTCGACGGCCTTGCCGCAGGTGCGGCAGACGAGGTGGTGGTGGTGGTCGTCCGTGCTGCAGCGGCGGTAGACCGCCTCGCCGTCGCTGGTGCGCAGGACGTCGACCTCGCCCGCGTCGGCCAGGGACTGGAGCGTGCGGTAGACGGTCGTCAGGCCGACCGAGTCACCCCGGTGCTTGAGCATGTCGTGCAGCTCCTGGGCACTGCGGAACTCCTCGACCTCCGCGAGGGCCGCCGCGACCGCGGCGCGCTGCCGGGTGGACCTGCCGCGCACCGGCGGCTGAACCGTCCCCACTGTGGCCTCCTTGGCGTTATGGCGTCGTCCCCGCCCCGGCCAGGGTAGCCCCTCGCCCTCCGGTCACGGACGGGCGCCGGCCGGTGCCGGGGCGGGCTCGGGGGCCTCGGCGGCGCGGGCCCGGCGCCTGGCCAGGGGCAGGGCCAGCACCGAGACCAGCAGGAACACGCCCAGCGCGTACAGGACGATCGTGGCCCCGGGCGGCACGTCCGCGTAGTAGGACGTGGTCGTCCCGGCCAGCGAGACGGCGACGCCGATGGCGATGGACAGGCCCAGGGTGGCGGCGAAGCCGCGCGTGGCCTGCTGGGCGGCCACGACCGGGATCACCATGAGGGCGCTGACCAGCAGCAGCCCGACGACCCGCATGGCCACGGTCACGGTCGCGGCGGCGGTGATGGCCAGCAGGAGGTTGAGGGCACGCACCGGCAGCCCGGTGACCCGCGCGAACTCCTCGTCCTGGCAGACCGCGAAGAGCTGCCGCCGCAGCCCGAGGCTGACCAGCAGGACGAACGCCGAGAGCACCGTGATAGCGGTGATGTCCTCGGGCGAGACGGTGGTGACCGAACCCCACAGGTAGGAGGTGAGGTTGGCCGTGGAGCCGCCCGGCGCGAGGTTGATGATCATGACGCCGCCGGCCATGCCGCCGTAGAAGAGCATCGCCAGCGCGATGTCCCCGCGCGCCCGCCCCGAGGAGCGCAGCAGCTCCATCAGGACGGCCCCGGCGGCGGAGACCACGACGGCCGTCCACACGGGGCTGGTGGACAGCAGGAAGCCCAGCGCCACGCCGGTCAGCGCGACGTGGCCGATGCCGTCGCCCATGAGGGCCTGGCGGCGCTGCACGAGGTAGATGCCGACGGCCGGGGCGGCGACGCCGATGAGCAGCGCGGCCTGGAGGGCCCGCTGCATGAAGGGGTAGTCGAGGAGTTCGAGCATCACAGAATCCCCGTCCTGAGCGGGTACCCGGCGGCGGGCTCGGCCTCGTCGGCGGGGTGGCAGGGGTGGTGCTCGTCCTCGCCCGCGGCCAGCTCCGGGCGTTCCACCGTGCGTTCCACCCGGCCGCCGGAGAGGACCACGGCCCGGTCGATCAACGGCCGCAGCGGGCCGAGTTCGTGCAGCACCAGGAGAACGCCCGTGCCGCGCGCGGCCAGGGCCCGCAGCGTTTCGGCCAGCAGGCGCTGGCTGGCCAGGTCGACGCCGGCCAGCGGCTCGTCCATGACCAGCGCCTCGGGGTCGGAGGTCAGGGCGCGGGCGATGAGCACGCGCTGGTGCTGGCCGCCGGAGAGGGCCCCGGCGGAGTCCCCGGCGCGGTCGGCCAGGCCGACCAGGTCCAGGGCGCGGTGCACGGCCTCGCGGTCGGCGCGGCGCAGCGGCAGCAGGCGGCGGCGGGCCAGGCGGCCGGAGGCGACGACCTCGCGGACGGTGGCGGGGACGCCGGAGGCGGCGGTGGAGCGCTGGGGGACGTAGCCGAGCCGGGCCCAGTCGCGGAAGCGGCGCACGGGTGTTCCGAAGAGGTCAAGATCGCCGCCCGCCAGCGGCACCTGGCCGACGGCGGCGCGCACGGCCGTCGACTTGCCGGAGCCGTTCGCCCCGAGCAGCGCGACGACCTCGCCGGGGCCGACGCTCAGGTCGATGCCGTGCAGGACGGGTCGCCCCCCGAGCGAGGCCCGCACGCCGCGCAGGGCGATCAGGGGCGTGGCCGCCTCGCCGGGCGGCTGCGCTTCGTGCGGCTCCTGCTGCATGGGACGCTTCCTCGCTGTCACTCGGTCACTTGTCACTCGCTCGCTGTCACTCCGCGCCGAGGGCCTCGCGGAGCGCGGCCAGGTTGGCGCGCATGACCTCGAAGTAGTCAGCGCCGGGGGAGTCCTCGGTGATTCCCTCGACGGGGTCGAGCACGGCCGTGCGCAGGCCCAGGTCGCCGGCCAGGGTGCGGGCGGTCTCGTCGCTGACCAGGGTCTCGAAGAAGACGGTGGTCACGCGGTCCTCGCGGGCCACGTCCTGGAGCTCGCGCATCCGCTCGGCGCTGGGCTCGGACTCGGGGTCGAGGCCGGTGATGGCCTCCTCGTGCAGGCCGTAGCGCTCGGCGAGGTAGCCGAAGGCGGCGTGCGTGGTGATGAAGGTCTCGGTCTCGGTGGCGGCCAGGCCCTCCGCGAACTCCTGGTCCAGCGCGGTCAGTTCCCCGGCCAGGGTCTGGGCGTTGCGCTCGTAGGCGGCGGCGTTGTCCGGGTCGGCCTCGGCCAGCGCGGCGCCGACGCCCTCGGCGATCTCGGCGTAGCGGACGGGGTCGAGCCAGACGTGCGGGTCGGTGCCGCCGTGGTCGTGGTCGTGGCCCTCGTGCCCGGCCTCGCCCTCCTCGGCGTGCTCCTCCTCGTGGCCCCCGTCCTCGCGGAGGGTGGTGAACGACCCCGCCTCCGCGACGTGCTCGGCCCCGGACTGCTCCACGGCCTCGTCCACGGCCGGCTGGAAGCCCTCCAGGTACAGCACGAGCCCCGCCTCGCTCAGCTCGACTGTCTGCCGGGGGCTGATGTCGAGGTCGTGGGGCTCGGTGCCCGGCTCGGTGAGGCCGGTGACGCCGACGTGCTCGCCGCCGATCCGCTCGGCCAGGAACTCCAGGGGGTAGAAGGAGGCGACCACGTCCAGACGCCCGTCCCCGCTCCCGTCGTCGCCTGTGCCGCAGCCGGCCAGGGCGGTCATGCCCAGGGCGGTGGCCGCGCAGGCGGCGAGGACGGGTATTCGGGAGCGGGAGCGGCGTCTCGTGGTCATGACAGCCATATTCACTCTAATTGGAAACCGTTGTCAAATTCGTCAACTTCATTGTCATCATGATGTGACCGGAGGCCGCGCCGCGCACCCCGGGAGCGGTTCGGCGGGGAGAGCGCGCCGGGGCACACCTGGGCCCGGGCGCCGCCCCTCAACCGATTTGCTGCCGCCCCCTCGTCCGCCGGTAACCTTCAGGGACTTCCATCTCGTCCTTCGTCCCGAAGAGAGCACCGTGGCCGCCGACAAGATCGACACTATCGTCAGCCTCTGCAAGCGCCGTGGCTTCGTCTACCCCAGCAGCGAGATCTACGGCGGGCAGCGAGCCGCCTGGGACTACGGACCCCTGGGCGTGGAGCTGAAGGAGAACATCAAGCGCCAGTGGTGGCGCGCCATGGTCACCTCGCGCGACGACGTCGTCGGGATCGACTCCTCCGTCATCCTGGCCACCGAGGTGTGGGAGGCGTCCGGCCACGTGGCCACCTTCACCGACCCGCTCACCGAGTGCACCTCCTGCCACAAGCGTTTCCGCGCCGACCACCTGGAGGAGGCGTACGAGGCCAAGCACGGCCACGCCCCCGCCTCCGGCCTGGCCGACATCAACTGCCCCAACTGCGGCAACAAGGGCGGCTTCACCGAGCCCAAGCAGTTCTCCGGCCTGCTCTCCACCCACCTCGGCCCGGCCCAGGACTCCGCGTCCATCGCCTACCTGCGCCCCGAGACGGCCCAGGGCATCTTCACCAACTTCGCCGCCGTGCAGCAGACCTCGCGCCGCAAGCCGCCCTTCGGCATCGCGCAGATGGGCAAGTCCTTCCGGAACGAGATCACCCCGGGCAACTTCATCTTCCGCACCCGCGAGTTCGAGCAGATGGAGATGGAGTTCTTCGTCAAGCCCGGCGAGGACGAGCAGTGGCACGGGTACTGGATGGAGCAGCGCTGGAACTGGTACCGCGACCTCGGCCTGTCCGAGGAGAACATGCGCTGGTACGAGCACCCCAAGGAGAAGCTCTCCCACTACTCCAAGCGCACCGCGGACATCGAGTACCGCTTCAACTTCGCGGGCAGCGAGTTCGGCGAGCTGGAGGGCGTGGCCAACCGCACCGACTACGACCTCAACGCCCACTCCAAGGCCTCCGGCCAGGACCTGAGCTACTTCGACCAGGAGGCCGGCGAGCGCTGGACCCCCTACGTCATCGAGCCGGCCGCGGGCGTGGGCCGCACCATGCTGGCGTTCCTCCTGGACGCCTACCGCGAGGACGAGGCGCCCAACGCCAAGGGCAAGCTGGAGAAGCGCGCGGTCCTCGGCTTCGACCCGCGCCTGGCCCCGGTCAAGGTCGGCGTCCTGCCGCTGTCCCGCAACCCGCAGCTCTCTCCGAAGGCCCGCGGCCTGGCCACGGCCCTGCGCCGCCACTGGAACATCGAGTTCGACGACGCGGGCGCCATCGGCCGCCGCTACCGCCGCCAGGACGAGATCGGCACGCCGTACTGCGTGACGGTCGACTTCGAGACCCTGGACGACAACGCGGTCACCGTCCGCGAGCGCGACTCGATGAAGCAGGAGCGCGTCTCCCTGGACCAGATCGAGTCCTACCTGGCCTCCCGCCTGATCGGCTGCTGAGCCGCACCGGTCCCGCGACGAGGGCCCGCCCCCGGCCGGGGACGGGCCCTCGCCCGCAACGTCAGGCCGTGCGTTCGGCCCGCAACGTCAGCCCGTGCGCCCGCCGCCCAGGCGCAGGCTGAGGGCGGTGGTCACCGCGACCGCCGCGAGCTGGACGGTCAGGGTGATCGCCAGGGCCTCGCGCATCGCGCCGGGGGAGTCGGCCAGGGCCAGGAAGAGCGCGCCCAGCAGGGCCACGCCCAGCGCGATGGCGGACTGCTGGGCCGTGGCCATCGCCCCGCCGCCCACGCCCGCCTGCTCCGGCGGGATGTCGGCCAGCACCAGCCGCATCAGCAGCGGCAGTTGCAGACCCTGCCCGAAGCCGGCCACCGCCAGGCCCGGCGCCAGGTCCAGGAAGCCCAGGTCCGGCCAGCCCCGCAGCACGGCCGCCACCAGCGCCACCACGCCCACCGCCTGGACCAGGCCGCCCGTGGTCACCAGCCGCGGCCCGAAGCGGGCGGCCAGCCGGGGCCCGGCCAGCGAGGCCGCGAAGAACGCCAGGGCGTAGGGCACCAGCGCGGTCCCGGCCCGCACCGGCCCGAAGCGCAATCCCTCCTGGAAGGTCAGGGCAACGACGAACATGAACCCGCCGAAGCCCCCGATGCACAGCATCATCGGCGGCATCGCCCGCCGCATACCCGCCGTCCGCAGCAGCGAGGGCGGCACCAGCGGGACGGTGGAGCCCGAGCGTTCCGCCCGCCGCTCCACCGCCACGAAGGCCAGCGCCGCCACCGGGAAGAGCGCCAGCAGCACCCAGGACCAGGCCGGCCACCCGGCGGCGCGGCCCTCGGTCAGCGGCACCAGCAGCGTGGTCAGTGCCGCCGCCAGCAGCGCGGTGCCGGGCAGGTCGACCGGGGCCGGGCGCTCGGCCCTGCTCTCCGGCAGCACCCGCCACACCAGGACCAGCCCGGCCAGCACCACCGGGATGTTCAGCAGGAACACCGACCGCCAGCCGGAGCCCGCCAGGTCGGCCGCCGTCAGCAGGCCGCCGAGGATCTGCCCGGCCACCATCGCCAGGCCCGCCACGGCCGCGTACATGCCGATGGCGCGGGCCCTGCGCTGCCCGGTCGTGGTGGCCTGGATGATGGCCAGCACCTGCGGCACCATCAGCGCCGAGGCAGCGCCCTGCCCCACCCGCGCGGCGATCAGCGTCCACGCGTCCGGCGCCAGGCCGCAGGCCAGCGAGGTCAGGCCGAACGCCGCGAGCCCCGTCAGGAACAGCCGGCGGCGGCCGTAGGTGTCGCCCAGCCGGCCGCCGAGCACCAGCAGCACGGCGTAGGCCACGCTGTACCCGGCCACCACCAGCTCCAGCAGCGCCGGGCTCGCGTCCAGGTCCCGGCCCACCGAGGAGAGGGCGACGTTGACGATGAAGAAGTCGAGCTGGGGGAGCGCGCTGCCGATCAGCACCGTGCACAGGCCGAGCGCGCCGAGGCCCGCCGCCCCGGGCGGCGCGGCGGGGGGCGTCCCCGTCGGGGACGTGCGTATCAACGATTCGGTCACGCCATCGAGCGTCCCGCCCGCCGGAGCCTGGTACCAGAGTGTCCTTATCCTGGTAGAAGCGGTACCCGGCAATACCCTGCGGGCCGGTGGCATCCTGGACCCATGACCACGGCCGACGACATGGGCGCGTGCAGCCGCCGCGGCGAGCTCGCCGCCTTCCTCCGCAGCCGCCGCGAGCGCATCCCGCCCGAGCGCGTCGGCCTGGCCCGCGGCCGGCGCCGCCGCACGCCCGGCCTGCGCCGCGAGGAGGTCGCGCAGCTCGCCAACGTGGGCGTCACCTGGTACACGTGGCTGGAGCAGGCCCGGAACATCCAGGTCTCGGCCGGGGTGCTGGACGCCATCGCCCGCGCCCTGCTGTTCGACGCGCACGAGCGCGCCCACCTCTTCGTCCTGGCCGGGGCCACCGACCCCGCCCCCGGCGCCGAGTCCACGGGCGTGCCGCCCGTGCTCCACGCCATGCTGCGGCAGCTCGAACCCGTCCCGGCCTGCGTGCAGAACGCCCGCTACGACATCCTCGCCTACAACCGCACCTACGGGCGGCTGCTGTGCGACCTCGACGCCCTGCCCCCGGAGGACCGCAACTGCATGCTGCTCGCCTTCACCCACGAGGGCTGGGAGCGCGGCGTCGTGGACCGCGAGGAGACGCTGCGGATGATGGCGGCCAACTTCCGCGCCGCCATGGCCGAGCACCTGGCCGAGCCGGCCTGGCGGCACATGGTGCGGCGGATGCAGCGGGAGTCGGAGGAGTTCCGCGCGCTGTGGGAGCGGCACGAGGTGGCCCGCGCGCCGGTCCTGAAGGTCAAGCGGTTCCGCAACGAGGACGTGGGCCTGCTGCACGTGAACGCGGCCCGGCTGTGGCTCGGCCCCCAGGCCGGCTCCCGGCTGATCGCCTACTTCCCGGACGACGAGGAGACGCGCGAGCGCCTGGAGCGGCTGGGGGATCTGGCGGGCGTCCGCGCGGGCCGTGGGGCCGGGGCCGGGAGCCCGGGCCCGGAGGCCCTGGCGGAGCTGGGAGAATGGGAGACCGCCGTCCCCCTGACCGTGCCCGCCGCGAAGGACCCCGCCCGATGACCAGCCGGCCGCAGCCCCCGCCGACGCCCGCCGCCGCGGCGCCCCTGCCCGGGGCGTTGCAGATCGGTCCGCACACCGTGGACCCGCCCGTGGTGCTCGCGCCGATGGCCGGGATCACCAACGCGCCCTTCCGGACGCTGTGCCGCGAATTCTCCGGCGGGCGCGGCCTGTTCGTCAGCGAGATGATCACCACCAGGGCGCTGGTGGAGCGCAACGACAAGACGATGCGGCTGATCCGCTTCGACGCGGCCGAGAAGCCGCGCTCCCTCCAGCTCTACGGTGTGGACCCGGCGACCGTGGGCCGCGCGGCCCGCATGATCGCCGAGGAGGACCTGGCCGACCACATCGACCTCAACTTCGGCTGCCCCGTGCCCAAGGTGACCCGCCGCGGCGGCGGGTCCGCGCTGCCGTTCAAACGCCCGCTGCTGCGCGCCATCCTGCGCGCGGCCGTTGCCGGGGCGGGCGGCCTGCCCGTGACCATGAAGATGCGCAAGGGCATCGACGAGGACCACCTCACCTATCTCGACGCGGGCCGGATCGCGGTGGAGGAGGGCGTCAGCGCCATCGCCCTGCACGGGCGGACCGCCGCGCAGCACTACGGCGGCGAGGCCGACTGGTCCGCCATCGCCCGCCTGAAGGAGGCCGTTCCCGAGATCCCCGTGCTGGGCAACGGCGACATCTGGTCCGCCGGGGACGCGGCGCGGATGATGCGCGAGACCGGCTGCGACGGCGTCGTCGTCGGCCGCGGCTGCCTGGGCCGCCCCTGGCTCTTCGCCGACCTCGTCGCCGCCTGCGACGGCCGCGGGCCCGAGGCGTACGCCCGGCCCTCGCTGCGGGAGGTGGCTCAGGTGATGCTGCGGCACGCGCGGCTGCTGGGGGAGTGGGCGGAGGACGAGGCGCGCGGCGTGATCGACTTCCGCAAGCACGTCGCCTGGTACACCAAGGGCTTCACCATCGGCTCCGAGGCCCGGCGGCGGCTGGCCGTCGCCTCCTCGCTGGAGGAGCTGGCGGCCCTGCTCGCGGACCTCGACCTCGACCAGCCCTGGCCCCCCGGCGCGGACGGCCCCCGCGGCCGCACCTCGGGCCGCAACCGCGTCGTCCTCCCCGACGGCTGGCTGGACGACCCGGAGGACGCCACGTCCCCGGCCTGCGAGGCCGAGTCCGACATCTCGGGCGGCTAGGGCGCCAGGGGCGCGGCGGCCCCGGCGCGGGCGCCCGCGCCGGCTCCGGGCTCTCCCGCCCCGCCGCCCCGCGCAGCTCCGCCTCCGGGCGCAGCCGTTCGTGCGCCCCAGCATCTCGCACGCCGAGCGGGTGCCCGGCAGCGGCAGCAGCCGGTCGCTGCCCCGCAGGAAGGGCGCGAGGCCGCGCCCCCGCCCCGGCCGGTGGGGCCGGGGCGGCGTGCGGGAGGGCCGTTACGCCGTCGCCGGCTCCTGCTCGCCCGTCACGGCGGTCAGCAGCGCGAAGGGGGAGGCCGCCGACCAGGACTGGGGGGAGCAGGCGTGGGGGTAGGGCACGGGCTCGGGGTGGTCGGCGCGGGCGTAGCCGCCGATCACCTCCGGCATCCGGTACTCGTGGCGGGCCGCCATCTCCAGCAGGCCCCGGGCCACCGTCGCGGCCTGCTCCCGCAGGCCGTACCGGGCCAGGCCCAGCGCGGCGATCGCGGAGTCGTGCGGCCAGACGCTGCCCCGGTGGTAGGACAGCGGGTGGTACGCGTCCTGGCCCGAGGCCAGCGTCCTGATGCCCCAGCCGGTGAAGAACGCGGGGGAGAGCAGGCGTTCCGCCACCGCCTCGCCGCGCTCCTGGTCCAGGATGCCCGTCCACAGCAGGTGCCCGGCGTCCGAGCCGAGGGCGTCCGCCCGCCGGCCCCGGCCGTCCACGGCCAGCGCGGGGAACTCGCGGTCCGCCAGCCAGAAGTGCGACAGGAAGCGCGTCCGCAGCCGGTCCGCCTCCTCCTCCATGCGGTCCGCGTACGCCGGGTCGCCCCAGGCCGAACGCGCCAGCGACGCGGCCTGCCGCAGCGCGTCGTAGGCGTACCCCTGGGCGGCGGCGGCCGTCACCACGCCCTTCACCGGCGTGCCGTCGGCGAAGCAGATCGCCCCGGCCGAGTCCTTCCAGGACTGGTTCGTCAGGCCGCCCGCGTCCCCCCGGTACAGCAGGAAGCCGTGGTCGGCCAGCCCGCCGAAGCGGAACATCCACTCCACGGCGGCCCGCGCGTGGCGTTCGAGGCGCTGGGCCAGCTTGTCGTCTCCGGTCACCCGCGCGTGGGCGCCCAGCAGCATCAGGAACAGGGGCGTGGCGTCGACCGAGCCGTAGTACCGCCCGTAGGGGACCTGGCCGAAGTAAGCCAGCTCGCCGTGCCGCATCTCGTGCACGATCTTGCCCGGCTGGGCGACCCGGTCGGCCTCCTCGCCGCGGGCCTGGGCGGCGGCCAGCGCCAGCAGCGTGGCGGCGGCGAGCTCGGGGCGGGCGGGCAGCGTGAAGAGGGAGGTGATCAGCGCGTGGCGGCCCAGCAGCGCCAGGAACCACGGCACGCCCGCGCCCGGCACGCGCAGGGTCTCCCCGTCCGGCCCGGTCGCGGAGACCCGCAGCGCGGACAGGTCGGCCAGGCCCTGCGCGCAGGCCCGCCCCAGGTCCGGCCAGTCCTCGGGAATCTCCACCCGCTCCTCGTGGGCCGGGGCCGGGAAGACGCGGGCCGAGCCGGCGGCGGGCTCGGCGCCGCCGTGCGGGTGCGCCTGCACGCGCAGGAACAGCTCGGCCGAGCCGTGCGCCTCCAGGTCGAGCAGCCAGCACAGGCGCCGCGCGCCGCTGCCCAGGTCCTCCACGGCGTCGGGCGCGGGGTCGGCGGTGACCACGGTGCGGGAGTGCCACTCGCGGCGGTGGTAGGCGAACTCGACGCCGTCCGGCAGGGCGGTGCGCGTGCGCACGGCGTGCGGCTTGTCGTACCAGCGGTGGTCGGAGCGCAGCTCGAACTGGTCGGCGAAGTCCGCGTTGACCGTGATCGCGACCAGCGTGGTGGAGGCGTCGCCGCGGTTGCTGCTGAGCCGGATGCGCTCGGCCAGCGCCCCGTCGGCCACGGACTGCTCGCGGAAGACGGTCAGCGCCGGGGCCTCCGCGCGGCTGCCGCGCGGGGTGAGAACGCTGGTGCTGCGCGAGCCGGTGGACGCGGCGGGCACGAGCACGGTGGGCACGCCGCCGTCCACCGTGAGCTGCCAGCGGCTGAGGTGCCGCGCGTCCCTGGCGAAGAACCCCAAGGGGTGGATGCCCCGCTCGTCGGTGATGTCCCCCGAGGGACCGACGGCGGCGAAGACGCCGTCCTGAACGAGCAGACAGGGCTGGGTACCGCTCACCGTGCCTCCTGCAGCGCGGGTCGAAGCGAATGATGAGCCGATGCCGTGTACTCCTCGCGGAGCCGGGCGCGCTCGCCGGGGGCGAGCAGGTCGACCGTGACGGCCGCGGTCCAGCTGAAGTCCCGGGTGCCGCGCGCCTCGCCCGTGAAGGGGTCGACGTACTCGGCGTACCCGGAGCCGGCCGCCGAGCGCACCAGGGAGTGGCGCAGCGCGTCGGCCTGCAGGTCGGCGCCGTACCGGCGCAGGCCGCGCTCGACCAGCCAGTTGACGTTGAACCACGCGGGGCCGCGCCAGTACCGGGCCGGGTCGAAGCCCTTGCCGGCCAGGTCGTAGCTGGGGACCAGGCGGGTGGTGCCGCCCAGGCCGAAGCGGGGGCCGGCGGCGGTGCGCAGCAGGGCGCGGGCGACGTCGTCGGGCAGGCCCGGCAGGATCAGCGGCAGCAGCCCGGCGGCGCTGCGCTCGGGGATCGTCTCGTTCGCGACCACGTCCCGGCACAGGAACATGCCCTCCTGCGGGCTCCACAGACGCTTGAGCAGGGTGGTGGTGAGCTGGGCGGCGCGCACCTGGTGGTCGGCGGGGTCCTCGCCCAGCTCGGCGGCGATCTCGGCCAGCGCGTGCTCGGCGGCGATCAGCAGGGCGTTGAGCCCCGGGTCCTCCACGGCGAACGGCTGGCGGCCGGGGTCGTCGGCGTACCCCTGGTCGCGGTAGTGCTCGGCCAGGCGGACGTAACGCCCGTAGTCGAGGTCGGTGGGCCGGTCCGCGGGGCAGCCGTGGTCGAGGTCGGCGCGGTGGAAGGAGGCGGAGGCGGCCGGCTCGATGCGGGCCAGCGGCGGGTCCCAGCACGGACTGTTGTCCATGCCGGACTCCCAGGGGTGGACGATGGACGCCAGGCCCAGGCCGCCGAGGTCGCGGCGCTCGGTGAGGTACCGCTGCCAGGCGACCAGGCGGGGGTAGACGCGGCGCAGGAAGCCCCGCCGCTCGGAGGCGGCGGGGTCGGCCTGGTGCACCAGCCAGGCGGCGAGCGCGTGGATGGGCGGCTGGACGATCCCGGAGGTCTCGGCGCCGGCGGGGGCCCCGGCCGCGCTGCCGGCGGTGGAGGAGCGCCAGAAGTCCGGACTGGGGAAATACGCCGTCAGCGGGACGGCCGGATTGAACACGATGTGGGGGATGCGCCCGTCCTCCCACTGGGAGGCCAGCAGCGTCTCCAGCTCGCGCTGGGCGCGGAAGGGGGAGAGGTGGCGCAGGCCGATGGCGATGAAGCCGGAGTCCCAGCTCCACTGGTGAGGGTAGAGCGTCCGTGAGGGCACCGTGGAGGAACCCGTCCAGTTCTGCGCGAGTACGCGGCGTGCTCCGCTGTATGCGATCGAGGTTGCGATCGAGTCAGGACGGGGGGACTGGCCAGCGCTTTCCACGTGAGCTCCGAAGTACGTTGGTTATGCCGCTTTGGGGCAGCTGCACCGTTTGTTTTGTCGAAGGTACCGTAGAGTTACGTCTACTTAACAAGCAAAAGTACCGCTGTAATATCTACTTCACAAGCTGAAGGAGGGCAGGAATTCGGGGCGGCGCCCGGGGAAGGCGGCAGGCATGAGCCAGGCGAGCCAGGCCAGCGCGGGTCACCTGCTGCGGCTGATCCGCAGCGGCGAGGCGAGCACCCGCGGCGAGCTCCAGCGTGTGACGGGTCTCTCCCGCTCGACCGTCGGCCACCGCCTCGATCAGCTCTTCCGCGCCGGCTGGATCCGCGAGACCGCCGGGGACCCCGTGGACGCCCCCACGGGCGGGCGGCCCTCCCTGCGGCTGGAGTTCGACGCCTCCCACGCGGTGGTCCTGGTCGCCGACCTGGAGACGCGGCACGCCCGCGCCGCCGTCCTGGACCTGGGCGGGTCGATGCTCGCCGAGCACTCCGGGGCCCTGCTGATCAACCAGGGGCCGGGCGAGGTGCTGGACCGGCTGGGGCAGTGGTTCGCGATGCTGCTGGAGAAGGCGGGCGTCGGCGCGGCGGCTGTGTGCGGCATCGGCCTGTCCATGCCGGGCCCGGTGGACCCCGCCTCCGGCCTGGTGATCCAGCCCCCGATCATGCCCGGCTGGGACCGCTACCCGGTGGTGGAGGGGATGCGGCGCTCGTTCGCCGCTCATGTGAGCGGCGCCGGGCAGGGGGTGGAGGCCGTTCCCGTCCTGGTGGACAACGACGCCAACCTGATGGCCCTGGCCGAGCAGCGGCACGGCTTCCCCGACTGCGCGGCGTTCCTGCTGGTCAAGGTGTCCACCGGCATAGGGGCCGGGGTGGTGGTGCGCGGCGAGCTGTACCGGGGGATCGACGGCGCGGCCGGTGACATCGGGCACATCCGGCTGAGCGAGCACGCAGGGGCGCTGTGCCGCTGCGGCCAGTACGGCTGTCTGGCGGCGGTGGCCAGCGGGCGCGCGCTGGCCGAGCAGCTGACGGCCGCCGGCATCCCGACGGCCTCCGGCTCGGGGGTGCGTGACCAGCTCGCGATCGGGCAGCCGGACGCGGTGCGGCTGGCCCGGGACGCCGGGCGGCTGGTCGGCGAGGTGCTGGCCACGGTCGTCACGCTCCTCAATCCCGGGGTGCTGATGATCGCGGGCGACCTGACGGGGCCGCCGTTCCTGACCGGGGTGCGGGAGTTGCTTTACCAGCGTGCCATGCCCCGGACAACGGCCTACCTCCAGGTGGTCACCTCGCGGCTGGGGGACCGGGCGGGCCTGGCCGGGGCGGCGGCGATGGTCGTGGAGTCGCTGTACGCGCCGGACCGCGCCGACGCGCGGCTGGCGGCGCTCGCCGGGGGCGGCCCCGGGGGCTCCCCGGCGTTCGAGGCGGGGTCCGCCCCCGGCCCCGCGGCGCCTGGCACTGAGTGACTCCGGGCGTGGCCGAGGGCGTTCCCGGGTAGGTGATTCCGGGGGCGGAAGGCCGCTCATACCCCCCGGATCGACCTCTCAGCGGCACGGAGTGCCGCGTGAAATCGACTTTTGCGCCGCTGAACGGCCGGAATTTCGTAGGGAATCCGCCCTTCGTGTCCGTTTTATCAGCGTGATGCCTGCCACGTATGATGACGGAAACGCTCAGATGAGCGGCTGGCGGGGTAATCTCCCGCTGTCAGGGCAGCCGTTCACGAGGAGTCGAGTCCCGTGCCGGATACACACACGTCAACCCTCATCACTCCCGCGCCCACGGCGCAGCCTGGGACGGCGACCACTGTGAAGTACGTGTACGACTTCACCGAGGGCCACAAGGACCTCAAGGACCTGCTGGGCGGCAAGGGCGCGAACCTCGCCGAGATGACCCGGCTCGGCCTTCCGGTCCCACCGGGCTTCACCATCACCACGGACGCGTGCCGGGAGTACCTGCGCACGGGCTCCGAGCCGGCCGCCCTGCGCGAGGAGGTCAGCGCGCACCTCGCCGCACTTGAGCAGCGCATGGGCAAGCAACTGGGCCGCGGCGACGACCCGTTGCTGGTCTCGGTCCGCTCCGGCGCGAAGTTCTCCATGCCCGGCATGATGGACACGGTCCTCAACATCGGCCTCACCGACGACTCGGTGGGCGCGCTGGCCGCGCAGGCCGGCGACGAGCGATTCGCCTGGGACTCCTACCGGCGCCTCATCCAGATGTTCGGCAAGACCGTGCTCGGCATCGAGGGCGACCTCTTCGAGGACCGGCTCGACGAGGCCCGCGCCCGGGCCGGCGTCACCTCCGACGTCGAGCTGACCGCCGACGAACTGCGCAAGCTGGTCGACCAGTTCAAGGACATCGTGCGCGAGCACACGGGCCGGGAGTTCCCCCAGGACCCGCGCGAGCAGATGGACCTGGCCATCCACGCGGTCTTCGACTCCTGGAACGGCGAGCGGGCCCGCCTCTACCGCCGCCAGGAGCGCATCCCGCACGACCTGGGCACGGCCGTCAACGTCTGTTCCATGGTCTTCGGCAACCTCGGCCCCGACTCCGGCACCGGCGTCTGCTTCACCCGCGACCCCGCCACCGGCCACCAGGGCGTCTACGGCGACTACCTCCAGAACGCCCAGGGCGAGGACGTCGTCGCCGGCATCCGCAACACCGTGCCGCTGGCCGAGCTGGAGCGCCTGGACCCCGCCTCCTACGCCGAGCTCCTGCGCATCATGGAGACCCTGGAGAATCACTACCGGGACCTGTGCGACATCGAGTTCACCATCGAGCGCGGCAAGCTGTGGATGCTCCAGACCCGCGTGGGCAAGCGCACCGCCGCCGCGGCGTTCCGCATAGCCGTCCAGCTCATCGACCAGGGCCTCATCGACGAGACCGAGGCGCTGGCCCGCGTCACCGGCGCGCAGCTCGCGCACCTGATGTTCCCGCGCTTCGACGCCGACTCCGGCGCCGACCACGTTGCCGGCGGCATCGCGGCCTCCCCGGGCGCGGCCGTGGGCGCGGTGGTCTTCGACTCGGCAACGGCCGTGGCGCGCGCCGCCGAGGGCGAGCGCGTCATCCTGGTCCGCCGCGAGACCAACCCCGACGACCTGGACGGCATGATCGCCGCGCAGGGCATCCTCACCTCCCGGGGCGGCAAGACCTCGCACGCCGCGGTCGTCGCCCGCGGCATGGGCAAGACCTGCGTCTGCGGCGCCGAGGAGCTGCGGGTGGACGCCGCCGCCCGCGAACTCACCACCGCCGCCGGGACGGTGATCCGCGAGGGCGAGGTCATCTCCATCGACGGCACCAGCGGCAAGGTCTACCGCGGCGAGGTACCCGTGGTGCCCTCTCCGGTCATGGAGTACTTCGAGGGCACCACCCGGCCGGGCCCCGAGGCCGACGACCTCGTCAACGCCGTCCACCGGCTGATGAGCCTGGCCGACGACGCCCGCCGCCTGGCGGTGCGCGCCAACGCCGACACCGCCGAGGACGCCGCGCGCGCCCGCCGGTTCGGCGCCCAGGGCATCGGCCTGTGCCGCACCGAGCACATGTTCCTGGGCGAACGCCGGGAGCTGGTCGAGCGGCTGATCCTGGCCGAGTCGGACGGCGAGCGCGAGGCGGCCCTGGCGGCCCTCCTGCCGCTTCAGCAGGGCGACTTCACCGAGCTGTTCACGGCGATGGACGGCCTGCCGGTGACCGTGCGGCTGATCGACCCGCCGCTGCACGAGTTCCTGCCCGACCTCACCGAGCTGTCGGTGCGCATCGCGCTGGAGGAGAAGCCCAGCGAGACGGACCTCAAGCTGCTGGCCGCCGTGCGGCGCCTGCACGAGCAGAACCCCATGCTGGGCCTGCGCGGCGTGCGCCTGGGCCTGGTCGTCCCGGGCCTGTTCACCATGCAGGTGCGGGCGATAGCCGAGGCCGCGGCGCGGCGGCGGCTGGCCGGCGCCGACCCGCGGCCCGAGATCATGATCCCGCTCGTCGGGACCGTGCAGGAGCTGGAGATCGTCCGGGACGAGGCCGAGGCCGTCATCGCGGAGATCTCCCGGGAGCACGGCGTCGAGCTGAACATCCCCGTCGGCACCATGATCGAGCTGCCCCGCGCCGCTCTGACGGCCGGTCAGATCGCCGAGAGCGCCGACTTCTTCTCCTTCGGCACCAACGACCTCACCCAGACCGTCTGGGGCTTCTCCCGCGACGACGTCGAAGCCAGCTTCTTCGGCGCCTACTTGGAGAAGGGCATCTTCGGGGTCTCTCCGTTCGAGACCATCGACGCCGATGGCGTCGGCTCCCTGGTCCGGGCAGCCGCGACCGCAGGCCGGGCGACCCGCCCCGACCTCAAGCTCGGCGTATGCGGTGAGCACGGCGGCGACCCGGAGTCGGTGCACTTCTTCCATCGGGTGGGCCTGGACTACGTGTCCTGCTCACCGTTCCGTATCCCCATCGCCCGGCTCGAAGCCGGCCGGGCGGCAACGGCGGTCTCCTGACCGCCGGGGACGACCGGGCCACCTCTCCCCGCTCCCCGGAAACCCTCACCGGCGGAGAGCCCCGGACGTCCCTTGGGGACACCCCCCGGGGGCGGCGTCTGTGCGGAGGCGCCGCCCCCGGCCTACCGCGGCCGGCCCCCCGGGGCCGGCCGCGGCCCGGCCCCCGCTGGCCGGGGGCACGCCGCGCGCGGCCCGCCCGCTCCGACGGCTAGTCCAACTGCCACTCGCCCTGGGCGTATTCCAGCACCGCCGGGTCCATCAGCGTGCTGGACCGCACCTCGCGTTCGCGCCGGTCCAAGGGAAAGACGGTGGAGGCCCGCAGCACCGCCTCGTCCAGGAACCGCAGCGGCGGAACGTCCCGCGCCAGCCGCAGCGCCGGCCCCTCCGCCTCGGGTCCTCCCGGCGCGGCGAGCACGAAGCCCCAGTTCCCGAAGCTGGGCACGTCGACCTGGTAGGGCGTCGTCGCGAAGCCCGAGGCCCGCAGCGTGGCGTCGATCGACCAGTAGGTGCGCGGCGCGAAGAACGGCGACCCGGCCTGCACCACCACCCGGCCCTCCGGCGCCAGGGCGCGGGCGAGCATCGAGTAGATCTCCACCGTGTACAGCTTCGCCGTGGCCGTGTCCTCCGGGTCGGGGAAGTCCACGATCACCGTGTCGAACCGGGCCGCGGGCGCGGTGTCCCGTAGCCAGGCGAAGGCGTCCGCGTGCACCACCTCCACCCGCGGATCGGCGAAGGACTCGTCGTTCAGGTCCCGCAACGGGCCGTAGGAGGAGGCCAGTTCGGTCACCGCCGGGTCCAGCTCCACCAGCGTCACCCGCTCCACGCCCGGGTAGCGCAGGATCTCCCGCAGCGCCAGCCCGTCCCCGCCGCCCAGCACCAGCACCGAGGACCCGCCGCCGGACAGCGCCGGGTGCACCAGCGCCTCGTGGTACCGGTATTCGTCCACCGAGGAGAACTGCAGGTCCCCGTTCAGGAACAGCCGCAGGTCCGCCTCCCGGTTGAACGCCAGCGAGCGCGTGAGGACGATCTCCTGGTACGGCGTGCGCTCCGCGTGCACGATCGGGTCCCGGTACAGCCGCTGACGGGCCGTCACCTCAACGTCCCCGGCGTACACATAGGCCGCTCCCAGCAGCGCCAGCACCCCCACCATCCCCGTCAGCAGCCCGGCCCGCACGTGCCGCCTGGTCTGCCGCCGGAAGATCCACAGCACCGCGCTCACACCGACCAGGGCGTTCACCGCGCCCACCACCAGCATGCCCTTGAGCTGCCCGAACGTCGGCAGCAGCACCAGCGGGAAGCTCAAGCCCCCCACCAGCGCGCCCAGGTAGTCCACCGCGAACATGTCGGCGACCGCCCCGCCCGCCTCCTGCCGCCGTATGCGCTGGAGCATCGTCATCAGCAGCGGGATCTCGGCCCCGATCAGCAGGCCCACGGCGAAGGCGACCAGCGTCATCGCCGGGGTGTAGATCCGCGCCCAGGCGAAGACCACGTACAGCACCAGCACCGACAGGCCGCCCACCAGCGCCAGCAGCGCCTCCACCAGAGCGAACGCCCCCACCGCGCGCCGCTGCAACGGCTTGGCCGCCAGCGAGCCGACGCCCATCGCGAAGACCATCACCGAGAGCACCAGCGAGGTCTGGAAGACGGTGTTGCCGATCAGGTAGCCGCCCAGCGCCACCAGCGCCAGCTCGTAGGCCAGGCCGCAGGCCGCGCACAGGAAGACGGTCAGCAGAAGCAGGAACCGCGCCGCACGGGGGCGCGCTATCACCGGCACGCCGTCACGAGAGCGCCGCGCCGACCATCAGCGCCGTGCCGACGTACGTCGCGCCCTGTACCCAGGCGGCCGGGTGCGGCCGGTTGTCCCGGTCCTCCAGCACCGCGGCGCCCATCGGCCCCGGCGTGATGAAGCCGACCACCGCGAAGACCAGCGTCATCACCACCACGCCCGCCAGGCCGTACACGCCCGTGCTCAGCAGCCCGTAGCCCAGGCCGTCCTCCGATTCGCTGGCGCCGATCGCGGCCTCCACGACCAGGCCCACGCCCAGCATCTGCCCGGCCAGCACCACGGCCGCGCCCTTGTTGCGGTCGGTCCACACCACCCGGGCAAGCTGGCCGGGGGTCACCAGGTCCAGCGCCACGAAGGCGACCGCCATCACGGCGAAGCCCACCAGCCCGTACAGCAGGGCCTCGCCCGCCGACTCGAAGATCTCTGCCACCATGTGCCTTCCTCGCCGTCTTCCCGAATCCCCCCGCCTGCCGCGCCGCCTGGCTCATCCGCCGCCCGGCGCGGGCTACTTGCCCGAGCCAGGACCCCCGCCCCTGAACTCCTCGCCCGTCCCCGAGCCCGCCGGCCACCGGTGCGCCACGTGCGCGCTGTAGCGGGTGCGGCCCGTGGCGTAGGGCTCGATGTCGATGCCGCTGCCGCCGCCCGAGTGCGGGATCACCGCGACCAGGTCCTCGTCGTAGCGCAGGAAGACCATCCCGTTGCGGTCGATGCGGTCCCGCGCGCCCCGCTCGCCCTCGATCTCGTCCGCCACCCGGGCCGGGGCGTCCACCGGGTCGCGGTAGTCCGCGTTCCCGGACAGCGCGGCCGGCTCGTAGGTGGAGGCGATCCAGCCCCGCGGCACCTGCGGGTCGGAGCCGCCGCCGCAGCCCGTCGCCACGGCGGCCAGCAGCAGCGCCGCGCCCACCGCCGCCCGGGCGCGCCGCCCTGCCCGTGGGCGGGCGCCGCCTCCGCGTCCCTGTTCGCGCAACCGTCCGCGCCGCTGTCCGCCGCTCACGCCGCTCCAGCCCCTTCCATGTCTATCCGGGTGCGGGTCTCCACGATCTGGCCGGTCTGCGGGTAGGCGTGCCAGGTCCGCCAGACCAGAAGGTGATCCGCCGCTCGCCACGCTGCGAGGGCCGTAAGGGCGTCCGGCGAGCCGGGGAAGACCCCGCACAGCGCCCCCGGCCGCCCGGCCAGGGCCCCGCGCAGCCGTCCCGCCCGCCCGGAGAACTCCTCCGCCGGCAGGCGCCGCACCCGGGAGGTGAACCGGTAACGCCAGCCCGCGATGTCCTCGTCCACCACGGCCGGCGGCCCGCCGTCGCACCGCCCGGCCAGGCACGCTAGCGTCTCCCGCACCGGTCCCGCGAACACCTGGTGCGAGGCTCCCAGCAACCGCAACTCGACTGTTATTCCGTCGAGTTGCACCTCCGCCGTCGCCAGGGGCCGCTGGGCGGGAAGGCCGAGTGCGAACGAGAGCTGCTCGGCCCGCGTGTCCAGATAGGGGGTCGCCAGCGGCAGTGCGCGGGCATGGCCGGGCCCCACCTCCGTGCCCCGACCCCTCATTGCCTTGCCCTCGCCGTGCGTCCCCGATGACCGGGCGAGTATGCCACGCCCGCGCGCGCCCCGCCGACCGGGCGCCGCACGGCCCCGCGGGTGAACGGCCGTGCCGGGGACGAGGGTTGAGGCCGGGCGTGGAGGGCGAGGGGTGCGTCCGGCGCCCGCTCGGGTGGCCTCGCCGTGGGCGGAGGGGGCCGCTGACGCGGATGCCCGCGGGAGGCCAGGACCAACAGCGTTCGCCGGAGCGGTCCGCTGATCCCCCCGTTCCCGAGCGGCGCCGAACGGGCCCCACCTTGGCGGAGAACCACCCGCTCAGGCGAGCGATTTCGTCCAGGGATGAAACTCCGCGCGCGCAAGTGCGGCGAGGTGCAAGTGAATTTGCGCGAAGGTTTGCGGTCCCTGGCATATGCCTCGGCTCAGGGCCGCCAGTGCACGCCCGTCAGCTCCTCCGAGGCCCGCCACAGCCGCGCCGAGAGCAGGTCGTCCCGCGTCCACGGCGCCCTCCAGCGCCCGCCGGGGCCGCCGCGCAGCGTGCGCGCCCCCAGGGCCGCCGGGCCCGTGAAGGAGTCCGGCGCCACGTCCGGCGCGGTCGCCGCGTAGAGGGAGGGCATCGCGCCCACCTCGGCCGGCGCGGCCAGCAGCCGGTTCGCCAGCCGCGCGGCCCGCTCCCGCCCCGGGGAGCCCGACAACCGCGCCCCGCGCGCCTGGAGTTCGGTGGCCGCGTACCCGGGGTGAACGGCCGCCGCCACCACGTCCCGTCCGCGAAGCCGCCGCGCCAGCTCGTGCGTGAACAGCAGGTTGGCCGTCTTGGACCGCGCGTAGGCCACCCACCGCCCGTACCGGCGGCGGGAGTTGAGGTCGCGCAGGTCCACGTTGGAGGCCAGGTGCAGCAGGCTGGAGACGGTCACCACCCGCGCCCCCGGCGCGGCCAGCAGCCGGTCGAGCAGCAGCCCGGTCAGCGCGAAGTGGCCCAGGTGGTTGACCCCGAACTGCGACTCGAAGCCGTCCACCGTCCGCGCGCGCGGCACCGCCATCAGCCCGGCGTTGTTGATCAGCACATCCAGCGGCCGTTCCCCCCACTCCCCGGCGAACGCCCGCACCGAGGCCAGGTCCGCCAGGTCCAGCAGCCGCAACTCGGCGCGTGCCTCAGGCACTTCGCCCAGCAGCCGCTCCAGCGCGGCCTGCCCCCGCTGCTGGCTGCGGCAGGCCAGCACCACCCGCGCCCCCCGGCGGGCCAGCTCGCGCGCGGTGACGAAGCCCAGGCCGCCGCTGGCCCCCGTCACCACGGCGCTGCGGCCCACGAGGTCGGGGATGTCGCGTACCGTCCAAATCCTGCCGGCTCTGCCTGCCATGTCCCCAGCGTAGGCCGCCCGCCGCCCCGCGCCGCTACGACCGTGGCGGCGGATACCCGTACGGTGACGTCCCCGGCCGGGGCAGGACCCCGCCCACCAGGCCCGGCCCCGCACCCGGCGCGGGGCCGCGCGCCGGGGTGAGGTAGCGCGCGTGCACCGGGTCGAACGCCCGGTGCCCCGCGCCGAATCCGTACAGCAGCCCCGTCTCCGGGTCGGCCAGGTGCCCCGGCAGCGCCGGCACCCGCCGCTCCGGGTCGGCCACCGGCCCCGGCACCGCGCCCAGGAACGGCGCCGGCCCGCGCCAGGCCACCCCGCCCTTGGCGTCCAGCAGCTCGGTGGGCACGCCCGTCGGGTCGGCGACCACCGCGCAGGTACCCTCGCTGCCCGGGTCGGTCCGCGCCAGCGGCACCTCCGCCCCCGGCGCCCAGTGCCAGGACGTGGCGGCCCCGCCCGGCGCGATCACCTCGGCCGGGCGCTCCCCCTCCCAGACCCAGATCGTCTCCTCCACCGCCGCGCCGAAGTCGTCCAGCAGCCGCTTGGCCGCCCGCCGCCCCAGCGCGTCGTACACGTAGTGCCAGTGCTGCCCCTGCGGCGTGACCACGTCCGTCAGCCGGTCGTGCGCGTCGTAGGTGAAGCCCCACCCCGCCGCCCCCGGCCCGGCCCCGGACACCGAGACGACGCGGCCCGCCGCGTCGTGCCGCCACGCCGCGCCGCCCGGGCCCTCGGCGGGGAGCGTCCCCTTGTACCGCAGGCCCACGCCCAGGGCGTTGCCCGCCGCGTCGTAGCGGAAGCCCCGTGCCTCGGCCTCGCCCGGGGCGCGCGCCGCCACCAGCCGCCCGGCCGCGTCGCAGGCCGCCTGGATCACCGTCGCCTCCGCCGCGGCCCCGTCCGCCGCCGTCACCGCCACGGCCGTTCCGCCCGCGCCGTCCTCGCGGTAGGCGTACGCCCGCCGCCGGCCCGAAGGCAGCACGAGCTGCACCGGCCGCCCCGCCGCGTCCCACACCTGCCGCAGCAGCACCACCACGCCCAGGCGGCGCTCGGTCTCCCGCCCGGCCGCGTCGCGGGTGAACTCGTACCGCCGGTTCCCCGCCCGCAGCGCGGTGGGCCGGCCCGCCGCGTCGTACTCCCAGCCGGTCACCGTGCCGCCCGGGGTGCGGCGCTCCACGGGGCGGCCCAGCGCGTCGTAACGCAGGCGCAGCGTGCGGCCGTTGCACGTCTCGGAGAGCACGGCGCCGCGCGCGTCCAGCTCGCGGGTGAGGGACGTTTCCCCGTTGGCGGCCTCGACCAGGCGGCCGGCCGCGTCGTACTCGAAGCGGGTCACGTCCGTCTCGGTACGCTCCTCCACGACGCGCCCGCGCGCGTCGAAGCTGCGGGAGACGCGCTGCCCGGCGGCGTTGGTGAACCCGCTGTGCCGGCCGGCCGCGTCCCAGCGGTGCGTGGTCGGCTCGCCCGTGGGGCCGCTCTCCTCGGCGAGCCGCCCGGCCGGGTCCCACGTCCAGGACCAGCGGCGGCCGGCCCCGTCGGTCGCCCCGGTCAGGCGCAGCTCGGTGTCCCACTCCAGACGCAGCCCGTCGTTGCGCGCGACGCGCACCCCGAACGGCCCCGTCTCCCACCGCTCGCGGCGCCCGGCAGCGTCCACGTACTCCACCAGGCGCCCGGCGGCGTCGTAACGCCGGCGCTCGGCGCCGCGCGCGGCGGGCAGGCCGGTGGGCGTCCAGGTCAGGGCCAGGGCCGTGCCGTCCGGGCGCAGCACGCGCACCACGCGGCCCAGCGCGTCGCGCTCGTACCGGACGGGCGCGCCGGCCTCGTCGGTTCCGGCCAGCGGCAGGCCGGCCGGGTCGGGGTCCAGGCGCCGCAGGGTGCCCAGCGCGTCGGTGACGGCGGTACGCGCGCCGCGGGCGTCGTAGGCCCAGGTGGTGACGGCGCCGGTGGGGTCCTGTTCGGTCAGGAGGTTGCCGCGCTCGTCGTAGGTGTACCGGTGGCGGGCGCCGTCCTCGGCGGTGCGGGTGGTGGGCAGGCCCAGGTCGTCGAACTCGGCCGTGGCGGTGGCGCCGTCGGGGTACGTCACGGCCGTGGCGTTGCCGCGCTCGTCGCGGGCCCAGCGGGTGGTGCGGCCCAGCGGGTCGGTGCGGGTCAGCAGGCGCCCGGCGTGGTCCCACTCGCGGCGCCAGGTGTGGCCCAGCGGGTCGGTGACGGCCAGGGGAAGGCCGCGTTCGTCGTGCTCGTACACCGTGGTGTGGCCCAGCGAGTCGGTCACCCGGGCGATCCGGCCGCCCTCCTCGTAGGCCAGGGTGCGGTCGAGGAAGCCGTCGGTGCCCGTCACGCGGACCACCCGGCCCGCCTCGTCGTAGGCGTACCGCAGGCGCCCGGCCCCGCCGCGCGCGGTCCAGGCGGTCAGGCGGCGGCGCGCGTCGTACGCCAGGTGCTCGGCGTTCCCGGCGGCGTCCTCGGCCACGGCGAGGTTCCCGGCCGCGTCGTAGCGGTAGCGGGCCAGGGGCAGCGGGCCGTGCTGGAGCGGGCCGCCAGGGCCGCCGAGCAGGGCCAGGGCCGTCACCCGTCCGGCCTCGTCCGAGCGCACGGCGATCCGGTAGCCGCAGGAGTGCACCAGCTCGGTGAGGGCGCCGTCGGGGGCGTGGGCGAGGCGGATCGCGTTGCCGTTGAGGTCGGTGACGGCGGTCAGGGGCAGCTCGGAGCCGGGCCGTCCCGGCACGGGCGCGAAGGTCAGCGTGCGGGGCGGGGCTCCACCCTCGGCTTCGCCCTCCTCGGCGGGCAGCGTCACGGTCAGCGGGCTGCCGGGCCTTCCGTCCCAGGACAGCGGCCAGTGCGGGCCTTCCTCCCCGGCGGGGAGCACCGCGGCGCCCGGCGCGGGAACGGGGTAGGCCACGACGCGCCCGTCGGCGGCCACCAGCCGCACGCCGTCCGCCCCCAGCAGCAGCCGCTGGTCCAGCGTCGAGACCCAGGCCCGCCCGAACCGGCGCCCGGGACCCGGCCCGCCCCGGTAGCGGCGTTCCACCACCAGCGGCAGCACGCCCGGCAGCCGCACGTCCACCACGGCGTACACGAGCCGCCCGCTCCCGGGATCGACTTCCCCCGGCACCGCGACCGGCCCTTCCGCGTCCATCCGCGCTCTCCCGCTCTCCACGCACCGGCCCCACCCGATCAAGGCGCCCATTCAATCAGGCGATTGACAGGCGAAAACGGGGGACGGGGGCGGTGGGCGATTACAGCTTGACGACGGGCACTTGCGGCGGGAGCAGCCGCTCCATGTCCCCGGCGTCGGAGGAGAAAACCGTCACCTCGCCGCGCTGGCCGCGGGCGATCACCGCGAGCACGGCCTCGATGGCGTGCTTATGGCCGTGCATGCCGGCGTGCTTCAGCAGGAGGCGCGCCTGCTTCGCCTCCTGCTTCCCGACGGAGGTGACCGTCACCCGGGAGAGCACCCAGTCCCAACGCCGTTCCGGAACGCGGCCGTCGTAGGCCTCGACCAGCGTCATCGGAGAGGTGACCAGCCGGGCCTCGCCCTCGCCGGCCAGCTTCAGGAGCAACGCCATGCGCCGGTCGCCGCGGACGGCCCGCGACAGGGCCTCGCAGTCCCAGACGAAAACGCGCGGTGTCACGCTGCCTGTCCCCCTGCCCTCTCGTCGGCGACGGCCTCCCGGGCCGCCTCGGGGTCCGCGTCGGCGCGGCGACGCGCGTGCTCGGCGTCGATGGCGTCCAACTCGGCCCTCGCGGCGGCCAGTTCCTCCTCGGTGAAGGGGCCGTACTCCTCCTCCAGCCAGGCGGCCACTTCCGCCAGCCGGTCCTGCTCGTGCTTCATGCGCAGCGCCTCCGCCACATAGGCCGACAAGCCGCGTTCGGCGGCCTCTCCCCGGATCTCTTCGAGCAGGTCCTCAGGGATGGTCACCGTGATCTTCTTGGTCGCCATACTTTTCACCATACTCCCGTCCCGCTTCTGCGGATTCACCTGTGCAGAACGGGGCGGATGTGATGTTCCCATGGATTGGTGAGCGGATCTTCGTTACTGGGCAGAGCTTCACTGTGCGGGACATTTCGCGAATCACCCCAAGACTTTTCACGTTGAACGCCGCGGCCGACCGGGTTGCCGATCCTCCGGGGGATGGGGGCGGGTCGTCGTGATACGGGCGCGGGCGGCGGAGTTCGGCGCGCTCCGGCCGCGGCAGCTCACCGGGATCGAGTGCGCCCTCTGCGGGCGGCACCTGGGGCCCCGGGCGCGTCCGGCCGGGGTCGTGCGGCATCCGCGCTGGGGGTACACCTACCAGCTGTGGGCGTGCGCCCCGGACTGCCCGGCGCGATCCTTGGAGCCGGGGGTCCGGAGGTGAGGTGCGGGTGGCCGGTCGGGGACCGGGCCGGCGGAGCCGGTCCGACCATCGCAGCGACCTGGGGCGCCGGGTCGCCCTGCGCAGGGAGCAGCTCGGGCTCAGCCGCGAGACCGTCGCGGACCGGGCCGGGGTCGCGCCGCAGTACCTGCGGTACCTGGAGGAACGCCCGGCCTCGCCCAGCGCGGCCTCGCTGACCCGCGTCGCCCGCGCCCTGGAGACCACCGTCGCCGAGCTGACCGGCTCCGAGGTCCTGCCGGGCGCCGGCGCCCGTGCCCCCGGCGGCGGAACGCCCGAGCTGATCGAGCTGGACACCGACCAGTGCTACCGGCTGGTCGCCGCCCACACCCTGGGCCGCGTGGCCGTCGCCGCCCCCGAGGGCCCGGCCATCGTCCCGGTCAGCTACGTGGTGACCGACGGCACCATCCTCTTCCGCGCCCCGGCCGACATCGCGCGGGCCGCCGGGGCGGCTGCGGAGACGGCGTTCGAGGTGGACCACCTGGACGAGGCCCAGGGCCTGGGCTGGAGCGTCCTGGTCCGGGGCGAGGCCGAGGTCACCGGCCCCCCGGACGCCGGGGAGGCCGCCCGCGCCCCGGCCGTGCGCGGCCCGTCCGCCCGCGCCCGCAACGCGCCCGGCCCGCCCGGCGTCCCCGCCGGGAACGCGCACGGGCACAAGACCTGGGTCCGCCTGCGCCCCTCCCGCGTGACGGGCAAGCGCCTCACCCTGGGCTGACCGCCCGCCCCGCGGGCCGCCCCGCGCCGCCGCCGTTTGCGGCCCCCGCCCCGCCGGGTTCCCATGGGAGGAGACGGAGGAAGGCGGTGGGGACCGTGCCGGTGCCGGAACTGTGGGCGTGCCGGGCCGTCGTGTTCGACACGGACGGGGTGATCACCGACTCGGCGCGCGTGCACGCCGCCGCCTGGGCGGAGGCGTTCGCGCCCGTGCCCGGCCTGGACCCGCCGTTCGACGCCGAGGAGGACTACCGCCGGTACGTGGACGGCAGGTCCCGGCTGGACGGCGCGGCCTCCTTCCTGGCCGCGCGCGGCCTCCACCTCCCGCCCGGCGGCCCCGCCGACGCCCCCGGCACCGGCACCGTCCAGGCCGTGGCCGCCCGCAAGGAGCGCGCGTTCCTGCGGCTGCTGGCCGAGCGCGGGGTGGAGGCGTGGCCGGGAACGGTCCGCCTGCTGCTCGCCCTCCACGGCGCCCGCGTCCGCTGCGCCGCCGTCTCCGCCTCCCGGCACGCCCGCGACCTGCTGGCCCGGGCGGGCGTGCGCTCCCTGCTCCAGACGGTGGTCGACGGCAACGACGTGGCCCGGCTCGGCCTGCCAGGCAAGCCCGACCCCGCCCTGTTCCTGGAGGCCGCCCGCCGGCTGGGCGTCGAGGCAGGGAACGCGGCCGTGGTGGAGGACGCGCGGGCGGGGGTGGAGGCGGGGCGGCGCGGTGGCTTCGCCCTGGTCGTGGGCGTGGACCGCTCGGGCGGCGGCCCTTCCGGCGGCGCCGGCTCCGGCCGTTCGACCGCTGATTCCCCCGCGGCGGAAGCCTTGCACGCCCACGGCGCCGACCTCGTCGTCACCGACCTCGGCCGGCTGGTGGCGGACACGGGGGAGGGGCCGTGAGCGGCGACGGCTGGACCTGGGAGTACGAGGGCTACGACCCGGACACCGAGCGGCTGCGCGAGGCGCTGTGCACGCTGGGCAACGGCTACCTCGCCACGCGCGGCGCCGCCCCCGAGACGCCCGCCGGGCCGTACCACTACCCCGGCACCTACGTCGCCGGCCTCTACAACCGGCTGACCACCACCCTGGCCGGGCGCGACCTCTCCCACGAGGACCTGGTCAACCTGCCCGACTGGCTGCCCCTCCGCTTCCGCCTGCACCCCGAATCCGCCCCGGCCGGCGACTGGTTCAGCCCCGACGCGGACCCCGACGCGCTGCGGGACTACCGCCAGGTGCTGCACCTGCGGCGCGGAACGCTCACCCGCACCTTCCGCCTGCGCGACCCCGCCGGGCGGCACCTCGCGGTGGAGCAGACCCGCCTGGTCCACCAGGCCGACGCCCATCTCGCCGCGCTGCGCGTGACCTTCACCGCCGAGGACTGGTCGGGCAGCGTGGAGGTGGAGTCCGCGCTCGACGGCGCGGTCAGCAACTCCGGGGTGGCGCGTTACCGCGACCTGGCCGGGCACCACCTCACCCGGATGACCACCGGCGCCGCCGAGGACGACCCCGAGGTGCTGTGGCTGCGCTGCCGCACCAGCGAGTCGGACGTGCGGATCGTGCTGGCCGCCCGCACCCGCAGCGACCCGGAGCCGGAGCCGGGCGCCGCCACCACCCGGCTCTCCGCAGGCCGCGCCGCCCGCCTGCTGGTCCTGCCCCTGGCGCCGGGGCGGCCGGTGACCGTGGAGAAGACCGTCGCCCTGCACACCTCGCGCGACGCCGCCCTCAGCAGCCCCCTGCACGCGGCCGTCGAACGCGCCTGCGGCGCACCGGACTTCGCGACGCTCCTGGCCTCCCAGTCCTCGGCGTGGGAACGCCTGTGGTGTCAGGCCGAGTTGAGGGTGCCGGGGGAGGCGGGGCGCATCCTGCGGCTGCACCTCTTCCACCTCCTGCAGACGCTCTCGCCCGCCCACACAGCCGAGTTGGACGTCGGCGTCCCGGCGCGCGGCCTGCACGGCGAGGCGTACCGGGGGCACGTCTTCTGGGACGAGCTGTTCGTCCTGCCCTACCTCAACCTGCACTTCCCCGAGCTGTCCAAGGCGCTGCTGACGTACCGTCACCGCAGGCTGCCCGCCGCCTGCCGCGCGGCCCGCGCCGCCGGACTGCCCGGGGCCATGTACCCGTGGCAGAGCGGCAGCGACGGCCGCGAGGAGACGCCCGAGGTCCACCTCAACCCCCGCTCGGGACGCTGGCTCCCCGACAACTCCCGCCTCCAGCACCACGTCGGCTCGGCGGTGGCGTACAACGTCTGGCGCTACGGGCAGGCCACGGGCGACACCGAGTTCCTGCACGCCAAGGGCGCCGAGATGCTCTTCGAAGTCGCCCGGTTCTGGGCCGGGTTCGCGCGCTGGGACGCGGAACGCGAGCGGTACCGCATCCTGCGGGTCGCCGGCCCTGACGAGTACCACGACGCGTACCCGGACGCGTCGGAGCCGGGCCTGGACGACAACGCCTACACCAACGTCACCGCCGCCTGGGTCCTGGCCCGCGCGCTGGAGCTGGCCAGGACCCTGCCCGTCTCGCGCCGCCAGGGCCTGCTCGCCCGCACGGGCGTGGACGAGGAGGAGCTGGAGCGGTGGGAGGAGGTGTCGCGGCGGCTGCACGTGCCGTTCCACGAGGGCGAAGGCGGGCGGGTGGTCAGCCAGTTCGAGGGCTACGGCGAGCTGCGCGAGCTGGACTGGGAGGGCTACCGGCGGCGTTACGGCGACATCCGCCGGCTCGACCGCCTGCTGGAGTCCGAGGGCGATACCGTCAACCGCTACCGCGCCTCCAAGCAGGCCGACGTGCTGATGCTCGGCTACCTCTTCCCGCCCTGCGAACTCGCCGCGCTCTTCGAGCAGTTGGGCCACCGGCTGGACGAGGCGGCCTGGTGCAGGACCGTGGACCACTACCTGGCCCGCACCAGCCACGGCTCCACCCTCAGCGGCGTCGTCCACGCCTGGGTCCTGGCCAGGGCCCGCAGCGGCCGGGCCTGGGACCAGCTCAAGGAGGCCCTGGCCTCCGACGCCGCCGACCTCCAGGGCGGCACCACGGCCGAGGGCATCCACCTGGGCGCGATGGCCGGAACGCTCGACCTGGTCCAGCGGGGCCTCACCGGCCTTGAGGTCCGCGACGGCGCCCTGTGCCTGGACCCCGCCCCCCTCCCCGAACTCTCCGAGTTCTCCTTCCGCATCCGCCACCGCGGCGCGGCGGCCGAGGTCCTGATGACCCCGGGACACGTCCGCATCGCCGTCCCCGAGTGGGAGAAGTGCCCCGTCCCCGTCACCCTCGCCGGCGAGTCCGCCACCGAGATCCGCCCGGGCGAGGTCCGCGAACTCCGCCTGCGGGACCCTGCTTGAGTCGTGAGCCTCTTAGGCTGTCGCCCATGGCCAGGGCGGAGAGCCGCTACCGGGTGCTGGACGCGGACGAGGCGGAGAGGCGGTTCGCGCTCGCCTCCCGCAGCGGGTTCCCGTACCTGGGGCCTGCCCGGCAGGAGATCCGCCTGTACGAGGGCGGTTGGCACGTGCGCGGTGACCTGCTCTCGAACTTCGCGCCCGAGAACAGGCCCTACCACGTGATCGTGGACGGGGACCTGACCGTCGAGGGCACTTTGGACTGGGCCACCGAGGACCACCCCTCCGTGATCCTCGTGACCGGAGATCTCCGGGCCCGGGCCGTGCTGCTCTCCGGCTCCCCGGCGGCCCCGGAGCTGGTCGTTCAGGGCACGCTGCGGGCCGACCACGGCGTGCTCGGCTACCTCAGCGGCCCCCGCGGCGGTCGCCTGCGCGTGGCCGGACGGACGGAAACGCCGGTCGTTCTCGCCATCGAGGACTTCACCATGACCTTCGCCCACCCGCCCGCGGCGGCGGTCCTCGGCGACGCGGGCTCCTACTCCGGACCGCCCCAGCTCGCCCTGCGCCCCTTCGACGAGGCCCTGCACGAGAACCTGCTGCGCGCCGACGGCGAGCCCGACCCCCACGAGACCGGCTCGGCCCTGGCGTTCGGCAGGCCGGTGCTGCGCGCCGCCGGGGCCTGAGCGCGACGCACCCCGCGTCAGGCCTTCGCTGGGGAGGCGTGGAAGGCCCGGGCGGCCGAGGCGATCCACTCGGGGCGTTCCCAGGTGCTCCAACGGGCGCGCGCGAAGCGGTCGATCGTGGCGGCGGCCTCGTCGGCGGAGGCCCCGGCGCTCCGCAGGCGCTCGGTCTCGTCCCGGACGTACGTCAGGAAGTCGCGGACCTCGCGGATCAGCGAGGCGTCGGTCACCTCGCCGTGCCCGGGGACGACGATCTCGGGCTTCAGGGCGGCGAGTTGATCGAGGACGTCGATCCACGCGTGCGGGTACGGTGGAGGTCCGCGTCGGCTATCCCAAGATCCGCAGGATCACGGCTGGCGACACTCTGCGGATTCTCTGCGGAGACGAGGCGCTGACCCACCGCGTCAGCGCGGTGAAGGAGTACGACTCCTTCACCGCGCTGCTCGACGCGGAGGATCCGGCCGCCATCGGCGGGATGGACATGACACGCGACGAACTCGTCGCCGCGATCCGCGAGATCTACCCTCCCGAGAAGGAGGCACTCGGCGTCTTCGCGCTCCACCTCGCCCCCACCCGCGCGGTCGGCTGAGAAAGCCGGGTGCGGGCCGCCCGCGCCCTGGTGTGGGATCGGGGGATGGTGCTCGTGATGGGGAGGCCCGGGGGCGGGGAGTTGGGGGCGGTTGTGGGGGTGTTGCGGGAGTGGCAGCGGGAAGGGGCGGTGGCGCAGCTGCATCCGGGGGATGTCGGGTGGTTCTGGCGGTTCGGGGCGGAGGCGGTGGGCGGGGCCGTCAGGGTGTGGAGGCGGGGCGGGCGGGTGCTGGCCGTGGGGCTGCTCGACGGGGAGCGGCTGTTGCGGCTGGCGACCGCGCCGGAGGTGCGGCGGGATGAGGCGGTGGCGCGGCGGCTGGCGGAGGATCTGAGCCGGCCGGAGCGCGGCGTGCTGGGGGAGGGGCGGGCCTGCGTCGAGGCGCCCGGGGACGCGCTGGTTCAGGAACTGCTGGCCGAGGAGGGCTGGGGGACCGACGAGCCGTGGACGCCGCTGCGCCGGGAGCTGGGGGAGCCGGTGGAGGAGCCGGGCGTGCGGATCGAGGTGACCGGGCCCGGGCGGGCGCACGTGCGGGCCGCCGTGCAGCGGGCCGCGTTCGACAACTCGACGTTCACGGAAGCGCGTTGGCGCGCGATGGCGGCAGGGCCGCCGTACGACGACGCCCGGTGCCTGGTCGCGCACGACGAGCGGGGCGCGGCGGTGGCGGCGGTGACGGTGTGGTCGGCCGGGCCCGGCAGGCCCGGCCTGCTGGAGCCGATGGGCGTGCACCGGGAGCACCGAGGCCGCGGCTTCGGCCGGGCGATCGCGCTCGCCGCGGCGGCGGCCCTGCGGGATCTCGGCGCGTCCAGCGCGTTCGTCTGCACCCCCAGCGCCCACCGCGCCGCCGTCGCCACCTACGTCTCGGCCGGATTCCGGCCGCTGCCCGAGGTCAGGGACCGGCGCCGGGACGGCTGAGAGCGCGGCCGGGGGGAGGGGCTAGCCCAGGTGCCGGGCCAGTGCCTTCTCGACGGCCGTCGTGTCCGCGTCCTCCGCCGCCCAGGCCGCGTAGCCGTCGGGGCGTACCAGGAGGGTCGTGCGGCGGTCGGTCGCCCAGTGCTCCACGGTCAGGCGGCCCTCGCGGACGCCGGGGCCCTCGTACGCCCCGGGCGTTATCAGGACGAAACGGCCGCCGCGCAGGGCCTCGTAGAGGCGGCCGTCCCTCAGGGCGACGTCGGGGACGCGGGTGCCGGTGAGGGGGTGGGCGCCGCGGGGGGCGGGGTAGGCGTGGCCGATTCCGGTGATCTGGGCCAGGGCCTTGCGCTGGGCGGGCGGGGCGATGCCGACGAAGGCGGAGACCAGGGCGCGGGCGGCCCGCAGCAGCGGGTTGCGCGCGCGGGCCAGCCGGACCAGTCCGCCGCTGCTGCGCAGGACCGCCCTGCCGACCGGGTGGCGCTCGGCCTCGTAGCTGTCGAGGAGCCCTTCGGGCGCGCGGCCCTGGACCTCCGCGGCGAGCTTCCAGCTCAGGTTGGCGGCGTCCTGGAGGCCGGTGTTCATGCCCTGCCCGCCGGCCGGGGAGTGGATGTGCGCGGCGTCCCCGGCCAGGAAGACGCGGCCGACCCGGTAGTGCGGGGCCTGGCGCTCGTCGCTGTGGAAGCGGGAGAGCCAGCGGGCGTCGTGCATGCCGTAGTCGGTGCCCAGGGCGCGGCGGGTGATCTCCTTCACCTCCTCCAGGTCGAGCGGGGCGTCGTCGGAGACCTCGTTGCGGCGGTTCCAGCCCATGACCCGGTACCAGCCGTCGCCGAAGGAGGCGATCATCGCGAAGGCGTCGCCGCGGCCGTTGACGGTGAGGACGCCCTCGGGCTTCTCGGCCAGCCGGACGTCGGCCAGGATCAGCGACTTGATGACGGAGACGCCGGGGAAGTCCAGGCCGATCGCCTCCCGCACGGCGCTGCGGTGGCCGTCGGCGCCGACGACGTAGGCCGCCCGGCGGGTGAGGACCGCCCCGTCCGGGCCGCGCACGTCGAGGTCGACGCCCTCGTCGTCCTGCCGCAGCCCGACGACCTCGCTCTCGTACGCGAACTCGACGCCGGCCTCCCGGGCCCGCCGCTCCAGGAGCCGCTCGACCTCGTACTGCGGGGTGATGAGCAGGAAGGGGAAGCGCGAGGGCAGCGTGCTCAGGTCGAGGGAGAGGCGGCGGAAGAGCCGCAGGCCGGTGATGGTGTCGCCGGTGGCGAGGAGTTCGTCGGCGAGGCCGCGGGCGTCGAACTGCTCCAGGGTGCGGGCGTGCACGCCGAAGGCGCGGGAGAGGTTGCTGATCCTGCGCGGGCGCTTCTCGACGAGGGTCACGGGGACGCCGGCCGAGGCCAGGTCACCGGCGAGGAGGAGGCCGGTGGGGCCGGAGCCGACGACGATCACGGGCCGGGGGGTGGGGGTGCCGTTCATGGGGGGCCTCCTTGGTGTCGATGCCCTGTAGCCAACGAATGTGGGCGAACGCTTGGTGACCCACGTGCGTTGGCCTACGCTTGTTGGCGTGAACGACAGTGGCAGCACCTCCACGGCACCCGGCGCCCCCGCCCCCCGCCGCTCCGACGCCACGCGCGGCGCGATCCTCGCGGCGGCCCGCGAGCGCTTCGCGACCGACGGCTACGAGCGGGCCACCATCCGCGCCATCGCCAGGGACGCGAACATCGACCCGTCGATGGTCATGCGGTACTACGGCAACAAGGAGGGCCTCTTCGCGGCGGCCGTCGCCATCGACCTGCGGCTGCCGGACGTGAGCGGGGCGGAGCGCCGGAAGGACGCGGGGCGGATCCTCGTCGAGCACTTCCTCGACCTGTGGGAGAACGACGAAGTCCTCACCGCCCTGCTGCGGGTCGGCGTCACCAACCAGGCCGGGGCGGAGCGCATGCAGGGCATCCTGCGGGACCAACTCCTGCCGGTCGCCCGGCAGGTGTGCCCCGACCCCGAGCAGGTCCCGGCGCGCGCGGCGCTGATGGCCTCGCAGCTGCTGGGGCTGGCGCTGACGCGGTACGTGCTGCGGATGCCGCCGGCGGTGGGGCTGGCGCGGGCGGAGCTGGTGGCCTGGCTGGCGCCGACGATCCAGCGGTACCTGACCGCGCCGAGTCCCTGAGGCCGGCCGGGCGGGCGGGCGCTGTTTGGCCCATGGGCGTTGGTCTTAGACTCGGCGCGTGAGTGCTGAGGATGCCGCGTTCGCGGTGCTGGGCGTTCTGGGCGACCCCGTCCGGCGGCGGCTGTATCGACATGTCGCCGCCCAGCCGGGGGATGTGGGGCGGGACGCGGCGGCGGAGGCCGTGGGCGTTTCCCGGTCGCTGGCCGCGTTTCACCTGGACAAGCTGGTGGAGGCCGGGCTGCTGGCCGTGTCCTTCCGGCGGCTGTCCGGGCGCAGCGGGCCCGGGGCGGGGCGGCCCGCGAAAGTGTACCGGCGGGCCGAGGGCGAGCACGTCGTCTCCGTGCCGCCCCGGTCCTACGGCGGGGCCGGGCGGCTGCTCGCCGAGGTGGTGGAAAACGCCGGTCTGGACCGGGAGTTGCAGGCCGCGGCGCGGGCCGCGGGGGAGGCCGATCCGGAGGCGGCGGCCTCCGGCGACCTGGTGGAGCTGCTGCGGGAGCGCGGCTACCAGCCCTACTGGGACGGCGAAACGCTGCGGCTGCGCAACTGCCCCTTCCACGCGCTGGCCGAGGAGTTCCCCGCCCTGATCTGCGGGATGAACCTCGCGCTCCTTGAGGGCCTGGCGAGCGGGGAGTGGGCGCCCGTGATGGACCCGTGCCCCGGCGGGTGCTGCGTGGCCCTCTCTAAAAAGGAAAGCCATTGACTATAGAAGCGGGCCGGGCCATGCTGGGCCCATGACTGGCTTTCATCTCGCGCAGGTCAACATCGGCCGCATCCTCGCCCCGCTGGACGGCCCCGAGTTGGCCGGCTTCGTCGCCCAACTGCCCGGGATCAACGCCCTCGCCGAGCGCAGTCCGGGGTTCGTGTGGCGGATGGTCGACGACGGCGGCGAGGACGCGACCGGCTTCCGCCCCGACGAGGGCGACGACATGCTGCTGATCAACTGCTCGGTCTGGGAATCGGTCGAGGCCCTGCGGGAGTTCACGTACCAGACCGACCACCTGCGGGTGCTCAGCCGCCGCCGCGAGTGGTTCCACCGCATGGCCGAGGCGCACCAGGCCCTGTGGTGGGTCCCGGCCGGGCACCGCCCGTCGATCGCCGAGGCGATGGAGCGCGTCGCGCTCGTGCGCGAACACGGCCCCGGGCCACGGGCGTTCACCTTCCGCGAGCCGTACCCGGCCCCGGCCGCGTCGGAGCCGACCGAGACCGAGCCGACCGAGGCCGCGCGAGGCTGAGGCCGGTGCTGTGACCGCGGCCGGCTCAGGAGGCGGCCGGCTCGATCTCCCCCGCGAAGACGATGACCTGGTCGATGAGGCTCCGCCGCAGATGGACGATGTCCGTTCCCGCCAGGCGGTGGTCTCCGTCCGGCGTGGTGAAGACCCACTGGTACCGGGCCCACTCGTGCGGCATGTCCACCTCCGAGCAGCGCACCATCGTGCCGGCCCCCGCCGGGTGGCGCCGGATGTCCAGCACGAACCGCTCGACCGCCGCGATTCCCTCGCTGCGGCCCAACGGCCCCCAGAAGACCACGTCCGAGGTCAGGGCCTGGGAGAGCAGGGCAGTCACATAGGTGTCATCCGAGGCGTTGAACGCGGAGATGAACGTGTCGATCGCGGAGCGTGCCGTCTCTTCCTCCATGCCTCAGTAATACCAGCCAATACCAGCCGTCGCGGGCGCTCGTCCCGCGAGCCGCTCAGCGGTCCTGGGCGGTCAACTCCTCGGCCAGCAGGTCCATCAGGAGCCCGTCGTGCCAACTCCCGTCCGGCCCGCGCTCGTAGGAGCGCATGACGCCGACCGGCCGGAAGCCGGCCTTGGTGTAGCAGCGGATGGCGGCGGCGTTGTCGGCCGCCGGGTCGATCACCAGGCGGTGGAAGCCGTGGTCGGCGACGAGGTGCCGGGCCAGGGTGCGGACCGCGTCGGTGCCCAGGCCGCGGCCGTGCACCGCCGGGTCCAGGTAGAGGTCGATGTTCGCATGCCGGTAGTCCGGTTCGGTCTCCGCGCCCCACTGGATGGCGCCGACCGTGCGGCCCTCCCACTCGATGGCGAACGTCCTCACCTCGGGATCGCCGAGGTCGCGGGCCACCTCGGCGGCGAGGTCGTCCGCGTCGCCGCGCCAGCGGGCGTACACCTCCGGCGTGGCCCGGATGGCGGCCAGCGCGGGAACGTCCGTGGGGACGGCGGGCCGGAGGGTGACCTCGGCGCCGTGCAGAGTCGTCTCCATGAGGACGAGGCTAAACGACCGGCTCCCGGTGGGTTTCCGGCGCGTCCGCCGCCCGGACCGGCTGGCGCAGGACGGTCCTCAGCCGGGCGGGGGCGGTGCGGCGCGGGTCGCTGAGGTAGACCTCGTGGTGATGGCCGGACGGGCGCAGGCCGTTCGCCGCCAGGTACGCGTGGTGGAGCCGGGCGAGGGCGGGGCCCTCGTCGTCGTAGGAGCCGAGGTGCAGGAGCTGCGCGCTGGTGCCCTCGCGCAGGGTCTCGGGGCGGACGGCCTCGATGGCGGGGAGCCCCTTCTTGGCCAGTGCCGCCTCCTTGGCCTGGGCCACCTGCTCGTCCGTGATCCAGTCGGGCAGGCTGATCAGCATCCGCCACTGCCAGGCGTCCTTGTCCCGGGTGACGAACACCTCCGGGCGCTGGGACCACCACAGCCCTTCGAGCGGCCCGACGACGAAGTCCCGCCCGAGGGCCCGTTTGCTCGCGAACTTGATCGTGTAGGCCGTGGCGTACAGCGCCTCCACCGCCCGGGCGTAGTCCGCGCTGGTGTTGGGGTTCCCGCGGCCGTCCACGGCGAGGAAACGCTGCGGCGGGACCTCGACCAGCGCCCAGTCGGCGGTGTTCCTGGGCGCGTAGCACTCCTTGAGCGCTCGCTTGACGTCGTACTTCGCGGGCGCGGCGTCGGTGCTGTCGTCGCGGGTCGGTGCCATCGGTCTTCCCGGGCCGGATCAGGGGGGCGGACGGCCCAGGGTAGGCCGTTGCGCCCGCGCCGCGAACCACCGGGCGGTGATTGACTCCGGCGGGCGCGCGGCGTCGGATGAGGTCATGAGCTCAGGACGGCCGTACCCCCGCCCGCACCCCGTGGACGAGCACCTCGTGCGGCGGCTGATCGCCGTGCAGTTCCCGGCGTGGGCGGGGCTTCCGGTGCGGCGCTTCCCCTCGGCGGGGACGGTCAACGCGCTGTTCCGGCTCGGCGAGGACCTGGTCGCCCGGCTGCCGCTGTACCAGGGCGGGGCGGCGGACGTCGAGCGGGAACGCACGTGGCTGCCGCGGCTCGCGCCCCGCCTGCCGGTGCCCGTGCCCGAGGTGCTGGGGGAGGGCGAGCCCGCCGAGGGGTACCCGTGGCCGTGGTCGGTGTACCGGTGGCTGCCCGGGGAGAACCCCGAGGCGGGGGCGCTGACCGAGCCCGAGGGGCTGGCCCGGGACCTGGCCGGGTTCGTGGCGGCGATGCGGAGCGCCGGCCTGCCCGGGGCGCCGCCGGCCTACCGCGGCGGGCCGCCGGCCGCGCTCGAGGCCTCCACCCGGGCCGCGATCGAGGAGCTGCGCGGCGTCCCGGAGGAGGGCGTGGACTGCGACGCCCTGACCGCCGTCTGGGAGTCGGCGCTGCGCGGCCCGGCCGCGCGTTCCGTGCCGCCGGTGTGGCTGCACGCCGACCTCATGCCGGGCAACCTGCTGGTCGACCGCGCCGGCCGGCTGGCGGCCGTGATCGACTTCGGCTGCGCGGGCACGGGCGACCCGGCCTGCGACCTCTTCCCGGCGTGGAACCTGCTGCCGCCCGCCGCCCGGGACACCTTCCGCGAGGCCCTGGCCGTGGACGACCCCACGTGGACCCGCGGCCGGGCCCGCACCCTCTCCCAGGCGGTGATCGCGCTCCCGTACTACCGCCGCACGAACCCGTCGATGGCGGGGAACGCCCGGCATGTGATCCGGGCGGTGCTCACCGGAGGCTGACGACCCGGACGCGTGGAAAGGGGGCCGCGCCTCCGGCGCTGAGGGCTGTGCCCGGCGCGGCGCGGCACCGCCCGTGAGCGTCGGTCGCCGGGCGTCGAGCGGCGCGGCCGGGCTCAGGCCAGCGAGCCCGCGACGCCGGAGCGGCCCTCGGGGGTGCCGGTGAGGGTGACGACGGTGTGCTCGCGGGTGGGCTCGCCGAGGGCGTTGGCCACGGCGTCGGTGATCTCGGCAACCAGGCGGGCGGGGGCGTCCGGGATCTGGGGCAGGTGGAACGCGGCCTCCCGCAGGCTGAGGGTGACCAGGGGGGTCTCGTGCGCGGCGGGGGCGCCGCCCAGGCCCCGGCGGTGGGTGGGGATGCCGATCAGGTCGACGCCGACGAGGCGGCGGAAGTTCTCGCCGAAGACGGCGCCGACCGCGTCGGTCAGGGCGGCGATCAGGCGGGGCTCGACCGTTCCGTCGAGGGTGTCCTCGCGGAGGTGCACGCTGAAGTGGGGCATGGGAAGGCTCCGTTCACGGGCGTGGGCAGGGGAGTGCGTACGATGGAGAGCACTGGCTTTGCCGGCAAAATAGCTTTGAGATCAAAGATAAATGGTGAGGGGTGCGCGATGTCAAGCCCGGAGGCGGCGGCAGGGGTCGACGATGCCGTCAGGGAGCTGCTGCTGCTCATGCCCCGGATGGTCGGCCGGGTCAAGAAGCTGCCCGTGCCCGAGGCGCTGCGCTCCCTCGACCTCGCGCCGCGCCACCTCTCGCTGCTCTCCTGCCTCCTCCTCGACGGGCCGATGACCGTCAACGAACTGGCCGCCCGCCTCCGCGTCGCGCCCACCACCGCGAGCCTGCTGATCGGCGACCTGAGCAGGAAGGGGGTTCTGGAGCGCCGCGAGGACGAGGCGGACCGCCGCCGCCGGATCGTGGCCATCGCCCCGGCCCAGGAGCCCGCCATCACCGCCTGGCTCGCCCCGGGCGCGGCGGCGTGGCGCAAGGCCCTCGCCCCCCTGACCCCGGAACAGCGAAGGCTCTTTGTCGACACCCTGCTGGCGTACGAGGCCGCGGTCGGCGGCGAGGGGCCGGGCGCCGCGCCGCACTAGTGCCGTGACCGCAGGGGGCGCAGGGGGAGGAGGGGGAGGAGCCGCCGGACGGCGGCATGAGCGTCGGGCGGCCCGTCCCCTGGGGACCTCCCGAGCGCCGGGCCGTCGTTCAGCGGGACAGCCTGTGCGGGCCCAGGAGCACGGGGTCGGTCACGCCGTCCGGGCACTCCCGCTCCGGGGGCCACCCCGCCAGCTCCGCGCCCGCCCGGTAGCTGCTGTCGTAGAACGCCTGGATCGCCGCGCCGGGGTCCGGCTCGGCCCGGACGGCCTCGTAGGGGAGCAGCGCCAGGTGGGAGCCGCCCCGCTCCAGCCAGCGGGCGGCGTCCGGGGCCAGCGGGCGGTTCGCGAGACCGTCGGGTTCGGGCGCGGTGTACGCGTAGAAGGCCGGCTCGGGGGTCTCGTCGTCGCCGAACCAGAAGCCCGAACTGATGACTTCGCGCGAGTACGCCTCGCGGGTCACGGGATCGACGGCGGTGCCGGTGTCGACCTGCCGGTCGGAGAAGCGGGTGACGGCGATGTCGAAGGTGTGCCAGAAGTGGTGGACGGGGCTGATCTTCCCCGCGTAGCGGGCGGCGGCGACCTCGAGTTCCAGGGCCACGCGGCTCAGGATGCGCCAGTAGGTGGAGACGGCGTCCTGGTCGTAACTGCGGTGCTCGGTGTCCTGGGCGAACGGCCGGTCCGCGTCCGGCAGGCCGTAAGGGCGGGAGATGCGGGGCCTGACTCCGAGGCCCAGGTCGCCGAGCGCGGTCGTCGTCAGCGCGTAGAAGTTCGCGACCGAGTGCCCGGCCAGCGGGAAGGCGATCTCGTTCCCGGCCAGGGTGCGGACCAGCAGCCTGTGGCCGACGAAGTCGAAGTCGATGGCGAACAGCTGTCGGCTCGCCGGGTCCCGCGTCGGCCGGGTGGTGATGCCGCAGCCGGTGAGGTGGAACGGCACGTGCCACCAGTGATTCCGCCGCGGCCCGGCGGCCAGCCGGATCTTGCCGACG
The DNA here is from genome assembly GCF_031845405.1 of Streptomyces boetiae. Classification (NCBI taxonomy): domain Bacteria; kingdom Bacillati; phylum Actinomycetota; class Actinomycetes; order Kitasatosporales; family Streptomycetaceae; genus Streptomyces; species Streptomyces boetiae. Next base: position 76,405 of record NZ_JAVREN010000024.1, read on the forward strand.
ATCTGCAGGAACCGGTGCACGGTCTCCTTGGTCGGCCGCCAGGCGTCGAGCGGGAAGGCGGGGTACTCCACGGCGGTCGCGGGTTTCACACCCCTCACGGTGGACCCCGCTGACCCCACCCGCAACCCGGGCCGAGGAGCCGCGTGAGCGGCCGGCCGGTCCGCTACGCGTTGTCGTAGGGAACGACCGCAACCGGGCAGCGGGCGTGGTGGAGGGCGGCGTGGGCGACGGGGCCCGTGCGCATGCCGAGGACGCGGCGGTTGAGGCGGCGGCCGACGACGACCAGGCCGGCGCGGAAGGCGGCGGCGGAGAGCAGGGCCTCGGAGGCGTTGCCGAAGCGCAGGTAGTCGATCACCGGGACCCGGGGGTAGCGCTCGCGCCAGGGGGCGAGCGCGGCGGACAGCTCGGCGGCCTCCGTCGCCTCCAGGTCGCGGGCCTCCCGCGTGCCCTCCTCGATCGCGTCCGGCATCTCGGAGCCGAACAGGGAGGGCGCGCCCCAGGCGCGCACCGCCCGCACGGCCGCGCCGCGCGCCGCCGCCGTGGTGAAAGCGAAGTCGAGCAACGGCCGGGCGTCCGGGCCCGTGTCCTTCAGGCCGACGACGACCTCGTCGCCCTCGTCCGCCCGCTCCCGCGTGCCGGAGCGCACCATCACCACCGGGCGCTTGGCGTGCGCGATCACCGGCAGGCCGACCGAGCCGAGGAGGAAGCCGACGATGGCGCTGTGGCCGCGCGAGCCCAGGACCAGCATCTCCGCCTCGGCGGCCTTCTCGATCAGCCCGGCCGAGGCCACCTCGGGCAGCAGCTCGGTGGTGATGTCCAGCCCCGGCCGGCGCGCGGCGATCCGGCCGCGCGACTCCGTCAGCAGGGCGCGGGCCGCCTCCTCGTCGGGCATGGGCGGCACGTAGATCGGCTCGGTGATCCAGGCGTGCACCAGGCGCAGCGGCAGCCCGCGCTGCTCCGCCTCGCGGGCCGCCCAGTCCGCCGCCGCCTGACTGTCCTCCGAGCCGTCCACGCCGGCGATGACGGGGCGCGTGGTCGGGCGCGTCATGGTGAATCCCTCGCTCGTGTCGCGGCACATGGAGCCAACAGCTCCACTGTCGCGCGTGCGCGCCGAAACGGCGCGGCGAGACGCCGGCCGGCCGCTGCCCGTCCGGGGCGGCCGGCCGGCTCCGGCCCGCCCCGGGGGACGCGGGGCGGGCGCGTCGGGCGTCCGGGTCACACCAGCCGGGTGGCGTACACCGGGACGGACTTGGACGGGTCCGGGTCGTCCAGGCAGCGGCCCGTGGCCAGGTCGAAGCGCTGCTTCAGCAGCGGCGAGGCGACGAACGGCCGGCCCTCGTTGCCCGTGGAGCCCAGCAGGCCGCGGGAGAGGACCCGGGCCCCGGTGAACGGGTCGCGGTTGCCGATCGCGTAGGCGCGGCCGTTGCGGTCCAGGAAGACCGCCGCCTGCGTGCCGTCGGGCAGCAGCGCGCCCACCCCGCGCCCCGGCTCCAGCGCCGCCACCTCGCAGACCGGGACCCACTCCCCCGGGCCCGCCTCGATCTCGATCGTCGCCGTGGGCGCGGCGGCGGCCGTGTCCGTGCCAGTGTCCCTCGCGGTGCTCATCGCGGTGCTCATGCGTGGTTGCTCCCTTCGAGCGTGCGGCGCACCGGCAGCTCGGGGCCGGCGGCCAGGATGGCCAGGTCGGGCTTCATCTGGTCCCGCTCGGGGACGAACTGCACGGTCGGGTCCGGCGCGCCGGGGGCGTTGACGAAGGACACGAAACGCCGCAGCTTCTCCGGGTCGTTGATCGTCTCGGCCCACTCGTCGCGGTAGTTGGCGACGTGCGCGGCCATCAGGGCCTCCAGCTCGTCGCAGATGCCCAGCGAGTCGTGCACCACCACGTCCCGCACGTGGTCCAGGCCGCCCTCGATCCGCTCCAGCCACACCGAGGTGCGCTCCAGGCGGTCCGCGGTGCGGATGTAGAACATCAGGAACCGGTCGATCAGCCGCACCAGTTCGGCGTCCGAGAGGTCCTGGGCGAGCAGGTCGGCGTGGCGCGGGGTGGCGCCGCCGTTGCCGCCGACGTAGAGGTTCCAGCCGTTGGCCGTGGCGATGACGCCGAAGTCCTTGCCCATCGCCTCGGCGCACTCGCGGGCGCAGCCGGAAACGGCCGACTTCAGCTTGTGCGGCGAGCGCAGGCCCCGGTAGCGCAGCTCCAGGTCGATGGCCATCCGCACGCTGTCCTGCACGCCGTAGCGGCACCAGGTCGAGCCCACGCAGGACTTCACCGTGCGCAGCGCCTTGCCGTAGGCGTGGCCCGACTCGAACCCGGCCTCCACCAGCCGCGCCCAGATCATCGGGAGCTGGTCCACCCGGGCACCGAAGAGGTCGATGCGCTGGCCGCCGGTGATCTTCGTGTAGAGGCCGAAGTCCCGCGCCACCTCCCCGATCACGATCAGCTTCTCGGGCGTGATCTCGCCGCCGGGGATGCGGGGGACGACCGAATAGGAGCCGTTCTTCTGGAGGTTGGCCAGGAAGTGGTCGTTGGTGTCCTGGAGGGCGGCCTGTTCGCCCTCCAGCACGTAGACGTCCGCGCCGATCGAGGGGGCCAGCGAGGCGATGATCGAGCCGACGGCCGGCTTGCACACCTCGCAGCCGTCCCCGCCGCGGGCCGCCTCGCGGCCGTGCCCGTCCAGCAGCGCGCGGTAGCTGGTGATGCGCAGCGCCCGCACGATCTCGTACAGCTCCTGCCGGGTGTGCGAGAAGCAGGGGCACAGGCCCGTGTCCACCTCGACGCCGCCGGCGGCCAGCTCGTCGTTGACGAGCTGGGTGAGGACCTTGACGCAACTCCCGCAGCCCGTCCCGGCCTTGGTGCAGCGCTTGACGTCGGGGACGGTGGCGCAGCCGGAGTCGGTGACGGCGGCGCGGATGGCCCCCTTGGCCACGTTGTGGCAGCTGCAGATGATGGCCTCGTCCGGCAGCGCCGAGGGGCCGATGGCGGTGGGCGGGGCCAGGCCCGCGGGCAGCACGAGCTGCTCGGGGGCGGCCGGGGGCACCGAGCCGGTCAGCGGGCGCAGCAGGCCGTAGGAGTCGGCGTCGCCGACCAGGACGCCGCCCAGCAGCGTGCCGTCCGCGCCGATGACCAGCTTCTTGTAGACCCCCGAGCGCGAGTCGGCGTACACCACGTCCAGACAGCCCTCGGTGCGGCCGTGCGCGTCGCCGAAGGAGGCCACGTCCACGCCCAGCAGCTTCAGCTTGGTGGAGGTGTCGGCGCTGGTGAACGAGGCGTCGCAGCCGCCGTCGCCCGCCAGGGAGCGGGAGATGGCCTCGGCGGCGGTGGTGGCCATCTCGTAGCCGGGGGCCACCAGCCCGTAGACCATGCCGTCCGCGGCCAGGGCGCACTCCCCGATCGCGTAGACCTCCGGGTCGCTGGTGCGGCAGCGCTCGTCGATGACCACGCCGCCGCGCTCCCCGACGGCCAGGCCGGATTCGCGGGCGAGCTGGTCGCGGGGGCGCACGCCGGCGGAGAACACCACCAGGTCGGCCGCCAGCGTCGAGCCGTCGGAGAGGACCATCCCGGTGACCGCGCCCGCGTCGTCGGCGGTGATCTCCTGCCCGGCCACGCCGGTGTGGACCTGAAGGCCCATCTCCTCCACGGTGCGGCGCAGCGCGGCGCCGCCGCCCTCGTCCACCTGGATGGCCATCAGCCGCGGGTTGAACTCCACGATGTGGGTGCGCAGCCCCAGGCCCTTCAGAGCGCCGGCGGCCTCAAGGCCGAGCAGGCCGCCGCCGACCACGACGCCCGACTCGGCGTTCTTGGCGTACTCCTCGATGGCGCGGACGTCCTCGATGGTGCGGTAGACGAAGCAGCCCTCGCTGTCCTTGCCCGGGACCGGCGGGACGAAGGGGTAGGAGCCGGTGGCGAGCACCAGCCGGTCGTAGGCGAACGTCCGTCCCGAGGCCGTCGTGACGGTGCGGGCCGCGCGGTCCACGGCCGCCGCCGGGTCGCCCACCAGCAGCTCGATCCCGTGCTCCTCGGCGAAGCCCTCGGGGAGCATGGACAGCTCCTCGGGCGAGGTGCCGGAGAAGTACGACGTCAGGTGGACCCGGTCGTAGGCCGGGCGCGGCTCCTCGCACAGCACGACCACCCGGGCGCGGCCCGTGACGCCGCGCTCGGCCAGTTCCTCAAGGAAGCGCTGGCCGACCATGCCGTGGCCGATCAGGACGATGGTCTCCTCGGACATGCGCTCGGTCATGCGGTCGGACATGCGGTCAGTACCCTCCGTCGTGGGTCAGCAGGTGGAGCAGCGGGGTGGCGGCGGGCAGCGGCTCGTCGTCCTCCCAGGCGCGGGCGAGCGTTCCGACGCTGGCGAGGTCGCCCACGAGGATTCCGCCGCGCAGCCGGTCGCCGCGGACGACGAGCTTGCGGTAGGCGCCGCGGGTGGCGTCGGCCAGTTGGACGACGTCGTCGCCGTGGCCGGGGACCGTCTCGCCGAAGGCGGCCAGGTCCAGCGGGCCGTCCGCGCCCTCCCCGGCCCCGGCGTGGGAGAGCGTCAGCCGCACCAGCGCCCGGGTCCCCCCGTAGCGGGCGGCCTCGTCGCCGCCCAGGACCCTCGCCAGCACGTCCGCCTGGTCGCGGGCCGCGCCCGCGAGCCCGTAGTGCACGCCGTCGTGCTCGGCGCAGTCGCCCAGGGCGTGGATGTGCGGGTCGCTGGTGCGCAGCCGGTCGTCCACCAGCACCGCGCCGGAGCGCGCGCCCATCTCCAGGCCCGCGGCGCGCGCCAGCCCCGAGCGCGGGCGCACGCCGCAGGCCAGGACGACCAGCCCGGCGTCCAGCCGGAAGCCGTTGGCCAGCTCCACGCCCGGGTCCCGCAGGGCCCGCACGCGGCACTCGGTGTGCACCTCCACGCCCTGCTCGGCCAGGTGGGCGCGCAGCAGGGCGGCGGCGCCGGGGTCGAGCTGGCGTTCCATGAGGTGCTCGCCCTGGTGGGCCAGCACGACGCGGGCGCCACCGGCGGCCAGGGCCCGCGCGGCCGAGACGCCCAGCAGCCCGCCGCCGATCACGACGGCGGGCACGCCCTCGCGCTCCGCGATCGCCGCGCGCAGCGCCAGGCAGTCGTCCAGCGTGCGGAACGCCCGCACGTGGTCGGGGAGTTCACCTCCTCCGGGGCCGGGCCCGAACAGACCCGACAGCGGCGGCAGGACCGCGTTGGACCCGGTGGCCAGCACCAGCGCGTCATACGGCAGGACCGCGCCGTCGTCGCATACGACCCGCCGCTCGGCCCGGTCCACCCGCATCACGCGCACCCCGCCGCGCCAGGTCACGCCCTCGGGCGGCCCGGGCAGCGCGATGACCTCCGGCGGGTACCGGCCCGCCAGCACCTCGGCCAGCAGCACCCGGTTGTACGGAGCGTGCGGCTCCTCGGCGAGCACGGTCACGGCGGCGGTGCCGCCGTTCCCGAGCTGCTGCGCCAGCCGCGCGCCGGCCATCCCGCCGCCGACGATCACCACACGCGTTCTCGAACCCATGTCTAGAGAGTGCGGGCGGGCTGTTACCCATCCGCATCACGTCCGTTTCCCGAAGGCAACGCTGACCTCAGCGTGGCGGGGGAGGCCGTGTGAGTCCCGCGGGGCGGGCCCCTGCTTGTCAACCGCGTGAGTCTGCCCCATGCCGCCCGCGCGGGGGCGCCAACTGCAAGGATGACGATATGACCGAGGTGCGCACGGCTCACACCGCCGATCTGGACGCCGCGACCCTCACCGCGGCGCGCGTTCTGCTCGACGAGGTCTTCGAGGGGGACCTCTCCGACCAGGACTGGGACCACGCCCTGGGCGGGGTGCACGCCCTGCTGTGGGAGGGGGAGCGCCTGGTCGGCCACGCCTCGGTGGTCCAGCGGCGCCTGCTGTACGGCGGCCGGGCCCTGCGCGCCGGCTACGTCGAGGGCGTCGGCGTCCACCCGGACCACCGCCGCCGCGGCCACGCCACCCGCCTGATGACCGCCCTCGAACACACCATCCGCGGCGCCTACGACCTGGGGGCCCTCTCCGCCTCGGACGAGGCCCGCCCCCTCTACACTGCCCGCGGCTGGCGCCCCTGGCAGGGCCGGACCTTCGCCCTCACCCCCCTCGGCATAGCCCGCACCGAGGAGGAGGACGCCGGGGTCCTCGTCCTGCCCGTGCGCGTCCCCCTCGACCTCGGCGGCGAGCTCGTCTGCGACTGGCGCGACGGCGACGTGTGGTGAACGCCCCGCCTCAGCCCGCCCAGACCCCCGTCGCCGCCGTCGCGCGGGCGTAGGCGGCGAACTCCCGGGGCGGGGCCGGGAGAAGGCCCGCGAGGTCGGGGGCGGTGCCGGCGTTGCGGCCGTCGAGGACCTCCGTGAAGAGGCCGGTCAGGAGGGCCGCCACCTCGGGCGGCAGGGGAAGGGAGGCCGCGTAGGCGGCGGGGGAGACGGCGCGGAAGCGGATCTCGCGGCCGGTGGCGGCGGAGAGCTCGGCCGCGGCCTCCTCGAAGGTCAGCGGGCGAGGGCCGGTCAGCTCGTACGTTCCCGGTGCGACCTCCCCGGCCAGGGCCGCGCGGGCGGCGTCCGCGATGTCCTCGGCGTCCAGGAAGGGCTCGGCCACGCCCGGGGCGGACGGCAGCGCGACCTCCCCGGCGCGGACCGCCTCCACCAGGAACTCCTCGCTGAAGTTCTGCGAGAACCAGCTCGCCCGCAGCACCGTGCACTCCGGAACGCCCGCCCCGCGCACCGCCTCCTCCGCCTCCGCCGCGCGGGTCATGCCGCGCCCGGAGAGCAGCACGATCCGCCGCGTGCCCAGGTCGGCGGCCCGCCGGGCGAACGCCCCCAGGACGGCCGCCGCCTCCGGCGCGGTGATGTCGGGGTGGTAGGCGAGGTAGACGGCCTCGGCGCCGGTGAGGGCCGGGGCCCAGGTGGCGGGGTCGGTCCAGTCGAACGGGGTGGCGGAGGAGCGGGAGGCGACCCGGGCCCCGGGGAGGCGGGCGGCGAGGCGGCGGCCGGTCTTGCCGGTGCCGGAGGTGATCAGGATGCGGGAGGCGTGCGTCGTTTCCGTCATGGGGACAGTCCACCGCCGGGGCGGGGGCCCGGGACATCGCCGAGGGGCTCGCCCGCATGCGCGTTCGTCTACGCTCTGCCCGCGTGACTCCACCCACGCGTAAACGCGCGGGCTTCCTGCGTCGGTGGCTAAGCCGCCGCGCAGAGGACCAGCCCGGCCCTGTCGAGGATGTTCGTCGCGCCGACGTGGTCCGCGTTCGCGGTGAAACCGCACGCCGTGCACTGGAACTTCGCTTGGGTGACGCGGCTCTTCCCGTCCACGTGTCCGCAGCCTCCGAGGCTTGGCGGGCACGTGCGGGAGGTGTTGCGGGGGTCCACTGGGATCGTGAGGCGACCGGCACTCTCAGCCTTGTTCGCCAGGATCGCGAGGAACTGTCCCCAGCCCGCGTCGAGGATGCTCTTGTTCAGCCCGGCCTTGGCGCCGGCACCGTTCGGGAGGAACGCGCCGTCGTTGTCGGGGTCGGGCTTGGGGGCCGGGCTCTTGGTCATCCCGGCGGTGTTCAGGCGCTCGTGCGCGATCACGTCGTTGTCGGCGATCAGCGCGCGGGCCGTCTTGTGGTGGAAGTCGAGTCGTTTCCTGCGCACCTTCGTGTACAGCTTGGCGACCTTACGCGCGGCGGCGCGGTGCTTCTTGGTGCGCTGACGGGTGCGCTTGGGGAACGTCGCGAGGTGGCGTTGCGCCTCGGCCAGCTCCTCCGCCACGGTGCCGAGGAAGCGCGGGTTCGGCTCGTGCTCGCCCTCGGACGTGGTGAGGAAGTGTGTGGTGCCCCTGTCGATGCCGATGATCGCGCCCGTGGGGAGCAGTTCCTCGGCGGGCACGTTGTCGCAGGCGAGGACGACGTACCAGCGGTTCCCCTCGCGCTTCACGGAGATCGTCTTGACGCGGCCCTGCACTGGCCGGTGCTGGTGCACGCGGACGTGCCCGACACCTTGGAGGCGGACGCGGGTCTGACGGTCGTTAGGGGTGGAGTCCCAGCGACAGCCGTCGCCGTCCTTGGGGAAGGTGACGGCGTCGAAGTGCCCGACGCCCTTGAACCTGGGGTATCCGGGCGTCTGTCCGGCCTTGACCCGCTTGAAGAACGCCTGGAAAGCCTTGTCCAACCGGCGCAAGGTGGCCTGCTGCGAGGAGAACGACCAGCGCCCTTGACGCTCGGGGTCGAACGCCCGGATCTCCTTGAGTTGCGCGGACTGGTCGCCGTACCGCACGGACGTCTTCGACACGTGCCGGTAGGCGTCCCGGCGCTCCTGCAACGCCCCGTTGTACAGGGAGCAGTGATCCCGCAGCATCTCGCCAAGCGCTGCCGCCTGCCGGGCCGTGGGGCGCAGGAGGAACTTGTACGCCCGTATCACGAGCCGCCCCCCTTCTGCTTCTTCCGCGGACGCTCCCACTGGGTGTCGATGTACTGGCGAACGGTGTCCGCCGAGACTGCGCCGACCGACGCTGCGAAGTACGACGATGACCACAGCGTGGGGAGCTGCGTCTTGAGGTGCGGGAACTCCGCGCGCAGGACGCGGGAGGTGAAGCCCTTGAACTGGTTCGCGACGTATGAAGCCGAAGACTTCGGGTCGTGCTTGACGAACAGGTGCACGTGGTCGGGCATGACTTCGAGCGTCACGATCTCCCACCCCCGTTCGTCGGCCTTCTGCCGGATCAGTTCGTCCAGGCGTGCCGCAACCCGCCCGCCGAGGACCGGACGGCGGTACTTCGGGCACCACACGATGTGCAGTCCGAGGTCGTACACGCCGCCGGAGAACCGGCGAACCTTCCTGGTCACAGCCATGCGCCGATTATACATGCGGCGCGTGTCTAACGGAGAGGGCGTGCCGTGGCCGAGGTGAACAGTGCAGACCCATGCACACAGCCGAGGTCAGAGTGGACCAAAGAAGCAATTCCCCCACCGGCTAAAGCCGGTGGTCCCCTTGCTAGGAGATCTGATGGACGCGCTGATCAGCCTGCTGGAGGGGCCCCGGGCCCGTGGGGCGTTTCTGCTGCGGGCGGTGCTGGAGGCCCCCTGGGGGGTGCGGGTGCGCGACGAGGCGGCCGTGACCGTGCTGTGCGTGGTGCGCGGCGGCGCGTGGATCCTGCCGGAGGGCGGGGGCGGTGGGGAGCCGGTGGAGGTCGGCCCCGGGCGGGTGGCCGTGGTGCGCGGCCCGCGCGCGTACGTCGTGGCCGACGACCCGGCGACCGCGCCCCAGGTGGACGTGCTGCCGGGCGGGTGCAGCGTCGCGGCGGACGGCACGGACCTGTGCGAGGCGCTGGACCTGGGCGTGCGCGCCTGGGGCACGGGCGGGGAGGGCGGCACCGAGCTGCTGATCGGGACGTACCAGGTCGCGGACGCGGTCGGCGGGCGGCTGCTGCGGGCGTTGCCGGATGTACTGGTCCTGGAGGAGGGCGAGTTGGGCGGCGGCGCGCTGGTCGGGCTGCTCGCCGGGGAGATCAGCAAGGAGCAGCCGGGCCAGGAGGTGGTCCTGGACCGGCTGCTGGACCTGCTGCTGATCTCCGCGCTGCGCGCCTGGTTCGCCCGGCCGGAGACCGAGGCGCCCGCCTGGTACCGGGCGCAGGGCGACCCGGTGGTCGGGCCCGTGCTGCGCCTGATCCACGAGCACCCCGCGCACCCGTGGACGGTGAGCGCGCTGGCCGCCAAGGCCGGGGTCTCGCGGGCCGCCCTGGCCCGGCGCTTCGCCGGCCTGGTCGGCGAGCCGCCGATGACCTACCTCACCGGGTGGCGCCTGGACCTGGCCGCCGGGCTGCTGCGCGGCGAGGCGGAGCTGACCCTGGAGGCGGTGGCCCGCCGCGTCGGCTACGGCAGCGCGTTCGCCCTGAGCACGGCGTTCAAGCGGGAGCGGGGAGTCAGCCCGAGCGAGCACCGCGCCGGGCCGGCGACGCCCTCTTGAGAACGGCGCCCGGCGCCGCCGTCAGCCCGGGTCCCGGCGCGGGCTCCGCGGCCTCGTCGTCGCCCTCACCCTCGCGGAAGGGCCGGTAGACGGCCAGGCCCCCCGGCCGTTTCTCCAGCACCAGCGCGGACGGCGCGGGCCCGGCCTCCCCGTCGAACGCCAGCGCCTCCCCGTCCCCGAGCCCGGCCAGGTGCAGGCGCGGCAGGCGCGCGGTGGCGTAGACGGGGGAACGCGCCAGGGTGCCGGTGAGCGCCGAGAGCACCACGCGGGTGCGGGCCAGGGGGCGGTCGGCGCTGACGGTGCGGACGTCGATGAGGCCGTCGTCCAGGTGCGTGCGGTGGGCGGGCGCGAACCCCTCCGGCGAGTAGAGGCCGTTGCCCGCGAACAGCAGCCACAGCCGGTAGGGGCGGCCGTTCAGCTCCAGCGTCAGCGGCCGGGCCGAGCGCAGCACCAGGGCCAGCGAGGCGGCGGCCACCGGCCACTTGAGCCGCGCGCCCCACCGGCCCAGGCGGGCCTCCAGCGCCTCGCGGGTGCGGACCAGGTCGGGGTAGAGGCCGACGCTGAAGGTGTTGAGGAAGTGCCGTGCGGGCGCGTCCTCCCCCGCGGCGCCCGCCGCGTCCTCCGGGTCCGGGCGGACGCGGGCCAGGTCCACGGCGATGGCCTGGCCCCCGGCGACCGCCGCGGCCGTGTCCTCGAAGCCGCCGATGCCGGCGTCCAGCGCGAAGTGGTTGAGGGTGCCGCCGGGGAAGACCGCCAGCGGCAGGCCGTGCGCCGCCGCCCGTTCTGCCGCCGCGTTGACGCTGCCGTCGCCCCCGCACACGCCCAGCGCCCCGCCGCGCCCCGCGGCCCGCCCCGCGGCCTCGTCCAGCAGCGCGCCCAGGTCCTCCCCGTCGCCGCACCGCACCACCTCGGCCGCCGGCAGCAACTCGGCCAGCCGCTCGGCGGGGCCCGCCCCCCAGGGCTCGGCGCCAGCGTCGTCGTTGACCACCACGACCAGGCCCTCGCCGTCGGGCAGCGCGGGGGCGGGCGCGCGGTGCTGCACCAGCCGGTCCTGCGGCGGGCGGCGCGGCCACCAGTGGCCGGTGGCCAGCGCGGCGCCGACGCCCAGCAGGCAGCCGGCGACGACGTCGGTGGGGTAGTGCACCCCGACGTACACCCGGGAGAGGGCGACGGCCGCCGCCACGGGGGCGACGGCGGCGGCCAGTCGCGGGGACTCCAGCGCGACCCCGGCGGCGAACGCGGCGGCCGAGGCCGAGTGCCCGGAGGGGAAGGAGCTGGTCAGCGGCAGCTTCAGGGGGCGCCGGGCGAGGGGCACGGCGTCCAGCAACGGCCGTTGCCTGGCGGCGAGATACTTCATCAGCGTGTTCGTGGTCAGGGAGGCCAGGCTCAGGGCCGCGACCCCGCGCAGCGCGGCCCGCCGCCCCTCCCTCCCGCCCACCGAGGCCAGCCCGGCGGCGGTGGCGAACCACAGCCGGCCGTGGTCCGCGGCCCGGCTCAGCCTTGGCAGCACGGACTGCGCGACCGGCGGCTCGGCGGCGGCCAGCCGCCGGAACAGGTGCCGGTCCAGGCGGCTGATCGCCCCCAGCGAGCCCCTGGCCCGCCGCACGTCAGAAACGCCCGGCAGCCCCGGGCTGCCCTGCGGTACCGGAACGTCCATGCCCCGCCCACCTCCGAACACTCGTGTGCCCGGACCGTCTACCCCCTTCCCCCGCCCCGAAGCGTGGCCGCACCGCCTCGCGGCGGTCCGGCGAGCCGCTGCACCCGGCCGCGTCCGGGCGCCCGCCGGGGGAGAATCGCGTGCGTCGCAAGCCCGCGAAGCGGCGGGCCGCGTGGCGCGGGCGGGGCGGCCGGCGGGCGTCGGGTGCGAACGCGGAGTGCCTACGCAGTGTGGGGCTCGCGGCGGGTGTCGTATACGACCACGGGCTCGGGGGTGGCCGTGACGGAGGTGAGCATGACCGCGGAGTCGTCCAGCGCGGTCAGGCTGTGCCGGGTCTGCGGCACCCGCATCACCTGCCCGCTCGTCAGCTCCGTGGCGCGGCCGTCCGGCGCGTGCAGCCGCACCCGGCCGCGCAGCACCTGGAGGCTGGCCGCGGGCGGCGCGCTGTGCTCCTCCAGCTCCGCGCCCGCGACCAGCGCGATCACGGACTGCCGCAACGGCCCGTCGTGCAGGAACAGATGGGCGCTGCGGCCGTGCTCGGCGCGGTGGGCCAGGGACAGGTGGTGCTCGGCGAGGTGGATCAGGTCGTCCATGCATCCATGGTGAGGCGCCGGGCGCACTCCGCAACCGGGACGGACACAGGGACGACACCGGGGCGCCCGGGGCGGCGGCGCGCGCCGTCCCGCGCCGCGCGCCGCCCCGGACGCCCCTTCCGCCCCCCGACCCGGCGGTCTCAGTCCCCGGCCAGCTCCACCCGCACCGCGCACACCTTGAACTCCGGCATCCGCGAGGTCGGGTCCAGCGCCGGGTTGGTCAGCGAGTTCGCGCGCCCCTCGCCCGGCCAGTGGAAGGGCATGAACACCGTGTCCGGCCGGATGTCCCGCGTGATCCGCGCCGGCGCCACCGCCCGCCCGCGCCGCGAGGTCACCGCCAGGCGGTCCCCCTCCGCCGCGCCCAGGCGCTCCGCCAGCCGCGGGTGGAGCTGGACGAACGGCCCCGGCGCGGCCTCGTTCAGCCGCGCCACCCGCCGCGTCTGCGCCCCCGACTGGTACTGCGCCAGCACCCGGCCCGTGGTCAGCAGCAGCGGGTACTCCTCGTCCGGCTCCTCCGCCGAGGGCCGGTGGCTGACCGGCGCGAACCGCGCCCGCCCGTCCGGCGTGGCGAACCGGTCCAGGAACAGCCGGGGCGTCCCCGGGTGCGGCGCCGGCGCGTGGTCGTTGGACGGATCGTCGTTCAGCTCCTCCGGCGCGGGCGCCCGCGTCTCGGGGCAGGGCCAGAAGACCCCGTCCTCCTCCACGATCCGCCGGTAGGTGATGCCCGAGTAGTCCGCCTTGCCGCCCGCCGAGGCCCGCCGCAGCTCCTCGAAGACCTCCTCCGGGTCGGTCGGGAAGCCCTTCTCCCAGCCCAGCCGCGCCGCCAGCAGGTTCAGCACCTCCAGGTCGCTGCGGCACCCGGCCGGCGGCTCCACCGCCTTGCGCCGCAGCAGCACCCGGCCCTCCAGGTTCGTCAGCGTGCCGGTCTCCTCCGCCCACTGCGTCACCGGCAGCACCACGTCCGCCAGCCGCGCCGACTCCGAGAGCACCACGTCGCACACGGCCAGGAAGTCCAGCGCCCGCATCCGCTCCTCCACGTGCGCGGCGCGCGGCGCGGAGACCACCGGGTTGGAGGCCAGCAGCAGCAGGGCCCGCACCCCGTCGGGGGTGTCCCGGCCCAGCGCGTCCAGGAGTTCGTAGGCGCTGCGCCCGGGGCCGGGCAGGACCCCGGGCTCAACGCCCCACACGCGGGCGACGTGCTCCCGCGCCGCCGCGTCGGCCAGCATCCGGTACCCCGGGAGCTGGTCGGCCTTCTGCCCGTGCTCGCGCCCGCCCTGGCCGTTGCCCTGCCCGGTCAGGCAGCCGTAGCCGGACAGCGGGCGGCCCGCGCGGCCGGTGGCCAGGCACAGGTTGATCCAGGCGCCGACCGTGTCCGTGCCCTTGGACTGCTGCTCGGGCCCGCGCGCGGTCAGCACCATGGCCGCCTCGGGCTCGCAGAACATCCGCACCGCCTGCCGCAACTGCGGCACCGGCACGCCCGTGACGCGCTCCACCAGCTCCGGCCAGTGCGCCATCGCCGCCGCGCGCGCCTCCGCCCAGCCGCTGGTCCGCTCCGCGATAAACGCCTCGTCCACCCGCCCCTCGGCCACCACCAGGTGCAGCAGGCCCAGGGCCAGTGCCAGGTCGGTGCCCGGGCGCGGCGCCAGGTGCAGGTCGGCCTGCTCGGCGGTGCGGGTGCGGCGGGGGTCCACCACGATCAGCGTGCCGCCGTTCTCCTTCAGCTCGGTGAAGTAGCGCAGCGCGGGCGGCATCGTCTCGGCCAGGTTGGAGCCGACCAGGATCACGCAGCCGGTGCGCGGGATGTCGGCCAGCGGGAACGGCAGCCCGCGGTCCACGCCGAACGCCTTCGTCCCGGCCGCCGCCGCAGAGGACATGCAGAACCGGCCGTTGTAGTCGATCTGCGAGCTGCCCAGCACCAGGCGGGTGAACTTGCCCAGCGCGTACGCCTTCTCGTTCGTCAGCCCGCCGCCGCCGAAGACGCCCACCGCGTCCGGGCCGTACGCCCCCCGGGCGCGCGCCAGCCCCCCGGCGACCCGGTCCAGCGCCTCCTCCCAGCTCGCCGGCCGCAGCTCGCCGCGCTCCCCGCCGGGACCGGGATCGCGCACCAGCGGCGTGGTCAGCCGCACGCCGTGGGCCAGCACCTCGGGCGCGGTGCGGCCCTTGCCGCACAGCGCGCCCCGGTTGACCGGGAACGCCGTCCGCTCCACCACGTCCAGGCCGCCGGGCGCCCCCTGCGCCGGGCGCAGGGACATCCCGCACTGGAGCGCGCAGTACGGACAGTGGGTGTCGGTGAGGACACCGCCGGTCGTGAGGACACCGCCGGGCGCGGCGGGCGTCGCGGCGGGCGTGGGATCGGCGTTCATGCCCCCCATCGTGCGTCGCGCGTGTTACGCGCCCGCGCCCTGCGCGTTACCCGGCCGAAGCAACCGGCTCAGCCCCGGCCGTTGCCCGGCGTGAGGAAGGGGGCGGGCACCCGTGACACCTCGGCAACACGAACGCAACGCGCGGGGCTCAGGCTGGCCGTCATGAGCCCAGCCCCCACCGCCCCGACCCTGGTCGCCGTCGCCCACGGCTCGCCCGATCCGCGCGCCCGGCGCAGCGTCCAGGCCCTGCTGCGCCTGCTGCGGGCTTTGCGCCCGTCGCTGCGCGTGGAGCTGGGGCACCTGGAGACCGATCAGCCGCTGCTGGCCGACACGCTGGCGCGGCTGCGCGGGCGGGCGGTGCTGGTGCCGCTGCTGTTCAGCCGGGGGTACCACGTCAAGCACGACATCCCCTCGGTGCTGGCCGGCGCCCGGCACCTGGACGTCGTGCAGGCCGGCTGCCTGGGCCCGCACCCGCTGCTCGCCGAGGCCCTGCACAGCCGGCTGGCCGAGGCCGGGTACCGGCCGGGCAGCGCCGTGGTCCTCGCCGCGGCCGGGTCGCTGGACCCGGAGTCGGCGGCCGGCACGGCGTACACGGCGCAGATGCTCTCGGCGCGGCTGGGCGGCGTTCCCGTGGTGCCCGCCTACGCCTCGGCCGCCTCGCCCACCGTGGAGGAGGCCGTGGAGCTGCTGCGGGCGCGCGGCGAGCGCGAGATAGCCGTCTCCTCCTGCTTCACCGCGCCCGGCCTGTTCGCCACGCGCTGCGCCCAGGCCGCGCCCGGCGTGGTCGCCGCCCCCCTGGGCAGCCACCCGGCGCTGGCGCGCCTGCTCCTGCACCGCTACGACCGCGCCCGCGGCGCCCGCCCCCCGGCCCTTCCCCGCCTCCCGGCGACCGCCCTGGCCGCCACCCGCTGAAACGTCCCGGGCGGGCCGCGCACCCCAGCCCTGACTGCCGCGACCCGCCCGGGAACCTCCTCGCGGTGCCTCCTGGGGCGCCGCTTCGCGCTGCGTCGCGCTGACGCGCGGAGCCCTGCGGCGGCTTCGCGCCGGGGCGCCCTCCGGGCGGCCCGGCCGTGTCCGGCTTCGCGCAGCCCCACGGCTGCCGCCCCGGCTGCGCGCCAGCGTCCGGGCAGGACGCGCCGCTCACCGCTCCGCCGAGGCGACCGGCTCGCCGATGCGACCGGCTCGCCGATGCGGCTGGCTTTGCCCATGGGGCCGGCTCGCCGATGCGGCTGGCTTTGCCCATGGGGCCGGCTTCGCCGATGCGACCGGCTCGCCGATGGGGCCGGCTTCGCCGATGCGACCGGCTCGCCGATGCCGTCGGTGCCATCCGCCGCGCGCTCGCCGCCGCGTTGCCCGCCGCCGTCGGCCTCGGGGCCGCCCCCGGGCCCGTGGAGCCGCGCCGCGGGTCCGCGCCCGAGCGTGGCGAAGCCCTCACCGCGGCGGCCGGTCGGCCGCTCCCAGGCTCGCCGCGCCCGCCGCGAGGCGGGCAACGGCCCCGGGCCCGCCCGCCGCGAGGCGCCGGTGCCGTCGCCGGGTGCGCGAGCACCCCGGCGGGCCGAGGGGCTACCGTTCGACGCATGCGAGAGACGGCGGACGCGCGGGAGGGCGGGACCGGGCCCGGGACGGGATACGGGGCGGCGGACGCCGAGCGCTGGGATCCGGAGCCGGACAAGCGGCCCGGCCGGACTGCCTTCCAGCGCGACCGCGCCCGCGTCCAGCACTCCGCCGCGCTGCGCCGCCTCGCCGGCAAGACCCAGGTCGTCGCCCCGGAGGCCCCCGTCGGGGAGGCCGCCCCGCGCACCCGCCTGACCCACTCCCTCGAATGCGCCCAGATCGGCCGCGACCTGGGCGCCGCCTTCGGCTGCGACCCCGACATCGTCGAGGCCGCCTGCCTGGCCCACGACCTGGGCCACCCGCCCTTCGGCCACAACGGGGAACGCGTGCTCGACCGCGTCGCCGAACCCTGCGGCGGCTTCGAGGCCAACGCCCAGTCCCTGCGGCTGCTCAGCCGCCTGGAGCCCAAGCACTTCGGGCGCGGCGGCCGTTCCGTCGGCCTCAACCTCACCCGCGCCACCCTCGACGCCGCCACCAAGTACCCCTGGCCGCGCGGCGGCCACCCCACCGACCCGGGTTCCCCGAAGTACGGCGTCTACCCCGACGACCTGCCCGTCTTCTCCTGGCTGCGCCAGGACGCCCCGCCCGGCGGCGCCCGCTGCTTCGAGTCCCAGGTGATGGACTGGTCGGACGACGTGGCCTACTGCGTGCACGACCTGGAGGACGGCCTGCACGCCGGCCACCTCGCCCCCGCCGCCCTCGCCTCCCCGCCCGAGCGCGCCGAGATCTTCGCCGTCGCCGCCCGCCGCTACGCCCCGCCCGGCACCGAGGCGGACGAGCTGGCCGCCGCCCTGGACCGCCTGCTCGCCCAGGACTGGTGGCCGCGCCACTTCGACGGAACGGCCCTGGCCCTGGCCCGCCTGAAGGACGCCACCAGCCAGCTGATCGGCCGCTTCTGCCTCTCCGCCGAACGCGCCACCCGCGCCCGCCACGGCCCAGGACCCCTGCGCCGCTATGCCGCCGGGCTGGTCGTGCCGCGCGAGACCCGCCTCGAATGCGACGTGCTCAAGGCCGTCGCCGACGTGCACGTCATGCAGCGCCCCGACCAGGAGCGGCTGCGCACCCGGCAGCGTGCCCTGCTGACCGAGCTGGCCGAGGCCCTGACCGCCCGGGCGCCCGAGGGCCTGGATGCCCAGTTCGGGCCGCTGTTCGAGGCGGCGGAGGACGAGGCCGCCCGCCTGCGGGTGATCGTGGACCAGATCGCCGCCCTGACGGACGGCGCGGCCCGCGCCCTGCACGCCCGGCTCACCTGACCGGGGCGTGCCGCGCCGTTCGCGGCCCGGCAACGCCCGGATGATGGTGGCTCCCCCCAAGGAGCCGCCATGCCCGCAACGCCCCCCACGCCCGCCGCCGTCCCCGACGCCGACACCGTGACCGCCCTGGTCACCGCCGCCACGTCCGCGCCCTCCCTGCACAACGCCCAGCCCTGGCGTTTCCACTACCACCGCGAGAGCGGCGCCCTGCGGCTGCGGGCCGCCCTCGACCGGGCGCTGCCGCACTCCGACCCGCACGGCCGCGCCCTCCATCTGGGCTGCGCCGCCGCCCTGTTCAACCTCCGCGTGGCCGCCGCGGACGAGGGCTGGCGGGTGCCCGCCGCGCTGCTGCCCGACCCGCACGACCCCCGGCTGCTGGCCGTCGCGCGCCTGGAGCGCACCGGCGGCGACCAGGCCGGGCGTTCGGAGATCGCGGACCTGGCGCGGCTGCACCCCTTCCTCGCGCGGCGCCGCAGCAGCCGGCTGCCGTTCGGGCCCGAGCGGGTGCCGGACCCGGTGCGCGAGGCGCTGCGCGCCGCCGCCGAGGCGGAGGGCGCCCAGCTCCACCTGCCCTCGGCCTGGCACGTGCCGTCCGTGCTCGACCAGGTCCACGACGCGGAGGGCCGCGACCTGGCGGACCCGGGCCGCGCGGCGGAGCTGGCGGAGTGGACGGGCCCGGTGGCGCCAGGCCCCGGGGGGCCGTCCGCCCCGAGCCCCGCCCCCGCCG
>NZ_JAVREN010000025.1:0-94539 GCF_031845405.1 Streptomyces boetiae
GCCTCCGCGCCGGGCGGGACCTCAGGCCACGGGGTCGGTCGCGGCGGCGAAGTCCAGGACGGCCTCGACGACGCGGGGGTCGGCCAGGACGCGGCGGTGGCCCAGGCCGCGGGTGATCAGGAGGTCGGCCCGGTCGCCGTAAACGGCCGCGACCCGGCGGGACTCCCCGGCCGGGATCATGTCGTCCTCCTCGTCGTGGACGATCAGCATCGGCAGGGCGAGCTGCTCGGGGCGGTGGGTCGCGTTGAAGCCGTCCCACAGGCCGGGCTCGTCGGGGAACATCTCCTCGACGCGGCGGCGCAGCGCGGGCCGCAGCCACGGGCCCACGCCGAGCCCGAGGCGGAAGCCCTCGGCGATGGTGTCCATGCCGGAGGGGGCGCTGATGGCGACGAGGCGGTCGGCCTCCACGCCGCCCCGGACGGCGTAGTACGCGGCCAGGCCGCCGACCGAGTGGCCGACGACGGCGGCGAAACGGCCGTGCTCCCGATGCAGCCGCCGGGCGATGGCGCGGTACTCCACGATCGTGGTCGAACGACCGGGCGACTCGCCGTGCCCGGGGGCGTCGAAGGCCACGGGGCTGTAGCCGCGCTCGGTCAGAGCCGTCACCAGGGGGCTCCAGCGGGAGGCGCGGAACTGCCAGCCGTGCATCAGCAGCACGGGCCGCACGCCGTCGCCCCACTGGTGAACGACGGCCCGGCGGCCGTCGAGGACCAGCTCCGTGCGGGTGGCCCGGCGCATCACCGGCTCCTCCTCGGGGCGCTGGGAGGCCCGGGCCACCGGCCGGGCGAAGAGCGCGCCGGCCATCCGGCCGGCCAGGCGCGGGGCGACGCGGGCCGTCCCGTCGAGCGTGCTGCGGATCAGTGCGGCCCTGAGGTCCATCTCCGGACTCCCCCTCGGTCGGCGGCGGTTGACGAGATAGTAGCACGACCGTTCGGACAGTTTAGGGGAGCCGGGAAACGTCCGGCCGCGCCCGTCGCGCGACCCCGGGCCGGGAGCGTTCCCGCAGGTCAGAACGTTGCCCAGGCCGGGGCGACGCCCAGCCGGGGACGTTCCGCGGCCCGGGACGTTCGCCGGCTCAGTACGTTCCCGGGACAGGCTCGGGGCGTCGCCCGATCGTCTCCCTGGCCTCGGTGTCCCGGCGCACGAGGGCGGCGTACCGGCCCTCGAGGGCCATCAGCTCCTGATGGGTGCCGCGCTCGGCGATCCGGCCGCCGTCGAGGACGACGATCTGGTCCGCGTCGCGGACGGTGGAGAGGCGGTGGGCGATGGTGAGGGTGGTGCGCCCGGTGGACAGGGCGTCGACGGCACGCTGGACGGCCTCCTCGGTTCTGGTGTCCAGCGCACTGGTGGCCTCGTCGAGGACCAGCACCGGCGGGTCGCGCAGGATGGCGCGGGCCAGGGCCAGGCGCTGCTTCTCGCCGCCGGAGAAGCGGTACCCGCGCTCGCCGACCACGGTGCGGTACCCGTCGGGAAGGGCGGCGATGTGGTCGTGGATGCGGGCGGCGCGGGCCGCGGCCTCGATCTCCTCCTCGGTGGCTTCCGGCTTCGCGAAGCGCAGGTTCTCCTCCACCGTGGCGTGGAAGAGGTACGTCTCCTGGGAGACGACGCCCACCGCGGCGGCCAGGGAGGCGAAGGAGAGGTCGCGCACGTCCGTGCCGTCCAGCGTCACGCGGCCCTCGGTGACGTCGTACAGGCGCGGGACGAGGTAGCCCAGGGTGGACTTGCCCGCGCCCGTGGCGCCGACGACGGCGAGGGAGCCCCCGGCGGGGACGGTGAGGTCGATGCCGGTGAGCGCGGGTCCGGCCGCGCCCTCGTAGGCGAAGCCGGCGTTCTCGAAGCGGATCTCGCCGCGCGCCCGCTCCAGGTCGACCGGCTCGGGGCGCTCGGTGATCCCGGGGCGCAGGTCGAGGTACTCGAAGATGCGCTGGAAGAGCGCGAGGGAGGCCTGCACGTCCACGCCGGTGGACAGCAGCGAGACGGCCGGCCGCAGCAGCCCCTGCTGGAGGGTCACGAAGGCCACGAGAGTGCCGATGGAGGGCGGGGTGCCGCCCAGTTCGAGAAGGGCCCCCGCCGAGGCGTACAGCAGCGCGGGGATGGCGGCCATGATCATGCCGATGGTGGCCATCCGCCAGCGCCCGGCCATGCTGGCGCGCACCTCCAGGCCGACCAGGCGGGCTGACTCGGCGGCGAAGTCGCGGGTGAGGGCGTCGGCGCGGCCCATGGTGCGGCTCAGCAGGACGCCGCTGACGGACAGGGACTCGGTGACCATGGCGGCCATGGCGGCCATCTGCTTCTGCCGCTGAGTGGTGATCCGCTTCCGCTCCCGGCCCACGCGGCGGGCGATCCAGACGAAGCAGGGCAGCAGCGCGAGGGAGACGAGGGTCAGCCGCCAGTCCAGGGCCAGCATCGCGACGACGGTGGCGGTGACGGCGGTGACGTTGGAGACCAGGGAGGTGGCCGTGGAGGTGACGGTCGCCTGCATGCCGCCGATGTCGTTGGCGATCCTGGACTGGACCTCGCCGGTGCGGGTGCGGGTGAAGAACGCCAGCGGCATCTGCTGGAGGCGCGTGTACACGGCGGTGCGCAGGTCGTGCATGACCCGCTGGCCGACGGTGGTGGAGATCAGCGTCTGGAGCACGCCGAAGACGCTGCTGGTGACGGCCGTGGCGACCATGCCGAGCGCGAGGAGGACCAGCAGGCCGGTGCGGCGCTCGGGCAGGGCGGTGTCGATGATCTCGCGGATGAGGAAGGGCGTGGCGACGGCGACCAGCGAGGAGGCGCCGACGAGCAGGCCGACGACGGCCAGCCGGGCCCGGTAGGGGCGGAAGAGGCGCAGGACGCGGCGTATCGGGGCCGGCTCCCGTGCTTCGGCGGGCGGCTCGTCCGCCGGGGACCAGGGGTGGGTGGGGTGCGGCATGGGCTCCTTCGGGGCGCGGCGGGCGCGGCCGGGCCGGGTACGGCCCGCGCGGGGTAACGGCTACGGGGGTGAGGACTGCGGGGTGGTGAGGGTCGCGGAGTGGTGACGACCCTCCAGCCTACGAGGCCGCGCCGACACCGGGACCGCCCGCACTGGCCGGGGGCCGCCCGCCGTGTTACCAAGGCGCCATGCCCGCCCGCCTCTCCCCCGCCGCCTGGGACGCCGTGATCGTCGGCGGCGGCCACAACGGCCTGGTCGCCGCCGCCTACCTCGCCCGCGCCGGCCGCTCGGTGCTGGTCCTCGAACGCCTCCCGCACCCCGGGGGCGCCGCCGTCTCCGGCTCGCCCTTCCCCGGCGTGACGGCGCGGCTCTCGCGCTACGCCTACCTGGTGAGCCTGCTCCCGCAGCGGATCATCCGGGACCTGGGGCTGCCGCTGGCGCTGCGGAAGCGGGCGTTCGCCTCGTACACGCCGACGGTGCGCGGCGGCCGTCCGACGGGCCTGCTGATCGGGGGCGGGGAGGGCAGGACGCGGGAGGCGTTCGCGCGGCTGACGGGCTCGGAGCGGGAGTACGCCGCGTGGCAGCGGTTCTATGCGATGACCGGGCGGGTGGCCGCCCGGGTCTTCCCGACGCTCACCGAGCCGCTGCCCACCCGCGCCGGGCTGCGGGCCCTGGTGGACGACGACGCGGCCTGGGAGGCGCTGTTCGAACGGCCGCTGGGCGAGGCGGTGGAGGCCGCCTTCGAGGACGACCTGGTGCGCGGCGTGGTGCTGACGGACGGCCTGATCGGAACGTTCGCCCGGGCGCACGACCCGTCCCTGCGGCAGAACCGGTGCTTCCTGTACCACGTGATCGGCCAGGGCAGCGGCGACTGGGACGTGCCGGTGGGCGGGATGGGCGCGGTGAGCACCGCGCTGGCCGACGCGGCGCGGGCCGCCGGGGCGGAGCTGCGGACCGGGCACGAGGTGACGGGCATCGCCACGGACGGCACCCGGGCGGAGGTGGCCTTCCGGACGGCGGCGGGCGAGGAGGGGCTGGCCGCGGCGCGGCACGTGCTGGTGAACGCCGCGCCCCGGGAGCTGGCCGGGCTGCTGGGCGAGGCGGCCACGCCGGAGGTTCCCGGGCCGCGGGAGGCGCGGGCCCCGGAGGGGGCGCAGTTCAAGGTCAACATGCTGCTGCGGCGCCTTCCGGCGCTGCGGGACCCTCACGCCGATCCCCGCGAGGCCTTCGCCGGGACGTTCCACGTCGCCGAGGGATACCGGCAGTTGGAGGCCGCCTACCTGGAGGCGGCGGCGGGGCGGCGGCCGGCGACCCCGCCGAGCGAGGTGTACTGCCACTCGCTGACCGACCCCACGATCCTGGGGCCCTCGCAGGCCGCGGCCGGGTTCCAGACGCTGACGCTCTTCGGGCTGCACACCCCGGCGCGGCTGTTCGCCGAGGACAACGACGCGATGCGGGCGGAGCTGCTGGACGCCACGCTGGAGGCGCTGGACGCGCACCTGGCGGAGCCGCTGCGGGAGTGCCTGGCGCTGGACGCGGAGGGCCGGCCGTGCCTGGAGGCCAGGACGCCGCTGGACCTGGACCGGGAGCTGCGGCTGCCGGGGGGCCACATCTTCCATCGCGACCTGGCGTTCCCCTACGCCGAGGACGCCGAGGAGGAGGCCGGGCGGTGGGGCGTGGGCACGCGGCACGCGAACGTCCTGCTGTGCGGGGCCGGGGCGCCGCGCGGCGGCGGGGTGAGCGGCATCCCCGGGCACAATGCCGCCATGGCGGCCCTGGGGCGCTGAACGGGCGTGGCGGCCCTCGGACGCTGAACGGGCGGCGCCGCGCGGGGCGTCACGGCTCGTCGCGCAGGCCCAGGCGCAGGTGCTCGCTGTGGTAGACGGCCTCGTCCAGCAGCTGGGCGACGTGGTTGTCGTGCAGGCTGTAGACGATGCGCCGCCCCTCGCGGGTGCCGGTGACCAGGCCGAGGGTGCGCAGCAGGCGCAACTGGTGGGAGACGGCGGACTGTTCCATGCCCACCGCCTCGGCCAGCGCGGTGACCGGCAGCGGTCCCTCGCGCAGCCGGGCCAGGATCAGCAGCCGGGAGGGCGTCGCCAGCGCCTGGAGCGTGGCGGCGACCGTCGCGGCGCTCTCGGCGTCGAGCTTGGCCGCCGGGGCCCCGCGGCGCTCCGCCCCATGTCCCATGTCCGGCATGCTACGGCCGTCCGGGCGCGCCGTGCACACCGCCGCCCTGGGCGGAAAACCCGTTGAACTCCGGCGCCCGGGACCGTGACCCTTGCGAGGTTGCCCAGTTCCGCCCGAACGATCCTGGGATGCCATGCAGATTCGCGATCTCCCGTACGAGGACCCCGGGGAGCCCGACGTACGGTCCGGACTCCGGTTCCTGGTCTGGCTGTTCCGCCGGCAGCTCGGCG
This sequence comes from Streptomyces boetiae, assembly GCF_031845405.1. Taxonomy (NCBI): domain Bacteria; kingdom Bacillati; phylum Actinomycetota; class Actinomycetes; order Kitasatosporales; family Streptomycetaceae; genus Streptomyces; species Streptomyces boetiae. The sequence continues at coordinate 5,335 of NZ_JAVREN010000025.1, forward strand.
GCCAGGCGAAGGCCCTGGCCTGGGGCACGCTGCACATGATCACGGTCGCGGCCCTGCCGCTGGCCCTGGGCCTGGCCATCGACGCCGTGGTGGACGGCTCGGGCCGCCGCCTCGGCCTGATCGGGCTGCTGCTCCTGGCGACCACGCTGCTGATGGCCCTGGCCGACGGCATGCTCCACCGGGTCGCGGTCACCAACTGGATCACCGCCGCCGCCCGTGTGCAGCAACTGCTGGCCCGCCGCACCGCCGAGCTGGGCGGCGTGCTGACCCGCCGGGTGGCGGCGGGCGAGGTGGTCAAGGTCTCCACCGGCGACGTGGAGAAGATCGGCTGGTTCGTGGAGTCCTTCTCCCGCTTCCTGGCCGCCGTGCTCGTCAGCCTCGCCGTCTGCGCCGGGCTGATCGTCCACGAGCCGCAGCTCGGTCTCGTCGTGCTCGGCGGCGTGATCGCGGTGGCGCTGAGCGTGTGGCCCCTGCTCCCCGCCGCGACCCGGCGCGCGGACGCGGAACGCACCACCTCGGGCCGGGCCACCGAGCTGGCCTCCGACACGGTCGCCGGGCTGCGCGTGCTGCGCGGCATCGGCGGCGAGGAGCTGTTCCTCGAACGCTACCGGCGGGCCTCGCAGGACGTGCGCGCCGCCTCGGTGCGCAGCGCCCGGATGTGGTCCCTGATCGCGGCCGTGCAGGTGGTCATGCCCGGGCTGCTGATGATCGTCGTGGTGTGGCAGGGCGCGCGGATGGCGCTGGACGGCCGCATCGGGCCCGGCGAGCTGGTGGCGGTCTACGGGGCGGTGACCTTCCTGCTGTTCCCGCTGCGGCTGTTCGAGGAGACGGCCATGGCCTTCACCTTCTCGCGGCCCTCGGCCCGGCGCGCGGTGCGGGTCCTGGCCCTGCGCCGGGAGGCGGGCGCGGCGGAACGGCCGGCGGCCGGCGCAAGCTCCGGCTTCGGCTCCGGTGAGGACGGCCGGGCTCTGCCGCCGGAGGGCGACCTGGCCGACCCGGCCAGCGGCCTGCTCGCCCCGGCCGGCCTGCTGACGGCCGTGGTCTGCGGGGACCCCCACGACGCGGAGCGGCTGGCCGAGCGCCTGGGCGGGCACGCAGCCCGGGAGGAGGAGGCCCCCTCGGCGCGCCTGGGCGGGGTGCCGCTGGAGGCGGTGCCCCGGAGCGCGGCGCGCGCCGCCGTGCTGGTGCAGGACAAGGACCCCGTGCTGCTGTCGGGAACGCTCGGCGAGCTACTGGACGTTCCCCGCTCCGGCCGGGTGGAGCCGGACGAGGCGCTGTCGGCCGCGCGGTGCGAGGACGTGCTGGCGGCGCTGGCGCAGGCCGCGCCGGACGGCAGCGGCGACCCGATGCGCACCCGGATCACCGAGCGCGGCCGTTCGCTCTCCGGCGGCCAGCGGCAGCGGCTGGCCCTGGCCCGCTCGCTGGTGGCCGACCCGCCCGTGCTGGTCCTCGACGAGCCGACCTCGGCCGTGGACGCCCACACCGAGGCGCGCGTCGCGGAGGGCCTGGCCCGGCTGCGCGCCGGGCGCACCACCGTGGTGTTCACCTCCAGCCCGCTGCTGCTGGACCGGGCCGACCTGGTGGCGTTCGTCCACGAGGGCGCCGCGGTCGCGACCGGCACACACCGGGAGCTGCTGCGCACCGCCCCCGCCTACCGGGCCGTGGTGACCCGCGAACCGGAGCCCCGCCCGGCGGGCCCGGCCGGGCCCGCCGTTCCGGGCCGCACCGCCGCCCAACTCGCCGAGGAGACCGCATGATCGGGGTCCCGCCCCCCGCATTCGACCCCGCCGCCACCGAGCACGCCACCACGCTGCCGGTGGCCGGCCGGGAGACCGTGCGCCGCTACACCCGCGGGCTGCTGCGCCGCCACCGGCGGCCGTTCGCCCTGCTGATCGGCGCGAACGCCATCGCCGTCGTGGCCTCGATGGCCGGCCCCGCGCTGCTGGGCGGGGTGGTGGAGGACCTGGCGGACGGCGAGCGGGAGCTGCACCTGGCCCGCACCGTGGCGTTCTTCGCCCTCGCCCTGGCCGTGCAGGCCTGCTTCATCCGGCTCGTCCGGCTGCGCAGCGCGGTGCTGGGCGAGCGGATGCTGGCCGACCTGCGGGAGGACTTCCTGGTCCGCTCGGTGGGCCTGCCCCCGGGCGTGCTGGAGCGCGCGGGCACCGGCGACCTGCTGGCCCGCATCAACACCGACATCGACCGGCTGTCGAAGGCGATGCGCGAGGCGCTGCCCGAGATCGCCATCGCCGCGGTGTGGGCGGCGCTGCTGCTGGCCGGGATCGTGGTGACCGCGCCGCCGCTGGGCCTGGCGGTGCTCCTCGCGCTGCCGCTGCTGCTGCCGGTGTGCGTCTGGTACTTCCGCCGGGCCCCCTCGGCCTACCGCTCGGAGTCCGCCGGGTACGCGGCCGTGGCCGCCGCGCTGGCGGAGACCGTGGACGCGGGGCACACGATCGAGGCGCACCGGCTGGAGCGGCAGCGGGTGGCGCTCTCCGACCGCCGTGTCTCCGAGTGGACCCGGTGGGAGCGGTACACCCTCTGGCTGCGCTCGGTGCTGATCCCGGTGATCAACGTCTACCACGCGACGATCGTCAGCGGCGTGCTGCTGCTGGGCGGCTGGTTCGTGCTGGAGGGCTGGATGACCGTCGGCGAGCTGACGACGGGCGCACTGCTGGCCCAGATGATGATCGAGCCGGTGGGGATGATCCTGCGCTGGATGGACGAGCTGCAGGTCGCGCAGGTCTCGCTGGCGCGGCTGGTGGGCGTGCACGAGGTGGAGGAGGAGGGCGGCGACGCATCGCTGACCCCGCGGGGGCGCCGGCTGAACGCCGACCGCGTGCGGTTCGGGTACCTGGCGGGCAGCGACGTGCTGCACGGCGTCTCCCTGGACGTGCCGCCCGGCGCCCGCGTCGCGCTGGTGGGCCCCTCGGGCGCGGGCAAGTCCACGCTGGGCCGCCTGCTGGCGGGCATCTACGCGCCCAGGACCGGCCGGGTGACGCTGGGCGGGACGCGGCTGGCCGGCATGACGGCCGAGCGGGTGCGCGAGCAGGTGGCGCTGGTCAACCAGGAGCACCACGTCTTCGTCGGCCCGCTGCGCGACAACCTGCTGCTGGCCCGCGCGGGCGCGACGGACGCCGAGCTGTGGGCGGCGCTGGGCGCGGTGGACGCGGACGGCTGGGCCCGGGAGCTGCCGGAGGGGCTGGACACGGAGGTCGGCTCGGGCAAGGTGACGGTCTCCCCGGCCCGCGCCCAGCAGATCGCGCTGGCCCGGCTGGTGCTGGCCGACCCGCACACGCTGGTGCTGGACGAGGCCACCTCGCTGCTCGACCCGCGGGCGGCGCGCCACCTGGAGCGTTCCCTGGCGCGGGTGCTGGAGGGGCGCACGGTGATCGCCATCGCGCACCGGCTGCACACCGCCCACGACGCGGACGTGATCGCCGTGGTCGAGGACGGCCGCATCAGCGAGCTCGGCAGCCACGACGAGCTCGTGGCCGCCGACGGCGCCTACGCCGCGCTCTGGCGCTCCTGGCACGGCTGAGCCGGGCGCGTTCCCTTGGGGTCCCTCGGGGGAACGGCCCCGGCGGCGCCGTCGCCCGGCGCACGGCCCGGCGCACGGCCGGGCCGGCCCGCACGCGGGGCGAACGGCCGCGGCCGACGGCCGGTCAGTCCGCCAGGGCCGCGCGGCAGGCGGCCACCGCCATGCGTTCCAGCGTGGGCGGGAGCGGCTCGCCGGAGGCCAGGCGGCGGCGGACGGCCGCGTAGGGGATGTCGACCAGCGCGAAGGTGACACGCTCCACCGCCTCCTTCGAGGCCCGCCCGTACAGCGCGCGGGCGTGGCCGCGCAGGGCGTCGGCCACGGCGTCGTTCAGCCCGGCCAGCTCCTCGCCCAGCTCCCGGGGCCAGCGCCTCACCAGATCCTCGCGGCGGTGGAGCAGCAACAGCCTTGCCTCGCCCGGGTGTTCGGCGACCCAGCGCAGGGCCAGGGCGACGGCCCGCTCGGCCGCCAGGCCGGGGTCGTCCCCGCCGGGCGGCGCGTCGAGGAACGCCCGCTGGACCCGCCGCACGCTGCGCACCCACAGCCGCGCCAGCAGCAGGTCGCGCGAGGCGAAGCGGTGGTAGACGGAGCCGACCGGGGCGCCCGCCGCGGCGGCCACGTCCGCGATGGTGACCGCGGGGGCACCCCGGGCCACGGCGATGCCCAGCGCGGCGTCGAGGAAGTCGTCCTCGGCGAACTTCGGTCGGCGGCCCACGGGGGCAGTCTAGGCGGCCCCTCCCTTTTGGCGAATCCGTATTCTAGAATGCTTCCCGGCTGCTCCCGCGAAGGGCCCCGAAGGCCGCGGGAGGAAGGAGGCGCCATGACCACCACCAACGGCACCGGCGGGCCGGTGACCGCCCCGGCGACGCTCGACCTCGGCCTGGCCCGGCAGGTGCTGGCGGCCCAGCCCTTCAGCCGCCTGCTGGGCGCCCGGCTCGCCGCCTTCGGCGAGGGCACCGCGACGCTGGAGGTCGAGCTGCGCGAGGACCTGCGCCAGCAGAACGGGTTCGCCCACGGCGGCGTCCTGGCGTACGCGGCGGACAACGCCCTCACCTTCGCCGCCGGGAGCGTGCTCGGGCCGGCGATCCTGACCGGCGGCCTCGGCCTCCAGTACCTGCGCCCCGCCCGGGCGGGCACGCTGCGGGCCGAGGCCCGGGTGATCCACGCCGGCGCGCGCCAGGCGGTGTGCGGCTGCGAGCTGTTCGCCGTCGACGGGACGGGCGAGGCCGTGCTGTGCGCCGTGGCCCAGGGGACGGTGCTGCGATCCGGGGCGCCGAGGCCGTAGCGGCCCCGAGGCGCGGCGGCCTCAGGCCGCCAGGACGACGGCCCCCACGCCGCCCGCCGCGCCCAGCAGCATGAACGCCGGCATCAGCACGCGGTTCTCCACCCAGGCCCCGGCCCGGAAGCGCATGAACCGCGGCGTGCCCAGCGGGTACCAGCGCTTGCCGGCGATGGGCAGCGGCCACAGCATCGGGCAGCCGGAGACGGTGAGCGCGTCGCCGAGGGTGTGCACCACCGAGCCCAGCACGATGGGCACGCCCAGCCACAGGTAGGGCCGGCCGTCCGCGAGCCAGTCCGCGCCGCCGCCGGGCTCGTTCAGCGCCCCGGCCAGCAGCCAGGCGCTGGTGGCCCCCAGGAGCCAGACCAGGACGTCGCTGGAGACCCGGGCCATCCGCCACAGCAGGCCCTCCACCGCGAGCACCACGTGCACGAAGAGGATGACGAGGACGGCCCAGCGGCCCCAGGCGACGGCCGCCGCGGAGAACCCGGCGCCGACCAGCACGGCCCAGATCCAGGTGTGGGTCAGGGTGCGGTGGCCGCCGGTGCGGCGGCGTTCGCCCTTGGCGCGGGTGGCGTTGTAGACGGCCTCGGAGAGCTTGTCGATGGCGGCGGCCAGCAGCTTCGACAGGGGCCCGAAGGCCCGGGATATGGTCGCGGACTTCTGGTCGAGGTCCGGGGCCAGGGCCGCGCCCGCGCAGATCAGCGTCCCGGCGACCAGCACCGTCCAGGGCATCGGCCGGTCCCAGGCGGCCGCCGCCGCGCCGAGGCCGAGCCAGGCCGCCGCCCCGGAGAGTGAGTGCGCCGGACCCATCATCGTCGTGCCCCCCGTGCCCCATCGTGCCGTCGTGCGCGGGCCGTTGGGGCCCGGTGACCGCACAGCGTAGCGCCTCGCGATCTTCGCCGGGGCGGCCGGTTGCGGGCGGGGCGCCGGTTGCGGGCAGTATGGACCGGTGACTCTCATCGATCAGATGCCTGCCGACAGCGATCCCGACGCGCTCTACGACGCCTTCTCGTCGTGGGCGCTGGAGCGGGGGATCTCCCTCTACCCCGCGCAGGAGGAGGCCCTGATCGAGGTGGTCTCGGGCGCCAACGTCATCCTGTCCACCCCGACCGGCTCGGGGAAGTCGCTGGTCGCGGCCGGGGCGCACTTCGCCGCGCTCTCCCGGGACGAGGTGACGTTCTACACCGCCCCCATCAAGGCGCTGGTGTCGGAGAAGTTCTTCGACCTGTGCAAGCTCTTCGGCACCGAGAACGTCGGCATGCTCACCGGCGACGCCTCCGTGAACGCGGACGCGCCCGTGATCTGCTGCACGGCCGAGGTGCTGGCCTCCATCGCGCTGCGGGACGGCGCCGAGGCGGACGTCGGCCAGGTGGTGATGGACGAGTTCCACTTCTACGCCGAGCCGGACCGCGGCTGGGCCTGGCAGATCCCGCTGCTGGAGCTGCCGCAGGCGCAGTTCGTGCTGATGTCGGCCACGCTGGGCGACGTCAGCCGCTTCGAGGAGGACCTCACGCGGCGAACGGGCCGGCCCACCTCGGTGGTGCGTTCGGCGACCCGGCCGGTGCCGCTGAGCTACGAGTACCGCACCACCGGGCTGACCGAGACGATCACGGAGCTGCTGGGCGCGCGGCAGGCGCCGGTGTACATCGTGCACTTCACGCAGGCGCAGGCCGTGGAGCGGGCACAGGCGCTGATGAGCATCAACATGTGCACCCGCGAGGAGAAGGACCGCATCGCGGAGCTGATCGGCAACTTCCGCTTCACCACGCGCTTCGGCCGCAACCTCTCGCGGTACGTGCGGCACGGCATCGGCGTGCACCACGCGGGGATGCTGCCCAAGTACCGGCGGCTGGTGGAGAAGCTGGCGCAGGCGGGGATGCTGAAGGTGATCTGCGGCACCGACACCCTCGGCGTGGGGGTCAACGTCCCCATCCGCACCGTGCTGTTCACGGCGCTGACGAAGTACGACGGCAGCCGGGTGCGGGTCTTGCGCGCGCGGGAGTTCCACCAGATCGCGGGGCGCGCGGGGCGGGCCGGGTTCGACACCTCGGGCCTGGTGGTGGCCCAGGCCCCGGAGCACGTGGTGGAGAACGAGCGGGCGCTGGCGAAGGCGGGCGACGACCCCAAGAAGCGGCGGAAGGTGGTCCGCAAGAAGCCGCCGGAGGGCTTCGTCAACTGGAGCGAGGAGACGTTCCAGCGGCTGATCGGGGCCGAGCCGGAGCCGCTGACCTCCCGCTTCCGCGTGACGCACGCGATGCTGCTGGCCGTCATCGCGCGGCCGGGCGACGCCTTCGCCGCGATGCGCCGGCTGCTGGAGGACAACCACGAGCCGCGCCGCCAGCAGCTGCGGCACATCCGGCGGGCCATCGCCATCTACCGCTCCCTGCTGGACGGCGGGATCGTGGAGCGGCTGCCCGAGCCGGACGCGCAGGGCAGGCTCGTGCGGCTGACGGTGGACCTCCAGGCGGACTTCGCGCTCAACCAGCCGCTGTCGACGTTCGCCCTGGCCGCCTTCGAGCTGCTGGACCCGGCCTCGCCCTCCTACGCGCTGGACATGGTGTCGGTGGTGGAGTCCACGCTGGACGACCCGCGCCAGATCCTGGCGGCCCAGCAGAACAAGGCCCGCGGCGAGGCGGTGGCCGAGATGAAGGCCGAGGGGGTGGAGTACGAGGAGCGGATGGAGCGGCTGATGGACATCACCCACCCGCAGCCGCTGGCCGAACTTCTCTTCCACGCCTACGGGGTGTACCGCAAAAGCCACCCGTGGGTCGGGGACCACCCGCTCTCCCCCAAGTCGGTGGTACGCGACATGTACGAACGCGCCATGACCTTCGGGGAGTTCGTCTCCGCCTACGAGCTGGCGCGCACCGAGGGCATCGTGCTGCGCTACCTGGCCGGCGCCTACAAGGCGCTGGAGCACACCGTGCCCGACGACCTGAAGTCCGAGGACCTCCAGGACATCACGGCCTGGCTGGGCGAGCTGGTGCGGCAGGTGGACTCCAGCCTGCTGGACGAGTGGGAGCAGTTGGCCAACCCCGAGGCCGAGGACGCCACCGAGGCGCAGGACCGCGCCGACCAGGTGCGTCCCGTGACGGCCAACGCCCGGGCGTTCCGCGTGCTGGTGCGCAACGCCCTCTTCCGCCGGGTGGAGCTGGCCGCCCTGGGCCGGACGGCCGAACTGGGGGAGCTGGACGGCGAGTCGGGCTGGAACGCGGAGGCGTGGGCAACCGCGCTGGAGGCGTACTGGCAGGAGTACGACGAGCTGGGCACCGGCCCCGACGCGCGCGGGCCGCGGCTGCTGCACATCGAGGAGCGGCCCGCGGACGGGCTGTGGCGGGTCCGGCAGACCTTCGCCGACCCCGAGGGCGACCACGACTGGGGCATCTCGGGGGAGGTGGACCTCACCGCCTCGGACGCGGAGGGCCGGGCCGTGATCAAGATCACGGGCGTCGGGCCGCTGTGAGGCGCCGGGAATGACCGGTTCGCACGGATCGGCGGGGGCGTCCGGGGCGGCGGGGCGGGGCGGGCCGGGCGGGGGCCCGGCCCGTCAGGGGGTGTCGCGGGCGGCCAGGCCCATGTGCTCGCCGACCTTGTTGACCAGGAGGGTCATCTCGTACCCGATCTGGCCGATGTCGGCGTCGGCCCCGGCCAGCACGCACAGGCAGCTGCCGTCCCCGGCGGCCGTGACGAAGAGCACCCCGTCGTCGAACTCGATCATCGTCTGGCGGACGCCGCCCACCGCGAAGTGGTCGCCCACTCCTTTGGCGAGGCTGTGCAGGCCGGAGGACACGGCCGCCAGGTGCTCGGCGCTGCTCCGCTTCAGCCCGCGGCTGACCGAGGTCACCAGCCCGTCGCTCGACAGCAGCAGGACGTGCCGCACGCGAGGCAGCCGTTGCGCCAAGTCGTCCAGCAGCCAGTCGAGCGTGGTGCTCAGTGCCATCCCCAGCTCCCCCTTCTCGTAAGGCGACTGCTGTGTCAGCCTTCCCCACGAAGAGGCTGTCGGCAACCACCTGTGCGCTACCGCTATCCGGAAGCGACCGTACCGGGCGGCCCGGCCGGCCGCGCCACCGGGGCGCGGGGGCCGGGCGGGAGCGGCGCGGGCGGCCGTTCCACCGGCGGTGGGCCGTTGCGGCGCGGGTCAGCCCTCGCGCAGGGGCGCGCCGACCCGGTGCATGTGGGCCAGGGCCTGCCGGTAGGAGTCGAGCAGGCCGGTCTCGGCGTAGGAGACGCCCGCCTCGCGGCAGTAGTGGCGGACCAGGGGTCGGGCCAGCCGCAGGTGGTAGCGGGGCATGCCGGGGAAGAGGTGGTGCTCGATCTGGTAGTTGAGGCCGCCCATCAGCCAGTCGGTGACGGGGCCGCCGCGGACGTTGCGCGAGGTGAGGACCTGGCGGTGCAGGTGCCCCCAGCGCTCCCCGTCCTGGCCCGGCATCGCCATGCCCTTGTGGTTGGGGGCGAAGACGGCGCCCAGGTGGAGGCCGAAGAGGGCGTGGTGCACGAGCGCGAAGACCACGGCCTTGCCCGGGGAGAGGACGGTCAGCAGCAGCCCGGCGTAGCCGGCGGCGTGCACGACGAGCAGCAGGGCCTCCACGGCCCTGGCCCGGCCGCCCTGGCGCTCCCAGCCCTCACGCGAGAGGACCATCCGCACGCTGGCTACCTTCAGCGCGATGCCCTCCAGCAGCAGGAGGGGGAAGAACAGGCGCGCCTGGTGGCGGGTGAGCCAGCGGCCGAAGCCGGTGCGGCGGGCCGCCTGGTGCTCGGCCCACACAAGGACCCCGACGCCCACGTCGGGGTCCTTGTCGAGGTGGTTGGGGTTGGCGTGGTGCCGGTTGTGCTTGTCGTTCCACCAGGCGGAGCTCATGCCCAGCAGGAGGTTGCCCTGAACCAGCCCGAGGAGGCGGTTGACGCGGCGGGTGCGGGCGATCTGCGCGTGGCCGGCGTCGTGGCCGAAGAACGCGGTGCGGGTCCACAGCAGCGCGAGGGGAACGGCCAGGGCCACCGTGGCCCACCGGTCGCCCAGGGCCACCACGGCCGCCAGCGTGGCGGCGAGCGCCAGGGCGTTGACGGTCATGCCGGCCGCGTACCAGCCCCGGCGCCGCTGGAGGAGGCCCTGGCCCCGGATCTGCCGCAGCAGCGGCGCGAACTCGCCGGACGGTGCGGCGGCGGCCGGCGGAGCGGCGGTAGGCGGGGCGGTGGCCTGGGGCATGGTGGTCTCCCGGGTCGGGGGCAAGGACTGAGCTCTTCCTGCCAACCTAGGAATCGGGCGGCCGGGGGGCCATGGCCACAGCACCCGGACGGAAGGTGTACCCAGCCCCCCTACCGCCGCGGGGGCGAACCGGGTAGTGGCGGCGGGCGTTTCGCGTCCGGGCCGCGGTGCAGTACCCTCGGCGGTCGCCCGCTAGTCAAACTTGAGGAGTCGGCCGCGCGTGAACCGCATCCCCGTGCCTGACCCCAGCCCCGCCCCGGCCGGGGGCGCCGCGACCGCCGGTCTCCCGGCGCCGCCGGCCGCCTGCGCGGCCGTGTTCCTGCCCGCCGACCCGCCCCGCGCCTCCCGCGTCGCGTTCTGGCGCCCGGACGGCGGCCCGCTCCCCGCCCGGCCCGGCAGGGAGGCAGTCCTGGAGGTGGCCGTTCCCGACGGCGCGGGCGGGGCGGCGGTGCACGCCGTGCCCGCCCTCCTGCTGCCGGTGGCCGAGGCCCTGCCCCTGCTCGCGCGGGCCGGGGCGCCCGGCGCGGGCGCCCACCCGGCCGCGGCCTGCTGGGGCGCCGCCGCGCTGGGCGCCCTTCATCTGGCCGCGCGCGGGCGGCTGTTGCCGGGCGTGAGCCCCGCCGGGCACGACGCCTGGCGGATGGGCCCGCTGGAGCCCGCGGACGCCGAGCGGCTGCGCGCCCTGGCCGCGGCGCTGCCGCCCGAGGGGCACGCCGTCCCGGTGCAGGGGTCCGAGAACGGAGGGGACGGAGGAGACGGCCGGGCCGGCGAGGGCGGCCCCCTGCTGCCCCGGCCCGAGGCGCTGCTGCGGGCGTTCCTGGACGCGGTGGCCGACGTCCTGCCGCGCACGCCCGCGGCCGGACACGCGGCCGGGGCGGGCGCGTTCGCCTCCCCGGCCCCCCTGTCGGCACACGGGCTGCGGCCCTGGGCCGAGGGTGTGGCGGCCGGGCACGACGCGGGCGTGCGCCTGTCGCTGCGCGTGGAGGCGCACGGGCACGGCGGCCCGGACGGCGCCCCGCCCCGCTTCCGCGCCGTCCTGCGGCTGCGCGCCGCCGCCGACCCGGGCCTGGCCGCCGACGCCGCCGAGGTCTGGGCGGGCACCTCCGCCGCCGCGCGGACGTTCGGCCCGCGCGCCCGCGCCGACGCGCTGCTGGCCCTGCGCCGCGCCGCCACCGCGTGGGAGCCGCTGACCCCGCTGCTGACCGCCGCCGTCCCGGACCGCCTGGAGCTGGACGAGGAGGACCTCGGCGCGCTGCTGAGCGCTCCGGTGGGGCGGGCGCTGGAGGCGGCGGGCCTGGGCGTGGAGTGGCCGCGGGAGTTCGCGCGCGGGCTGACCGTCCGCGCCGTGGTCGGCGGCCCCGCGGCGGACACGGACGCCCCGGACGCCCTCAGCGCGGCAACGGCCGGGGCAGGGGCGGCCGGCGGCACCCCGGCGACCGGCGGACTGCTGTCGTTCGACTGGCGCGTGGCGCTGGGTTCCACGGAGCTGAGCCGCGCCGACCTCGACCGGCTCGCCGAGGCCGGGCGCCCCCTGGTCAGGCTCCGCGAGGGCTGGGCCCTGGCCGACCCAGGGGAGCTGCGCCGCGCCGCGCGGCACCGGGAGCGCAAGGTCACCGTCGCGGAAGCGCTGGGCGCCGCGCTGGCCGGCAGCACCGAGGAGGCCGGGGAGCGTGTCGAGGTCACGGCCGAGGGCGGGCTGCGCGACCTGCGCGACCTGCTGGCCGGGACCGGCGACGCGGAGGGCACGGTCGCGCCGCCCCCCGGCCTGGCCGCCGCCCTGCGCGGCTACCAGCTGCGCGGCCTGGCCTGGCTGCACCGCAGGACCGCGCTGGGCCTGGGCGCCTGCCTGGCCGACGACATGGGCCTGGGAAAGACCGTCACCCTCATCGCGCTCCACCTGCGCCACCAGGCCGGCCCCGCCACCGCCGGGCCCACGCTCGTCGTCTGCCCCGCCTCGCTGCTGGGCAACTGGGAGCGCGAGATCGCCGCGTTCGCCCCCGGCACCCCCGTGCGCCGCCACCACGGGGGCCGGCGCGACCTGACCGGGCTGCCGAGTGGCGCGTTCGTCCTCACCACCTACGGCACGCTGCGCCAGGACGCCGCGCGCCTGGCCGCCGCGGCCGACTGGTCCCTGGTGGCCGCCGACGAGGCCCAGCACGCGAAGAACGCCTCCTCGGCCACCGCCCGCGCGCTGCGCGCCGTCCCCGCCCGGGCCCGGGTCGCCCTGACCGGGACCCCGGTGGAGAACGACCTCTCCGAGCTGTGGGCCCTCCTGGACTGGACCACCCCCGGCCTGCTCGGCACGCGCGCCGCCTTCCGCCGCCGCCACGCCGCCCCGGCCGAGGGCGGAGATCCGGCCGCCGCCGCGCGCCTGGCCCGCCTGGTCGGGCCGTTCCTGCTGCGCCGCCGCAAGTCCGACCCCGGGATCGCCCCCGAGCTGCCGCCCAAGACCGAGACCGACCGGGCCGTGGCCCTCACCCCCGAGCAGGCCGGGCTGTACGGTGCTGCGGTCCGCGAGGGCCTGGCCGCCGTGGCCGGCACGCGGGGCGCGGCCCGGCGCGGCGGCGTGGTGCGGCTGCTGACGGCGCTGAAGCAGATCTGCAACCACCCCGCCCAGTACCTGCGCCAGGAGGACGCGCCGCTGGCCGGGCGTTCGGGAAAGCTGGAGCTTTTCGACGAGCTGCTGGGGACGATCCTCGCCGGGGGCGCGGCCACCCTGGTCTTCACCCAGTACGTGCGGATGGCCCGGCTGCTGGAGCGGCACCTGGCGGAGCGCGGGGTGCCCAGCCTGCTGCTGCACGGCGGAACGCCCCTGGCCCGCCGGGAGGAGCTGGTGCGGGACTTCGCGGAGGGGCGCGCGCCGGTGTTCCTGCTCTCGCTCAGGGCGGCGGGCACGGGCCTGAACCTCACCCGCGCCGAGCACGTCGTCCACTACGACCGCTGGTGGAACCCCGCGGTGGAGGCGCAGGCCACCGACCGCGCCCACCGGATCGGGCAGGAGCGCCCGGTGCAGGTGCACCGGCTGATCAGCGAGGGGACCGTGGAGGACCGGATCGCGGAGCTGCTGCGGCGCAAGCGGGAGCTGGCCGAGTCGGTGCTGGGCGCGGGCGAGGCGGGGCTGACCGAGCTGTCGGACGCGGAGCTGGCCGAGCTGGTGGCCCTGCGCGCGGACGGGCGGTGACCGGGCGGTGAGCGCCAACTCGAATCCGGAGGACGGAGGTTCGGCGGCCATGGCGGAGCGGGAGCTGGTCTTCCGGGCGCTGCCGCCCGCGCGGGGGCGCGGGTTCGCGGAGACCTGGTGGGGGCGTTCCTGGCTGCGGGCCCTGGAGGAGAGCGCGCTGGACGGCGCGCGGCTGCGCGAGGGACGCCGCAGGGCGCGGGCCGGGGCGGTCGGCGCGGTCTCGGTGCGCCCGGGCCGGCTGACCGCCGTGGTGCGGGACGCGGACGCCACGGGGCACCGCGCGGACGTGCTGCTGCGGACGTTCTCCGCGCGGGAGTGGGACCGGCTGCTGGACGCCACCGCGCGCGAGGGCGGGCACCTGGCCGCGCTGCTCGACGGGGAGCTGCCCGAGCGCCTGGTGGAGGACGCGACGGCGGCAGGCGTGGAGCTGCTGCCGGGCATCGGGGACCTGGAGCCGGAGTGCGAGTGCGGCGAGTGGGACCACTGCGCGCACACCGCCGCGCTCGCCTACCAGGTGGGCCGGCTGCTGGACGAGGACCCCTTCCTGCTCCTGCTGCTGCGCGGGCGGGCCGAGCGGGAGCTGATGGAGGCGCTGCAACGGCGAACCGCCGCGCGGGAGGGCGCTCAGGAGGCGCCCGCGCCTCCGCTCGGGATTCCGGCCGCCGGGGCGTACGCGCGGGCAGCCGCCGGGCTGCCGCCGCTTCCCGCGCCGCCGGACGCGGTGGAACGCCCGGGGCGGGCGCCGTCCTGGGAGGGCGGCGCGCCGCCGCCGGACTGGCTGGACGTGGAGGCCCTGGCCTTCCTGGCGGGGGACGCGGCGGCCCGCGCGGCCCGCCTGCTGGCGGGGGCCCTGCGGGGGTCGGGGGCCGGGGGCGGGGCCCCGGGGCCGGCCGGGGAGGACGCCGTGTGGCGGGACGCCGTGCGGCTCGCGGCGGGTGGCCCACCGGAGGCGGTCGCGCGACGGCTGGCCCGCGCCTGCGGGCGCGGCCCCGGGGAGCTGGAACGGGCCGCCGCCGCGTGGCGGGCGGGCGGCCCGGCGGCCCTGGAGGTGCTCGCGGAGGACGCGCCGCCCGCCCCGGCCTGGGCCGTGGCGCGGCTGGCGGGGGCGTGGGCGGGCGAGGAGCGCCGGCCGGTGCTGCGCGGCGGCGGGCACCGCTGGACCGTGGTCGGCGAGGGCGTGCAGCTGCGCTGCGGCGCGGACGGCCGGTGGTGGCCGTTCCGGAAGGAGGGCGGGCGGTGGTGGCCGGCCGGAGGGCCCGAGCGCGACCCGGGGGCCGCCCTGACCGCCGCCCGCGAGGCGGCGGCGGAGGCCGCCGGGAGCGCGGGCGGGGATCAGGCCACCGCGTCCAGCACGGGGTAGTAGCCCTCCGCCTGGCCCTCTGCCGTGGGGTGGTACGAGTCGCCCACCGGCAGGGTGACGCTGTGCAGCCACTCGTCGGAGGAGCAGATCTCGTGCCCGTCGAAGGCTGGGCGGACGTCGCCGAAGGCGAAGCCGTGGTCGGCGGCGCGCTTGGCGATCGTCTCGTTCAGCAGGTCGGCCGTGGCGTTGATTACGGCCCGCGACTCCTCGCTGATGCCCAGCAGGCAGCCGCCGTCCAGCTCGTAGAGGTGCGGATAACCCAGCACCGCCACCTCGGCGTTGGGCGCCCGCTCCACGATCTCGGCGTAGAGCGCGTCGAGGGCGGCGGGCAGCGCGGCGCGGATGTACTCGTCGGCGGCGGCCAGCGCCGTCAGGCAGGCGTCGGTGCCGCGCAGCACGCAGGTCTGGATGGTGTCGGCGAAGCCCGCGTCGTTGCCGCCCGCGGTGACGCTCACCAGGGCCGTTTCCCGGTCCAGCGGGCCGAGTTGCGAGGCGAGCACGTCCTGCGTGCGGGCCCCGGAGCAGGCCGTGAACTCGAAGGAAGCGGGGTCGTGGGCCTCGGCCCACAGGGCGGGGTGGGCCACGGCGCTGCGGCGGCAGTCGCCGCTGGCCGGGTCGTAGTCGCCCGCCCCGACGCCGGCGGCGTAGGAGTCGCCCAGGGCGACGTAGGCGCCGGAGGCGGCGGCGGCGGGCGAGGGCAGCAGGGCGGGGACGCCGAGGACGAGGGCCGCGGTGGCGGCTGCCGAGGCGAGGGGGCGGGGCTTCATGGGAACCTCCCGGAACACAACCCGTGGGGGGACGCGAGCCGCGGGCGCTCCCGGCGTCGGTGCGCCGGCCGCGTCCGTGCTCACCCTCAGCAACGACGGACCGCGCCTCGGGTGACGCCTTCCGGGGGGTCGGGCCCAGGGTCAGGGCCGGACGGCCACCCCGGACCAGAAGCCGAGCCCGCGCAGCACCGGGTCGTCCGGCACGGGCTTCTCCGGGCGCCAGAACGGCGGCTGGACCAGGCCGGGTTCGAGGAGGTCCCAGCCCTGGAAGAAGTCCAGGATCCGCTCCCGGGGCCGCAGGGTGAGGGTGGCGGCGGCACCCTCGTAGACCTTCTCCACGGCCGCCAGGCGCTCGGCGTCGTGGAAGTCGGTGGTGCCGTGGCTGATGACCACGCAACTGCCGGGCGGCAGCGGCTCGGTGAGGGCGGCGACCAGCCCGCCGGGGTCGGCCTCGTCGGGGACGAAGTGCAGCAGGGCCACCAGCAGCAGGGCGACGGGCTGCCCGAAGTCGATGAGCCCGGCGACGGCCGGGTGGCCCAGGATGGCGCGCGGGTCGCGGACGTCCGCCAGGGCGAAGGCCGCGTTGCCGGTGCTGGTCAGCTTGGCGCCGGCGTAGGCGCTGACGATGGGGTCGTTGTCCACGTAGGCGACGCGCACGCCCGGGTCGACGGCGCGGGCGACCTCGTGGGTGTTGGGCGAGGTGGGGATGCCGGTGCCCACGTCGATGATCTGGCGTATGCCGCGCCGGGTCACCGCCCGGACGGCCCGGTGCAGGAAGCCGCGGTTCTCGCGGGCGGCCGGGTAGATGTCGGGCAGCAGCGCGGCCACGCCGTCCGCGGCCCGGCGGTCCACCTCGTAGTTGTCCTGGCCGCCGAGCCAGTAGTCGTACATCCGCGCCGGGTGCGGCCGGGAGGTGTCGATCTGCTCGGCGCTGAAGCCCTCCTCGCCCGGGTCCTGGACGTGCGTCGCCTCGCTCGCGTCGTTCAACGCTCTTCCCTCTTCCTCGTGTGCGGTCCCTCGTGTGCGGTCCCTCGTGTGCGGTCCCTCGTGTCCGGTCCCTCGTGTCCGGTCCCTCGTGTCCGGTCCCTCGTGTCCGGTCCCTCGTGTCCGGTCCCTCGTGTGCGGTCCCTCGTGTCCGGTCCCTCGTGTCCGGTCCCTCGTGTCCGGTCCCTCGTGTCCGGTCCCGCGCCGGGACCGGCCGCGGCGCGGTGTCCACCCCCCCGTGGGCGGGCACCGCGCCGCGTCCTCCCGCGGGGGTGGCCTGGGGTCTCAGACGAGGAGGAAGTCCGCCGCTCCGGACTTCACTCCCCGGATGAACCGTTCGATCTCGCAGTGCGAGTAGATGAGCGCCGGGCCGTCCGGGTCGTCGGACTGGCGCACGGCGACGCGGCCGTCGCCCAGCGGCAGGACCTCGACGCAACTGCCGCCGTTCCCGCCGCTCCACGGCTTGCGCCAGCCCTCGGTGCCGAGGTGCTTGGCGGGCATGCCGTTGTAGATGCGATCCATGGATCAGAGCTCCTTGCGAATGCCACTGAGGATGGCCTCGGTACGGTGCACGGGCGCGGCCTGCGCGCACATGCGGTCCAGGGCCTCCCGGAACGCCGACACGTCGTCGCGCTGATCGAAGTACGCGGCGCCGACCAGGCTTTCCGCGCACGCGACGTCCGAGAGCTCGGCGAGGGGGAACCGGAAGAGGTGGAAGGGGCCGTACATCGCCGGATGGGGCCCCGCGGAGAACGGCATGACCTGCACGCGCACGTGGGGCTGCGCGGTCTGCTCGATGAGCCGGGTGATCTGGGCGCGCATGACGTGGGGGCGGCCGATGGGCCGGCGCAGGACGGTCTCGTCCATCACCACCCACAGCAGGGGGGGCTGCTTGCGCGCCAGCACCTCCTGCCGGGCCAGCCGCAGCGCGACCAGGCGCTCGACCTCGGCCGCGGGCGCGTGCGGCATCCCGGCGCGCAGCACCGTGGTGGCGTACGCCTCGCTCTGGAGCAGGCCGGGCACGTAGTGCGGCTCGTAGGCGCGGATCTGGTCGGCCTCGGCCTCCAGGCTGACGAAGGCGCTGAACCACTCGGGCAGCACGTCGCGGTAACGGTGCCACCAGCCGGGCCGGTTGGCCTCCCGGACCAGCTCCAGGAAGGCGTCGAGGTCCTCCTGCGCGGTGACGCCGTAGCTGCGCAGCAGCTTCTCGACGTAGGGGACCTTGAGGCCGACCTGCGCCTTCTCCATCCGGCGGATGGTGGCGTGGGTGACGTCCAGGGCGCGGGCGGCCTCCTCGAACGTCAGCCCCGCGGCCTCGCGCAGGTCCTGAAGGCGCTTGCCCAGCACCAGCCGCAGCACCGTCGCCGCACCGCCCGCCGGCCCATTCGCCACCCGCTGATCCCCTCAACTCCCGTTTGTCCCTTGGCAGTCTGCCATGTCACCGACGCGCGCAACAGGTTGTCATCGGGCTTTCTGTCATTTGCAGGCTGGCTCTTGCCGGATGAGAGGAGCAGCCCGCAGAGTGGGACGGTGGCTTTCTTCCCTTACGCACCCCGGCTGCCGGAGCAGCGGTCCGCGGCGGGCGCGCCGGGCGGGCGGGTCTCGTTCCGCCTGCCCGCCGCGGAGACCGCGGCGGCGGAGGCGCGAAGACGCACGAGGCGGCAGCTGAGCGAGTGGCGCGCGCCCGCGCACGCCTCGGAGAACGCGCAGCTGATCATCTCCGAGCTGGTGACGAACGCCCTGCGGCACACGGACAGCGAGACGGTCGGCTGCGAGCTGCGGATCACGGGGTCACTGCTGCGCGTCGCGGTGGACGGCGCGGGCCGCGGCCCCGAGGCGCGCCCGGCGCGGGCGGGCGCCGAGGACGAGGGGGGACGCGGGCTGCTGCTGGTGCACGCCCTGGCGCGGGGCTGGGGGGTGCGCCCCGGCACGGCCGGGGGGCACGTGGTGTGGGCCGAGCTGCCGCTCGCCGGCCCCTCCGGGGGCGCGCCCGGAGCGTGAGACGGGCCTCCTTATCCGGACCGAACAGCGGGCTCTTTACCATCCCATTACACTTGCTTGGTAATCGGCAGAGCCTGCAGGACCGGAGGAACAGTGGACGTCTCGTTGACCATGTGGGTGCTCACGGTGGGAGTGCTCAGCGCGCTGATCGCCGTCGACTTCTTCTTCGGGCGCAAGCCCCACGAGGTGTCGCTGCGCGAAGCCGGGACGTGGACGGTCATCTGGATCGCGCTGGCGGTCCTCTTCGGCATCGGGCTGCTGATCATGGAGGGCGGCGGCCCCTCCGGCGAGTTCTTCGCGGGCTACGTCACCGAGAAGTCGCTGAGCGTGGACAACCTCTTCGTCTTCGTGCTGATCATGACCAAGTTCGCGGTGCCCGCACAGTACCAGGCCCGCGTGCTGATGGTGGGCGTGCTGATCGCCCTGGTGCTGCGGGCCGGCTTCATCGCAGCGGGCGCCGCCCTGATCGCGAACTTCTCCTGGGTCTTCTACATCTTCGGCGCCTTCCTCATCTGGACCGCCTGGCAGCTGATCAAGGAGGCCCGCTCCAAGGACGAGGAGGAGGAGTACGAGGAGAACCGCTTCCTGAAGCTGGTCGAGCGCCGCTTCCCGGCCACCGACCAGTACCACGGCACGAAGATGTTCATCCGGGAGAACGGCCGCCGCCTGATGACCCCGATGCTGATCGTGATGCTGGCGATCGGCAGCACCGACATCCTCTTCGCGCTGGACTCCATCCCCGCGATCTTCGGCCTGACCGAGGACCCGTACATCGTCTTCACGGCCAACGCCTTCGCCCTGATGGGCCTGCGCCAGCTGTACTTCCTCATCGGCGGCCTGCTCCAGAAGCTGGTCCACCTCTCCTACGGCCTGTCGATCATCCTCGGCTTCATCGGCGTGAAGCTGGTGCTGCACGCCCTGCACGAGTCCGGCGTCCACGTGCCGGAGATCAGCACGCCCGTCTCGCTCGGCGTGATCTGCGCGGTGCTGATCGTCACCACCCTCACCAGCCTGCGGGCCTCCCGCAAGCAGGAGGAGGCCGCGGCCTCCGCCGCCCCGCGGGCCTGAGCCCCTTCGGTACGGTGGGCGCCCGGGACACTCGGCCGGCGCGGGAGAAGGAACCCGCCGGCCCGCCCGGGCGTTCCACCGTCGGGGCCGCGGGCCCCGGCACTCAGGAGGGGAGGCAGCGGTGAGCACCGAGCCGACGGGCCAGGACGAACCCCGGCGCGAGAGCGGAGCCGGGCCGGGCGGCGACGAGAACTGGGACGGCCTCGTGCTGGACGAGGAGTTCGTGCGCGGCGCCGAGGTGCGCGAGCCGGCCGCCAGGACGCGGATGCTCAGCGAGCGCTGGAAGCGGGGCGCGCCCGCCCCCCAGCCCTGGCGCTCCGATGAGCCGCCCGCCGGCTGGATCCACTCCTCGGGCCGGCGCCGCTCCGGCGTGCGCCGCTGGTTCCGCCGCAGGGGCAAGGACGGGCAGGGCGGCGGCTGATCCCCGGCGCGCCGCCGGGGGCACACTTGGCAGGCGGCTGACGGGCCGTCAGCATGGACAGAGCTCAACTCCCCCACGGGGCAACGCCCTTGCCCGCGCGCCCACGTCGCCGCGGGCGTCCGTGCCCGCCTGTGACGTCTCCCCACCTGGAGTGCCACATGCCGTCCGCCCGTCACGTCCCGACCTCCCGCCGCGCCCTGTTGCGCGGCGGCGCCGCGCTGGCCACCGGCGCGGCCACGCTGACCGCCTCCGCGGCCCAGGCCGCCCCCGGCTCCGCGCGCCCCCCGGCGTTCGCCGCGCCCCGCGCCGGGGGCCCCGTCCGGCCCCGGTCGGCCGACTACCCGCTCGCTGAGTGGGCCCCGGCCGACCCGTCCAACTACACGGTGGCGACCCGCCCTTCCTCCCACCCGGTGCACTTCGTGGTGATCCACGTCGCCCAGGAGACCTACGAGGACACGCTGCGGATCTTCGCCCGCGCCTCCTCCGACGTCTCCGCCCACTACGTGGTCGGCTCGGCCGACGGTCGCGTCGGGCAGTGCGTGCGCGAACGGGACATCGGCTGGCATGCGGGCAACTGGAACTACAACACCCGCAGCGTCGGCATCGAGCACGAGGGCTGGGTCGACCAGCCCGCGTGGTTCACCGAGGCCCTGTACCGGAGTTCGGCGCGGCTGACGGCCCACCTGTGCGACCGGTACGCCATCCCCCGGACCCGCACGTGGATCATCGGCCACAACGAGGTCCCCGGCGCCACCCACACCGACCCCGGCCCGCTGTGGGACTGGGAGCGGTACATGGCGTACGTCAACGCCATGTGATATCCCCGGCGTTCGCCCCCTAATCCTTCGCCGGCCGGTTTTCATCCAATCCGGCGAACCTCGCCGCACGGCCTCATGCCGGCCACGGCGCGGGCGCAGGATCGCCCCGTGACCACGAGGCAGCGAGGGGCAAGAGGGGCACGTGCGGCGGCCGTCCGCGCCGCGGCGGCCGCGTTCGCCGTCGCGGTCACCGCGCTGGGCCTGGCGGCCGTGGCGGGCGGCGCCGACGCCGGGGCCGCCTCCGCCGCCCACTGGCCGTGGCCGCCGCCCTGCCACTCCGTGCCGCCGCACCCGTGGCCGCCCCACCCGTGGCTCCCGCCGCTGCCTCCCGTGCCCCCGCACCCGCCGCTGCCCCCGGTTCCGCCCTGCCCGCCGCCGGAGCCCACCCCGCCGGAGCCCTCCCCGACCCCGGCCCCTCCCGCGCCGACCCCGTCGCCCTCCCCCACGCCCTCACCCACGCCCTCACCCTCGCCCTCACCCAGCCCGTCGCCCACCCCGGCCCCGGCGCCCCCGGCGAGCCCGCAGCCGGCCCCGCCCGCGACCGCCCCGGCCCTTCCGCCGCCCGTGGCCGAGGAGCCCTCCCCCGCGCCCCCGCCCGAGGCGGACCCGGCCCCCGGGCCGCCGGAGCCGGAGCCCCCGGCCGACCCGGCGCCCGCCCCCAGTCCCGCCGCCCTGCCCGCCCCGCCGCTGCCCGACGGCGGGCCGCCGCCCGGCGGGGGCGGCTCGCTGGTCACACGCACGCTGCTGATCGTCGCCCCCGCGGTGCTGGCCGCCGCCGCGCTGCGTCCCCGTTCCCGCTCCGGCTCAGGCTCCGGCGCACGCTGAGGAGGTTCCGGTGTCCGATTGGCTCGTCCTGGCCATCGTCGTGGTGGCGACCTGCGCGGTCGTCCTGCTCGCCGCCGTGCTCCGGCAGCGCCGCGCCGGGGAGTCCGACGACCCGTCCGAGACGCCCGACGTCATCGAGTACATGACGATGATGATCGGCGTGGTCTACGCCATCGTCCTGGGCCTGGCCATCGCCGGGGTCTGGGAGGAGCGCGGCGCCGCCGACGAGTGGGTGCGCCAGGAGGCGCAGGCCCTGCACGAGATGGACGAGCAGGCGCGGGCGCTCCCGGCGGAGGGGCGCGACGCCGTCCGGGCCGACCTCGCCGCCTACGTCGCCCACGTCGTGGGCGAGGAGTGGGACCACATGGTGGCGCGGGGGGAGCTGACCGACCGCGGCGAGGAGCTGCTCGGCCGCCTGCGCGGCACCCTGGTGGCCCAGGACCCGCGAACGGTCCCCGAGGTGCAGGCGTACCAGGGCCTGGTGCAGCAGGTGGCCGTGGCGGACGAGGCCCGCGTCGGGCGCGGGCAGAGCGCCGGGCCGACCATGCCGCCCGTGGTGTGGCTCGGGCTGATCGCGGGCGCGGCCGTGTGCGTGGGGATGGTCTTCGCGCTCCAGATCCAGCGCTCCCCGCGGGAGTTGGCGCTGGCCGGGCTCTTCAGCGCGCTGATCGCCTTCCTGCTCTTCCTCGTCTGGTACTTCGACGACCCCTTCGCCCGCGGCCTGGGCGACGCCACGGACGCGTACCTGGCGTTCTTCCCGCAGGCCGCCGGCCGGGAGTGACCCGCGGTGGCCCGGGACCCAGGCTCTAGCATGAGGCAGATGAGCCCTCTGTTTCCGGCCCTGGAGACCGCCGCGGACCGTCCCGCGCTGCGCTTCGGGGACCAGATACTCAGCTACGCCCACCTGCGCGCGGCGGCCGGCGCCCTGGCCCGGCCGCTGGCGGGGCGGCAGCGCGTCGCCGTCTGGGCCACACCCTCGATCGACACGGCCGTCGCGGTGGTCGCGGCCCTGCTGGCCGGCGTCCCCGCGATCCCCGTCAACCCGGGCAGCGGCCCGAAGGAACTGGCGCACATCGTCGCCGACAGCTCCCCCTCCGCCGTCCTGGCCCCTGCCGGGGCCGCCCTCCCCGCCCCGCTGGCCGCCCTGCCGAGAATCGACGTCGGCGCCGAGGCCGGCGGCGCGCCGGCCGCCGTCCCCGCCCCGGACGCGGCCGGGCTCGACACGGCGGCCCCCGGCGACCCCGCCCTGATCGTCTACACCTCCGGGACGACCGGCCCGCCCAAGGGCGTCGTGCTCCCCCGCCGCGCGCTGGCCTCCACCCTGGACGCGCTGGCCGACGCCTGGCAGTGGACCGCCGAGGACGTCGTCGTCCACGGACTGCCCCTCTTCCACGTGCACGGCCTGGTCCTCGGCGTGCTCGGCCCCCTGCGGCGCGGCGGCACGGCCCACCACCTGGGGCGGTTCTCCCCCGAGGACGTCGCCGAGGCGCTGGCCGAGGGCGGCACCATGCTGTTCGGGGTGCCGACGATGTACCACCGGCTGGCCGAGGCCGCCCCGGCCGTCCCCCGCCTGGCCGCGGCCCTGGGCGGCGCCCGGCTGCTGGTCTCCGGCTCGGCCCCGCTGCCGCTGCCCGTCCACGAACGGATCCTCGCGCTGACCGGCCGCCGCGTCATCGAGCGGTACGGCATGTCCGAGACCCTGATGAACACCAGCGTCCGCGCCGACGGCCCGCCCGCCACCGGCACGGTCGGCGTTCCCCTGCCCGGCGTCGAGCTGCGGCTGGTGGACGACGCGGGGAAGGCGCTGGATGCCGCCGACGGCGAGACCGTCGGCGAGGTGCAGGTGCGCGGCCCCAACCTCTTCACCGAGTACCTCGGCCGCCCGGAGGCCACGGCCGCCGCCTTCGACGGCGACTGGTTCCGCACCGGCGACATGGCCGTCGTGGACCCGGCCGGCCACTACCGCCTGGTGGGCCGCAGGTCCACCGACCTGATCAAGAGCGGCGGGTACCGCGTCGGCGCCGGCGAGGTGGAAAACGTCCTGCTCGCCCACCCCGGCGTCGCCGAGGCCGCCGTCACCGCCGCGCCCGACGCCGACCTCGGGGAGCGGATCGTCGCCTGGATCGTGCCCCGGGACGGCGCCGCGCCCCCGAGCGCCGAGGAGCTGACCGCGCACGTCGCCCGGCAGCTCGCCGCGCACAAGCGGCCCCGCGAGGTCCGCTTCCTGACCGCGCTGCCCCGCAACGACATGGGCAAGGTCCTCAAGCGGGAGCTGGCGTGACGGCCGCGGCGACCGGCCCCGCGGCCACGGCCCGCGAGCTGATCGACGCGGTGTCCACCGGGTTCCGCGAGCTGCCGCGGCACGACTCCTCGGGCGGCCCCGACGGCCCGATCGGCTGGAGCGGGTACGACGCCTCGCGGGCCAGGGCCAGGGAGCGCACCGGCGAGACCGAGGCGGTGGTGTGCGGAACCGCGGACGCCGGCGGCACGGAGGCGGTCCTGGTGGCGTTCGAGTTCGGCTTCCTCGGCGGCTCGATCGGGGCCGGCACAGGGGAGCGGATCGAGACCGCGTTCATCACCGCGCGGGAGCTGTCCCTGCCCGTGGTCTCGCTGATCGCCTCGGGCGGCAGCCGGATGCAGGAGGGGATGTTCGCCCTCACTCAACTCCAGCGGATAGCCCGGCAGATGGTGCGGCTGCGCGCGGCGGGCCTGCCGCACGTGGCGGTCCTGGCCGGGCCGGTGACCGGGGGCGGCTGGGCCACCCTCGGCGCCGGGGCGGACGTGCGGGTGGCGCTGCCGGGGGCCCAGGTCGGCTTCGCCGGCTCGCGCGTCCGCCCGGCCGGGGCGGACCCCCGCGCCTACACGGCGGAGGGCCAGTTCGCCGCCGGGCGCGTGGACCGGATCGTGGAGCCCGGGGAGCTGCGGGCCACGGTCGCCCGCTGGCTGTCGCTTCTGACCCGCCCGGCCCCGGGGCCGGTGCCGCCGCCGCGCGCCCTGCGCGCGGCGGACCCCCCGCGCGGCGGCTGGGAGGCGGTGCTGCGGGCCAGGGAGCCGGACCGGCCGCGCGCCCGCGCCTACCTGGAGGCGTACTTCACGGAACGCGAGCCGCTGGGCGGCACGGACCCCGGCATCCTGTCGGGCTTCGGCCTCCACGAGGGCCGCAGCGTGGCGTACGTCGCGCAGTGCGGGACGGCGACCACCCCGGCCGGGTTCCGGGCGGCGATACGACTGGTAGGCCTGGCCGACCGGCTGGGCATCCCGGTACTGACGCTGGTCGACACCCCCGGGGCGGCGAACGACGCGGAGGCCGAGCGGGAGGGCGTCGGACCGGCCATCGCCGAGGCGATCACCACCCTCGCCGGCTGCCGGATACCGGTGACCACGCTGCTGATCGGGGAGGGCGGCTCGGGCGGCGCCATCGCGCTCACCTCCCTGGGGCGCACCTGGGTCACCCCGGACAGCTACTACTCGGTGGTGGCCCCCGAGCTGGCCGTCTCCATCCTCAAGCGCGGCCCCGAGCAGGTCCCGGCCACGGCCGAGCAGCTCCGGCTGCGCCCCCAGGACCTGGTCGACCTGGGCGTCGCGCGCGGCATCGTCTCGCCCTGACCACGCGCCCGGCGACGGGTGCCCGGCACAGCGTTGCGCCCCCCCCGGGGGGGGGCCCCCAACGGTGCCCCCCCGGGGGGCGGGCGCCACCTGCGCACCGCCCGGCTCGCGCTCCCGTGGGCCCGCCCGGGGGCGCCGAGGAACTCCCGGGAATGGGCGGGAGTCGACGCGTCCGGCCGGTCGGCGGGAGCCGCGGCTCAGGCGACGGGAGCCGCGGCTCAGGCGGCGCCGGCCGCGCGCACGGCGGGCCGGGGGCGGCCCGCACCCCGGCTCCATTCCGGGCGCCCCGGCCCGGACGTCCCGGCCTCCGGGCCGGGGCGCGCGCCCGTCAGCCCGGCGATCCGGGCCAGGCGGCGGTAGGAGTCGAGGCGGCCCGCCGCCGAGTGCGCGTTGAGCGTGACCAGCAGCTCGTCCGCCCCGGTGCGCTCCAGCAGGCCGGCCAGCGTGCGACGCGTCTGCGCCTCGTCTCCGTGGAGGTGCCCGGCCCTGGCCTCCTCGAAGTAGCGGCGCTCGCGCTCGCTCATCTCCCGGGCCAGGACCTCGCCCGGCGGGTCGAGCGGCGGGAAGACGCCCTGCGTGCGGGAGACGGCCGTCGCCCACGCCTCCGGGATCTGGAGGAGCGCGGCCTCCTCCCGCGTCGCGCCGACCGCGGCGTTCACCGCGACGATCACGTACGGGCGTTCGCCGTGCGCCGAGTGCTCCGAGGGGACGAAACGCGAACGGTAGCGGTCCAGGGTGTCCAGCATCCGCCGCTCGTCGGCCAGGTGGGCCATCACCAGCGGCAGGCCGCGTTCGGCGGCGAGGTCCGCGCCCGAGCCGACGGCCAGGACGAAGGCCGGCACCCGCAGCCCCTCGGCGGGCAGGGCGCGCACCGGGCCGCCGCCCGCGAAGTACCCGAGCAGCTCGGTCAGTTGCTCGCCGAAGGCGTCGGCCGCCTCCTTCTCGGCGCCCAGCGCGGCCCGCACCGCGCCGGTGAAGCCGACCGAGCGGCCCAGGCCCATGTCCACGCGGCCGGGGAAGAGGGACTCCAGGACGCCGAACTGCTCGGCCACGACCAGCGGGCGGTGGTTGGGCAGCATCACGCCGCCGGTGCCCACCCGGATGCGGGAGGTCGCGGCGCCGACGGCGGCGGCCAGTACCGTGGGCGCCGACCCGGCGACCCCGGGCACGCCGTGGTGCTCGGCCACCCAGAAGCGGTGCGCGCCCAGGGCCTCGGCCTGCCGGGCGAAGGCGACCGTCTCGCGCAGCGTCTCCCCCGGCGGCTGCCCCCTGCGGATCAGCGCCCGGTCCAGGACCGACCAGCGCGCGGCCCGCAGCCGCGCCTCCTCCGTCTCCGCTTCCGCCCGTGCCGTGTCCACGCCTCCGACAACCGCGCGGCCCCGCTCAGGATTCCCCGCCGCCGCCTTCGCCCAGGCGCGCGTCGTGGGCCAGGAGGGCGATCTGCACGCGGTTGTTGAGGCCGAGCTTGGTCAGGATGCGGGAGACGTGCGTCTTGACCGTGGGCACGCTCATGTACAGCTCGGCGGCGATCTCGGCGTTCGTCCTGCCCCGGCCGATGGCCAGGGCGACCTCCCGCTCGCGCTCGCCCAGGGCGGCCAGGCGGCCCCGGGCACGGCGGGTGTCGCGGGAGGCGCCGGTGACGCGGTCGATGAGGCGCCGGGTGACGACCGGGGAGAGCACCGGGTCCCCGGCGGCGACCCGGCGGACGGCGCTGACGATCTCCGCGGGCGGAGTGTCCTTGAGCACGAACCCGGCGGCCCCGGCCCGCAGCGCGCGCAGCACGTGCTCATCGGCGTCGAAGGTGGTGAGCACGACCACCTCGGGCGGGGCGGGCAGCGCGCGCAGCCGCTCGGTGGCGGCCAGGCCGTCCACGCCGGGCATCCGGATGTCCATCAGGACGACGTCGGGGGCGGCGCTCGCCACCAGCGGCAGCACCTCGGAGCCGTCCGCCGCCTCCCCGGCGATCTCGATGTCCCCGGCGGCGGCCAGCATCAGCCGCAGCCCGGAGCGGACCAGGGGGTCGTCGTCGACGAGGAGGACGCGGATGGTCATGAACGCCACCGTAGAGGCTGTCGGGCGGCCCCCGCCTCGGGGTCCACGCGCGTTCCGTCCGGGTCCACGACCGTTCCGTCCAGGTCGACGACGGTGCCGCACCACCGCCGCAGCAGCACCCGGTCGTGCCCGGCGGCGAGCAGGGCCGCGCCGTGCTCGCGGCGGTAGTCCTCGACGACGGCGACGAGCGCGGCGGTCGTGGCCGCGTCGAGCATGGCCGTCATCTCGTCACAGATCAGCAGCCGGGGGCGCAGCAGCAGGGCGCGGGCGAGGCAGGCGCGCTGGAGCTGCCCGTCGCTGACCTGATGGGGCCGGCGGGCGAGCAGCCCGGGGCTGAGGCCGACGGCCTCGGCCAGCGCGGCGGCGCGGTCGGCCAGTTCGGGGTAACGGCCGGTGGCGCGGGCGGGTTCGGCGATGAGGGCGGCGAGGGTGAGGCGGGGGTCGGCGGCCAGGCGGGGCTGCTGGAAGACGACGCCGACCGCGGTGCGCTGCTCCCGGGGGGCTCGGAAGCGGAAGCCGCGCGCCGGGCGCCCCTCCAGCCGCACGGTCCCCTCCCAGGGGCGGTGCAGCAGGGCGGCGACCCTGGCCAGGGTGGACTTGCCGCAGCCGCTGGGCCCGGAGAGGCCCACGGCCTCTCCCGCGCCGAGGGTGAGGGAGACCCCGCGCAGCACGGGGGTGCGGCGGTGGTATCCGGCGGTGACGGAGCGGAGTTCGAGGACCGGCTCAGGCACGGGCGGCCTCCCGTTCGGGGTGGTGGCAGGCGAGGCCGCCGGTGAACTCCGGCTGCCGGGCGCAGCGTTCGGTGGCGTGGGGGCAGCGGGGGGCGAAGGTGCAGCCGCCGGGCAGCGCGTCCAGCTCGGGCGGCAGCCCGGGCAGGGGCGCGAATTCCCGCTCGGGCAGGGCGGCGAGCAGGCCGCGGGCGTAGGGGTGGCGGGGGCCGCGGGGCCCGAAGAAGGCGGCGGCGTCGGTGAGTTCGACGATCCGCCCGGCGTACATCACGGCCACGCGGTCCGCGATCCGCTCGGCGGCGTTCAGGTCGTGGGTGATGGCCAGCAGGCCGTTACCCGCGTCCACCTGGCGGCGCAGCTCGGCGGCGGTGTGCTCGACCAGGTCGCGGTCCAGGCCGGTGGTGGGCTCGTCCGCGACCAGCAGCGGGGCGCCGCCGACCAGGGCCAGCGCGAGGGCGGCGCGCTGGGCGAGGCCGCCGGAGAGCTGGTGCGGGTGGCGGTCGAGGTGTCCGGCGGGGAACGCGGCGCGCGCCGCCGCGGCCTCGGCCGCCGCCCGGAGCTCCCGCCGCGGGGTGCCGGTGAGCTCGCGGACCGTCTCCTCCATCTGGGCGCGGACGGTGCGCACGGGCGTCAGGTGGGCGGCGGGGCTCTGCGGGACGAGCCCGACGCGCCGGCCGCGCACGGTGCGCGCCAGCTCGGCCTCGCTCGCGGCGAGCACGTCCACGGCCGGGGCCCCGTCGCCGGTGGGGGCGAGGACCGCGCTGCCGCGGGTGAGGGCGTTGCCGGGCAGAAGGCCCAGGAGGGCGGCGGCCAGGACGGACTTGCCGCAGCCGCTCTCCCCGACCAGGGCCAGGCACTCGCCGGCCCCGAGGGTGAACGAGACGTCCGTGACGGCGGCGACGGGCGGGCCGCCGGCCATCTCGAAGCGGACGCAGAGGCCGGAGACGGCGAGCAGGGGGGCGTTCACAGCACCAGCTCCGAGCGGCGGCGGGGGTTGATCCGCTCGCGCCAGGCGCCGGCGAGGCCGGCGAGCGCGAGGGAGGGCAGGATGATGAACAGGCCGGGGAAGAGGGTGGGCCACCACTCCCCCGTGGACAGGGAGCCGCGCGCCGCGTTGATCATGGTGCCCAGGCTGGCCTGGTGGACGGGAATGCCCAGGCCGAGGAACGACAGCGCGGACTCGTGCCAGATGGCGTGCGGGACCATCAGGACGGCGGCGAGCGCGGCCTGCGGCAGCACGGCGGGCGCGAGGTGGCGCGTGGCGACCCGCAGGCGGGAGGCGCCGCCGGAGACGGCGGCGTCGATGTGGGGGCGGGTGCGCAGGGAGTGGATCTCGGCCCGGACGATGCGGGCGGTGGAGACCCAGTGGG
This sequence comes from Streptomyces boetiae, assembly GCF_031845405.1. Taxonomy (NCBI): domain Bacteria; kingdom Bacillati; phylum Actinomycetota; class Actinomycetes; order Kitasatosporales; family Streptomycetaceae; genus Streptomyces; species Streptomyces boetiae. Next base: position 34,533 of record NZ_JAVREN010000025.1, read on the forward strand.
TCAGGCCCACGGAGGCGACCACGGGCCAGATGCCGGGCCGGAACATCGCGACGATGAAGATGCCCATCAGCAGGTGCGGGACGGCGCTGAAGGCGTCGGTCAGCCGCATCACGAGCCGGTCGGCGCGCCCGCCCAGGGCCCCGGCGGCGCAGCCGACGAGGAGGCCCAGCAGGCTGGCGACCAGGGCGGCGACGAGGCCGACGAGCAGCGAGACGCGCAGCCCGTAGACGCTGCGCAGCAGGACGTCGCGGCCGAGTTCGTCGGTGCCGAAGGGGTGGTCCCAGGAGGGCGGCCGGAGGCGGGCGGTCAGGTCGACGGCCTGCTGGTCGAGGGGGAACAGGAGCGGGACGAGGAGCGCGGCGAGGGCGGCGGCCAGGGTCACGGCGGCGGCCGAGCCGACGCGGAGGGCACGCCGGCCGCGGGCGGCGCGGGCGCGGGGCCGCGCGCGCCAGGGACGTTCGGCCTGCGCCTCCGAGGGCGCGGGGCGTTCAACGGCGGGTGTCGTCATGGGCGTTCACATCTCGTCCAGGTCGATGCGCGGGTCGGCGAGGCCGTAGAGCAGGTCGGCGACGAGGTTGCCCGCCAGCACGGCGCACGCGGACAGGACGGTGAGGGTGGCCAGCAGGGGGAAGTCGGTGGCGGTGGCCGCGCGGACGGTGGCGGAGGCGATGCCGGGCCAGCTGAAGACGGTCTCCACCAGCAGCGCCCCGGTGATCAGCTCGGGGATCCGGGTGCCGGCGAGGGTGAGCAGCGGCAGCAGGCCGGAGCGCAGGGCGTGGCCGAGCAGCACGGTCCGCTCGCTCAGCCCGCGGGCGCGGGCGCCGCGCACGGGGTCCTCCTGGAGGGCGTCCAGGGTGCCCTGGCGGGCGTAAAGGACGAACCACGGGAGCTGGGAGACGGCGAGCACGGCCACGGGCAGGATGAGGTGCTCGGCGACGGCGCCGGGGGTGACGGCGTCGCTGCCGGTGTCGGTGAGGCCGCCGGCCGGGAGGACGCCGAGGCGGAGGGCGAAGAGCCAGACGGCCAGCAGGGCGAGCCAGAACGGCGGGGCGGCCTGGAGGGTGAAGGAGACGGCGGTGACGGCCCGGTCGAACGCGCCGCCGGGGCGTCGGGCGGCGAGCACGCCGAGGGCGGCGCCCGCGGGGACGGCCAGCACGAAGGCGAGCCCGCACAACAGCGCGGACCAGCCCAGGCGTTCGGCCACCACCTCGGCGACGGGCTGGTGGAGGGCGGAGGACTGGCCGAGGTCCCCGGCGAGTGCGGAGCGCAGCCAGGCCCACCACTGCTCGACGAAGGTGCCCTCGGCGGCGAGGTTGGCCCGCAGGGCGTCGATGGTCTCCTGGGAGGCGCCGACGCCGTCGGAGCCGACGTACTGCCGCACCGGGTCGAAGGGGGAGGCGGCGGCCAGGGCGAACATGCCCAGGGTGACGGCGGCCAGGACGGGGACGGCGGCCAGCAGCCGGCGTGCGGCCAGGCGGGCCATCGCGGCCCAGGGCGGGCCGGGCGCCGCCGCGTTCTCCGTGGACGCTCCGGCGCCCGTGCCCGCCGGGGTCTGCCCGCTTCTCGTCCCCGTCACGGGCGGGGCCGCCAGTCCTCGACGTTCCACCAGGGGCCGTGGCCGAGGCCGTGGTCGTGCGGCTCGACCTGGGTGGTGACGTTCTCCCAGCGGTCGGCCATCACGTAGACGTGGTCGATGTGGGTGAGGAAGGTGTAGCCCGGATTCTCGGACAGCTCCCGCTGGACGGTGGCGTAGGCGGCCTCGCGCTCGGCGGGGTCGACGGTGGCGCGGCCGGCCTCCAGGGCGCGGTCGACGGCGGGGTTGGCGTAGTGGGCCATGTTGTTCCAGCCGTCCCCGGCCAGCTCGGAGTGCAGCAGGCCGTAGAGGTCGAAGTCGGGGTCGGCCGGGTTGCCGCCGCCGGAGAGCACCGCGTCCTCGGCCAGCCGGGGCTCGATCACCTCCCAGGAGCCGGACTCGACAGTGATGTCGACGCCCACCTCGGCTGCGTCGGAGGCGTACGCCAGGGCGTGCTCCTGCCGCAGCCGGTCGCCGGCCGGGTACCAGAGTGTGAACGCCGCGCGCCGCCCGTCGCGGACCCGCACGCCGTCCTCTCCCGGCTCCCAGCCCGCCTCCTCCAGGAGCTCGCGGGCGGCCTCGGGATCGTGGGGGCGTTCGGTGCCCTCGGCGAACCAGGGGCCGGCGGTGGGCACGGGCCCGTAGGCGGGGTGGCCGGCGCCCTGGAGGACGCTCTCGACGATCAGCTCGCGGTCCACGGCCAGGTCCAGGGCGCGGCGGATGGCGCGGTCGCCGGTGACGGGGTGGTCCGTGGGGAGGGTGACGGCGCGGAAGTCGGCGCTCTCGGCGGCGTGGGTGACCAGGCCGTCCTCGCCCTCGAAGGTGGCGGCGAGGCTGGGCGGCAGGACCGCGGCGTCCAGGTCCCCGGCGCGCAGGCGGGTGGCGCGGACGTCGTCGTCGGGGATGACGGCCATGGTGACCCGCTCCACCTCGGGCTCGCCGCCCCAGTAGCCGGGGTTGGCCTCCAGGGTGATGCGCTCGCCGCGGGTCCAGCCGGTGACGACGTAGGGGCCGGTGCCGACGGGCTCGGTGTTGTACGGGCCGGTGTTGACGTCCTGGCCCCCGGCCGCCTCGGCGGAGGCGATGGGCAGGACGGTGCGGTCGGCGAAGGCGGCGTAGGGGTGCTCCAGGGTGAAGACGACGGTGTGCTCGCCCTCGGCGCGGACGCTCGCCAGGGCGGCGAGGTCGTCGCGGTTGGGGTTGTTGGTGCCCTCGTCGAGGATCGTCTCGTAGGTGAAGACGACGTCGCGGGCGGTGAAGGGCGTTCCGTCGCTGAACTCGACGCCCTCGCGCAGGGCGTAGGTGTAGGTCAGGCCGTCCTCGCTGACCTCGGGCAGGCCGGTGGCCAGGGCGGGTCGCAGCTGAAGGTCCTCGTCGTGGCGGAGCAGGCCGTCGAAGATCTTGGAATTGCCGTCGCGGCCGTAGCCCAGGAGCGGGCTGAGGGACTCGGGCTCGTTGGCTATGCCGATGACGACGGAGGCGCCGTCGCCGCGGCTCTCGCCTCCGGGGGCGGAGCAGGCGGCGCCGCCCGCGAGGAGGGCCAGGGCCGCGAGGCCGGCGCCGATCGTCGTTCGTGGTCCGGGCCTCCGGGCAATCATGGGCACACTCCCGCTGCACTGCATACGTTATTGCGAACGAGTCGCAATTAAACAGGACGGGGCGTGGCCCCTGTCCAGGGGGGCGCCGGCACGGCGGCCCGTCCCCGGTCCGCCGCGGTGCCGCCCGCCGCCCCCGGTGATACGGATGAACGCATGGACTGGACGCCCTGGACCGACTGGACCGCCGCGCCCGACGCCTGGCTCGGCCGCCTGGTCCTGCAGCGCGGCCTGGCGCTGGTCTACCTGGTGGCCTTCCTGTGCGCCGTGCGGGAGTTCCGCGTGCTGGCCGGCGAGCGCGGGCTGACGCCCGCCCCGGCGTTCCTGCGCGCCGTTGACTTCCGCCGCGCGCCCAGCCTCTTCCACTGGCGCTACTCCGACCGGCTCCTGGCGGGGACGGCCTGGCTCGGCGCCGCCCTGGCCGCAGCCGTGGCGGCCGGGGCCGCGGACGCCCTCCCGCTGGCGGCCTCGATGGCCCTGTGGGCCGCGCTGTGGGCCCTCTACCTCTCGATCGTCAACATCGGCCAGACCTGGTACGCCTTCGGCTGGGAGTCACTGCTGCTGGAGGCCGGGTTCCTCGCGGTCTTCCTGGGCAACGACAGCGTCGCGCCGCCGTCCGTCGGGCTGCTCCTGGTGGTGTGGCTGGTCTTCCGCGTGGAGCTGGGCGCCGGCCTGATCAAGTGGCGCGGCGACCGCTGCTGGCGGCGGCTGACCTGCCTCTACCACCACCACGAGACGCAGCCGATGCCCGGCCCGCTGAGCTGGTTCTTCCACCGCCTGCCCGGCCCGCTGCACCGGGCGGAGGCCGCCGCCAACCACGTCGCCCAGATGATCGTCCCCTTCGGCCTCCTGCTGCCCCAGCCGGTGGCCACCTGGTGCGCGCTCGTGGTCATCGTCACCCAGCTGTGGCTGGTGGCCTCGGGGAACTTCGCCTGGCTGAACTGGCTGACCATGATCCTGGCCCTGGCCGCCGTGGACGGCGCCCTCGCCGCCCGCCACCTGCCCCTCCTGCCGGACCCGCCGCCCCACCAGCCCGCCGCCCCGGCCTGGTTCACGGCGCTGCTGCTGGCCGCGGCGGCGCTCGTGGCGTTCCTCAGCCACCGCCCGGTGCGCAACCTCCTCTCGCCGCGCCAGCAGATGAACCGCACCTACGACCCGCTGCACCTCGTCAACTCCTACGGCGCCTTCGGCACGGTCACCCGACAGCGCCACGAGATCGTCCTGGAGGGCACCGACGACCCCGACCCGCAGGCCCCGCCCGAGCGCTGGCGCGCCTACGAGTTCCACGGCAAGCCGGGCGACCCGGGGCGCCTGCCCCGCCAGTTCGCCCCCTTCCACCTCCGCCTCGACTGGCAGATGTGGTTCGCCGCGCTCACCCCCCGCACCCCCCGCCCCTGGCTGCGCACTCTCGTCACCCGCCTCCTCGCCGGCGACCCCGCCACCCTCCGCCTTCTGCGCGTCAACCCCTTCCCCGACCACCCGCCCACCTGGATCCGCGCCCGCCTCTACCGCTACCGCTTCACCACCCTGGCCGAGCTGCGCGCCACCCACACCTGGTGGCACCGCACCGACCTGGGCGACCACCTCCCCCCACGCCCCCACGACGGGTGAGCACGCACCGCCCCCGATGGGGTATGGTTCCTTTGCACGCCAACGAGGGGGCCCAGCCCCCCGAAGGCAGGCACACGGGACGTGGCGCAGCTTGGTAGCGCACTTGACTGGGGGTCAAGGGGTCGTGGGTTCAAATCCCGCCGTCCCGACAGGAGCGGAAGACTCCGCCGCAGGTCAGGGCCCTGTTTCACGCGAGTGAGGCGGGGCCTTCCTCGTGTCCGCAGGCCCTGTCTCTCACAATCTCTCACAATCGGTCTGTGGTGCCCCGCCCTCTCACCGGCGGTCCAGCACCTGGTCCATCCGCTCGGCCGCGGGCCGCAGGTGCTCGACGTTTCACTCCGTGCCGGATGCAAGCCAGTTCGGCGACTGCCGCCTTCTTGTGGCGGAAGTGCGCGTCAACTGACCCCCGCACCAAGCGGATCGTGAGACAGATGCACGGTCGCGCCGGATTCGCCCTACTCCGCCGCGCATCCTCCTCCAGTGATCAGCACCCAGCGCTACCAGCGAAGACAGGCCAGAGCCACTCGTTTGACAGACCCGGAGGAGGAGGGCGGAGTGATCGGTGAGGCCGAGTCCGGTGCTCAGGGCGGTGCCGCGGGAGGCGTCGGGGATCCGGGGGCGCCTCGCTGTTCATGACCGCTCACCGCTCGCAAGGTCGGCGGCGAGGGCGGCGAAGCACCCTTGCCAGCCCTGTTCGTTGTCGTTGCGCAACGACAGTGACCGGTAGCCGGACTGGGTGAACCGCATCCGGGTGCGCGGTGCCTGCTCGGTGCCGATGTCGTCGAGTGCGACCGTTACCAGTGTCTCGGGATGGGCGCCCGCGCCGTCAAGCTGGGTCAGGGTGAGCGCGAGCCGTTCGAACGGGTCGACCTCGCGGAATGCTCCGTGCTCTGTGTACTGGTGGTCACCGCTCTCGGCACGGAAGTCCAGGCGCCAGCGACCCCCGGGGCGGGGGTCGGACTCGGCGTGCAGGGTGGCATAGCCGGGCGGGGCGAACCAGCGCGCGAGCGCGTCGGCCTCGGTCCAGCGGCGGAAGACGCGGTCGCGTGCTGCGGAGAACTCCTGCTCGATCTCGATCACGAGCCCGCGGTCGGCGTCTCGGCGTGTGCTGTTGGTGGTCATGTCATTTCCTGCGGATCGTGTGCGTCCTCGGACCGCAGATCGGCGTCGAGTGCGGTGAAACGGTGCTCCCAGGTCGCGCGGTAGTCGGCCAGCCAGGCATCGATCTCGATCAGGGGATCGACGCGCAGTTGGCTCGGACGGCGTTGAGCGTCGCGGCCACGGGACACCAGCCCGGCGGATTCGAGGACGCCGATGTGCTTGGAGATCGCCCGTGGCGTCATCTCGAACGGTGCGGCGAGTTCGGCGACCGAGGCCTCGCCCCGTTCGCGCAGGCTCAGCAGGATCGCCCGCCGAGTCGGGTCCGCGAGCGCGGCAAAGGTGCGGCTGAGCTGGTCGGTCGCCATAGTCAGGCACCTTTCGGTTCGGGAACTGAGTAGTTCGATGTTGGGGCCGCGGCCGAAGCCCGTCAACCCCGCACGCCACCGGGGCGGCCCCCGGCGGCGGGAGAGGGCAGCGATGGCGCGGCTTCGCGGGGCGGCGCAGTCGGCGATGGCCGCCGGTTTCCCCGATGCGCAGTCTTGACGCGGACCGCATGCCCCCTACTATGGCACCACTCAGTTCCCGAACTGGATGGTTCTGGAGAAGCGGTGTCAACGGAGGAAGGGATGACGACGTGACCACCACCAACACGAGCCGAGCCCGAAAGCGGTGCGACCCCGTCCCGAGCGGGAAGGCCATGGCCGATGCGGCCTGATCACCCGCCCGGTGGCACTGCGGGCTCCGACGGGTCCTCCGTCGCCTCCGGGTCCGCGCGCTGGACAGGGCGCGTGGCGTGGACCGTGCAGGTTCTCTCGGCGCTGCTCCTGCTGGCTGCTGCGGTTCCCAAGCTGGTGGGGACCGAGGTCGCCGTCGAGGCGTTCGAGACGATCGGGGCCGGGCAGTGGCTCCGTGTGTTCACGGGGGTGGCCGAGGTCGCCGGGGCGATCGGACTGCTCCTGCGATGGATCGCCGGTCTCGCCGCCCTCGGCCTCGGCCTGCTCATGGCGGGGGCGACCGCGGTCAATTTCGGCGTCGTCGATGACCCCGGTGCGGGTGTCACCACCCTGGTCCTGCTGGCGGCCTTCGCCTTCATCGCGTGGCGGCGCCTTCGCGAACTGGACCCGCGGCGCCTTCTCGACCCGCTCGGCCGCCACCGCTGACCCACTGCCGGCCACACGCCTCAGAAGGAGACCATCGTGTTGCTCGAAGGAAAGAACGCCATCATCTACGGAGGCGCGGGCCCGATCGGGAGCGCCGTCGCGGCCGGCTTCGCCCGTGAAGGAGCCACCGTCCACCTGACCGGACGCACCCTGTCCGCCCTGGACGCCGTGGCCGGCGACATCCGTGCCGCCGGCGGCACGGTACACACCGCCGCGATCGACGCCCTCGACCCAGGCCGGATCAGCGCCCACGCCGACCACGTCGCCGACAGTGCCGGAGGCATCGACATCAGCTTCAACGCCATCGGCCTGGGCGACGTCCACGGCACTCCTCTGGCCGAGATGAGCCTGGAACTGTTCGAACGCCCCATCGTCAACGCCGCACGCACGATGTTCCTCACCACCCAGGCCGCGGCCCGCCACATGATCGACCAGGGCTCCGGCGTCCTGCTGTTCTTCGGCGGTGACGGCGGCCGTGATCCCGTCCGCGACTACAACATCGGCGGATTCCAGGTCGCCATGGGGCTCATCGACACCCTGCGCCGCCAGCTCGCCGCCGAACTCGGCCCCCGCGGCATCCGCGCCGTCACCCTGCAGTCCGGCGGGATCGCCGAGGCCATCCCCGCGGACGAGCCGGACCGCGACGCGATCACGGAGATGATCCTCGCTCCGACCATGCTCGGACGCACCGCGACCTTCGATGATGTCGGCAACGTCGCCGCCTTCGTCTGTTCCGACAAGGCCGGCTCCATCACCGCCGCGTCGATCAACATCACCGCCGGCGCCGTCGCCGATTGAACCGGCCCCTGCCCTGCTCGACCATTGACGCTTGCGGCTGCCGGTCCCGAACGCGCTGCTCCCGGCGGGAAGGGGCCAGCGCCGTCGGCCCGGGTCCGACTCCCGCCAACGCACCCTGCGGGGAGCACCGGGCACCCCCTGGCGGGCGCCCGTCTGACCCTGACCGAGGGCGCCTCGGCACGACGCGGGGCCCGCTGAGCCGGGGGTGTATCTCCAGCTCAGCGGCCCTTCCAAGGGGGAGCCGGGCGCCTGGGGCGCCCGGCGGCAGTCTCCCGTGTGCCGGGCAGCGGCGGCCCCTACGTCCGGGCGGTGCACGCGTGGGGGGGGCCGTCGGAGTACCCGACGCAGGCGCGGGCGCGGAGATTGCGGGTGTCGTAATGGGACCGGTAGGCCGGCGAGAACACCCCTGGGTCACCGTCGGTGCAGTCCACCGCGGGCTGCCGGTCGTGCCAGTGGCCGGCCCACGCGCCGTCGGTCCGCACCTCGTACCGGATCTGGGTGATCGCGCACCAGCCATCCCGAAGGGTGTCCCTGGCGTAAGCCTCGACCGCCACGTCGTAACCGTTCCAGTCGATGTGGGCGAGGTCCATCCCGTGCGTTCAGGCACGTGCCGGAGGAGGCGGGCGGGTACTCCGCCACGACCGGGACGGCAGAAGCACCCGCACGTGCCCAGCCTCGGCCCGGCAGGCGGAAAGCGGCAACAGGTCTCCCTGGCCGCAGACCCGTGAGTCCGGCGGGCAGTCGGCCACCTCCTCCGGAAATCGCCGCTCCCGCTTCGGGATCGCCCGTCCGGCCATCGCGCCGGGCTTGTCGACCTTGCTCGCTGGACTCAGCCAGTCCGGGGCGCTACGCCGTCGCGCGCGGGGGATCGCGTCACCCGGACGGGCGGGCCGCTTAGGATCTGGTCCGTGAGAAGCGATCTTTTCAAGGCCGAGTACACGGCACAGCCGCCCACCGCGGCCGGAATGTCCTTGCAGCACTCCAAGGCGATCAAGTACGTCGTGAACGGCGAGTGCCACGCCCGCCAGGGCGCGATGGTGGCCTTTCGGGGCAACCTGCAATTCGAGGCGAAATCCCAGGGGGTGGGCAACTTCCTCAAGCGGGCCGTCACCGGCGAGGGGCTCTCCCTGATGGCCGTGCGCGGGCAGGGCGAGGTGTGGTTCGCGCACCTCGCCCAGAGCTGTTTCGTCATCGAGCTGGACCCGCAGGACGCGCTCACGATCAATGGCCGCAACGTGCTGTGCTTCGATCCCACGCTCAGCTACGACATAAAGATGGTGAGCGGGGCCGGGATGGCGGGCGGCGGGCTCTTCAACTGCCAGTTCGCCGGACAGGGCCGCATCGGCCTCATAGCCGACGGCGACCCCATCATCATCCCGGTGACCTCCCAGGCCCCCGTCTATGTCGACACCGACGCGGTCGTCGGCTGGTCGAGCAACCTGCACACCTCGATCAACCGCAGCCAGAGCCTCAAGTCGATGCTGCGCGGCGGTTCGGGCGAGGCGTTCCAGCTCATGCTGCAGGGCGACGGCTTCGTCATCGTCCAGCCCAGCGAGGCGCCGCCGCCCCCCGAGAAGTAACCGGCCGGCCGAGCCACGCCCGGGCCGTCACCGTGGCCGCGGCGGCGAGGAAGACCGTTCCGGCGACGGGACAGACGGCCCGGAACAGTGCACCACCGCCGCGACGGCCGCCCACCGGCCGTCGCGGCGCCGCGTCGCGCCCCGGCGCGGTCGAACAGCCCGGCCCGGGCCGATGTCGAGGTCGCCGGCCAGGAGCGCGGCGGTGAGCTCGTGCGGGTAGCGCTGGCTGACATCGATGGCGGGGCCCGGCCCGGCGGGGCCCGACCGGCGCAGCAGCGCGGTGACCTCTTCCCCCGTGACGGCGGGGGTGTGGCCCAGGCGGAGGGTTTCCTGTCCACCGCGGCCGGTGCGGCGGGCGCGGCGCGGCGCCGGGCGGGCGAGGCCGTGCAGGACGCGGACGTCCTCGACCGGCGCCCGCCCCGGCGGGCAGCAGCGACACGCCCGTGGCTGTGCGTTCCGGCAGCGGGACGCCGGGAGAGGTAAAGCCGGGTTGCCGCGCGGGTGGAGCTGCCCTCCTCGGCGACCGCGATGAGATGGTCGAGCTTGTTCAGGTCCAGCCTCATGCGGTCACTCCTGGCGCGGGCGGCGTGCGGGTCAGCGGGTGGTGTAGCCCCCGTTGGGGAACAGCGTCCGGCCGGTGAACCACCAGCCCTCGGTCGCGAGGAACCGGATCACCGGAACGATGTCCTCGATCCGCGTGAGCTGCCCGCCCAGCGCCTGTGACTTGTGGAACTCCGCGCGCTCCGGCGTCTCCTGCGGATAGAAGAAGGGCGTGTCCGCCGGGCCGGGCGCCACGACGTTCACCGAGATCCCGCGGTCGGCGGACTCCTTGGCCGGCGCCCGCGTGAAGTGCTCAAGCGGCGCCTTGCCGCCGGCGTAGGTCGAGTAGCCGTCCGTGAAGGCGGCCAGGAGGGAGGTGCCCAGGCTGACGATCCTGCCCTGGTCGTTCAGGCGCCGCCCGGCCTCCTGGATGAAGGAGTAGGCCGCCTTGGCGTTGATGCCGAACATGCGGTCGTACTCCCCCTCGCTGGTCTGGAGGATCGGCTTGCGCAGCACCATCCCCGTGGTGTTCACCGCGATGTCCGCCCCGCCGAAGGTGTCCACCGCCACGTCGAACAGCCGCCGCACGTCGGCGACCCGGGCCAGATCGCCCAGCACGGCCACCGCCTCTCCCCCGCCTCCCGGATGGTCTCGACCGTCTGCTCCGCCTCCTTCGCACCCGTGTGGTGGTGCACCACGACCTTGGCCCCCGCCTCCGCGAACGTCCTGCTGAGCAGGCCGCCCGGGTACTTCGCGCCGCCGCCGACGACCGCGGCCTTGCCCTCCAGCGTATTCCCGGCCATGCCCGCCACTCCTTCCGCTCGCTTTCCGCCCGTTTCCGGGCCGTGAACGACCGCGGCCGACGCTGAGGGGCGCGTTCCGAGCGCGGCCAACAGCACATCCGGATGTGCCCACAAGCTATGCCGGTACCGCCAGGTGACAGCGCCGGCCACGCGGACCCGCGCGGGGACGAACTGGTCGCCCTGCTCACGCGCCGCCTCGAAGCCCCAGGCCGGGGGCCGGCCGTGCGGCCGTCGTGGCCGCGCTCTTGGCGCCGCGCCCGGGCCGGGGAGAATCGGAGCCGGATGCGGCAGGCAGTGAGAAGGGAATCGGCATGCGCCCCTTGACCTTTGTCGTGGGCACCGGGAGGAGCGGCTCGACCGCCCTGTCCACGCTGCTGAACGCCCACCCGGGCGTCCTCAGCCTGAACGAATTCCTCGCCTCCCTCCGGGACCCCGGCCACGCCCTGCCCGACCGGCCGCTCACGGGTGAGGAGTTCTGGCGGATCCTCGCCGCCCCCAACCCCGTCTTCGACACCATGACCCGCAGCGGCATCCCGCTTCCGGAATTCCTCTACACCCGCCGCCCCGGCCGCCACTCCGCCGAGACCGGCGGCATCCCCGCCCTGTGCCTGATGGTCCTCCCCCACCTCACCGACGACCCCGACGCCGCCCTCGACGCCCTCGCCGCGGAGGTCACCTCCTGGCCGGCCGGGACCGCGCCCGCCCACCACCAGGCCCTGTTCGACCTGCTCGCGCGCCGCTACGGCGGCGCCGCCGTGGTGGAACGCTCCGGGTACTCCGTGTCCTGGATCCCCGCCCTGCACCGGGCCTTCCCCCACGCGCGGTTCGTCCACCTCCACCGCCACGGTCCCGACTGCGCCCTGTCCATGAGCCGCCACGTCGGCTACCGCACCATCCTGCTCCTGCGCGACCTCCGCGAACGGGCCGGGGTCGCGACCTTCGCCGACCTCACCCCCCGGCACGTGGCCGAGCTGCCGCCCGACCTCGCCGCGCTGCTCGCCGACCGCTTCGACCCCGCGCTCGTCCTGGACCGGGACATCCCCCTGGCCCGGTTCGGCGCCCTGTGGTCCCGGATCGTCACCGACGGCAGCGCCCACCTGAACGCGCTCCCCGCGGACCAGTGGGCCACCCTCGCCTACGAGGACCTCCTCGACCACCCCCGCCGCGAACTGACCGCCCTCGCCCGCTTCCTGGGCGCCGAGCCCACCCGCGACTGGCTCGACCACGCCGCGGCCCGCCTCAGCCCCGCCCACCGCGGCGCCGCCGCCCGGCTGCCTTCCGAAGAACGCCGGGCCCTCGAACGCGCCTGCGCGCCCGGCGCCGCCGCCCTCACCGCGGCGCACCGCCCCCTGACGCCCTGGCCAACGGACCGGACCGGCTGACGCGCCAGGCAGTAGCGGACACAGACGACCTTCGAGCCGAAGGTGCGGGTCTCGACGAGCCCGAGATCCACCCGGCACTCCTGCTGGGGAGGGACACGGCGGGGCTCCTGGTGGGCCTGGCCGGCGTGGGTCCGGCGGTGGGCGCTCCGGCGGGACCGCTCCCCCGGTGAAGCGGTTCCGGCTCGGCTCTCCGCGGTCTTCTGACCCTGCGGCTCCGACACTGCTCCTGGGCCGGGCGGCAGCGCCCGTCGCGAGCCACCGTCCGTCGGCGCGGGAGGGATTGGACCCGGTCCCGACATGGGTGTGTCATGCCGGCGAAACAGCCTCTCCCTAATTTCTGTCACTCGACCGAAATCAGTGACAGGGGCTGCCATGACCGCCACCACACCCACGGACATACCACCCCCGGCGACCGGGGAGGGCCCCAGCGACTCCGCCGAGCTGGCCGGCTTCGGCTACCGGCAGGAACTGCACCGCACCATGGGGCGGTACGCCTCGTTCGCCGCCGGGTTCTCCTTCATCTCCGTGCTCACCACGGTCTTCCAGTTCTTCGCCTTCGGCTTCTCCTTCGGCGGCCCGGCCTTCTTCTGGACCTGGCCGGCGGTGCTGGCTGGCCAGCTCATGGTGGCGCTCTGCTTCGCCGAACTCGCCGCGCGCTACCCGCTGTCGGGGGCGATCTACCAGTGGTCGACCCGGCTCAGCAGACCGGTCTTCGGGTGGTTCGCCGGCTGGTTCATGGTGATCGGCCAGATCGTCGTGGTGGCCGCCGCGGCGCTGGCGCTCCAAGTGGTGCTGCCCGCCATCTGGAGCGGCTTCCAGCTGATCGGCACCGACGCCGACCCCACCTCGGCCGACGGCGCGGCCAACGCGGCGGTCATGGCCCTGCTGCTGCTCGCGCTGACCACGGCGGTGAACCTGCTGGACAACCGCGTGATGTCGGCCGTCAACCGGGTGGGCGTCACCGCCGAGATCATCGGGGCGGTGCTGATCGTGGTGCTGCTGTTCACGCACGCCGAGCGGGACCCCGGCATCACCTTCGAGACCGGCGGGGAGGGCGGCGCGCTCGGCGCGCTGCTGGTGGGCTCGTTCACCGCGGCCTACGTCCTGATCGGCTTCGACAGCGCGGGCGAGCTGAGCGAGGAGACCCGCGACCCCCGGCGCACCGCGCCGCGCACCATCCTGCTCGCGCTCTCCGCGGCCGGAGTGCTCGGCGGTCTGCTGCTGCTCGGCGGGGTGCTGGCCGCGCCGAGCCTCACCGACGGCCGGCTGGGCAGCGAGGGGCTGTCCTACGTGCTGACCAGCACGCTCGGCGACGGCCTGGGCCGGGTGCTGCTCGCGGACGTGGTGGTCGCCATCGTCGTGGCCACCCTGGCCATCCAGACCTCGGCGTCCCGGATGCTGTTCTCGATGGCCCGCGACGGAATGCTGCCCGGCGCGCGGCGGCTGGCGCGGGTCTCGCCGCGGACCGGCATGCCGACCGGGCCGGCAGTGCTGGCGGGCGTCGGCGCCGCGGCGATCTGCCTGCTGAACCTCGCCTCGCCCGAGGCGTTCCTGGCCATCGGCACCACCTGCGTCGCGATGCTCTACCTGGCGTACGCGATGGTGACCGGCCCGCTGCTGCTGCGGCGGCTGCGCGGCGGCTACGGACGCGGCGCGGGCACGGCGGGCATCGCGGGCACGGGAACGGACGCCGCGCGGCCGCTGTTCTCGCTGGGGCGCTGGGGGGTGCCGGTCAACGTCCTCGCCACCGCGTACGGCGTGCTGATGACGGTCAACCTGGCCTGGCCGCGCGCCGCGGTGTACGACCCGGCGGGCGGGCACTGGTACTTCCAGTGGTTCACGGTGCTGTTCCTCCTCGCCACCGGCGCCGCCGGGGCGGGGTGGCTGCTGTTCCGCCGCGGCGCGGCGGGCGTGCCGGGCGCGCCGGCCACGGCACCGGCCGAGGCGCCCGCCGCGCACGGCTGACGCGGCCGGCCCGGCGCGGTCAGGGCGCGCCGGGCGGCGCGGCGACTCCCGCGATGCGGAGCGCCGCGTCCGCCGTCGCCGCCGCGAACGCGGCCACCGTGCGTCCGGCGTGCGGCCCGTCGGACGCCTGCGCGGCGTGGGACCGGTGGACCAGGATCACGCCCTCGATCAGTCCGAAGACCAGGTCGGTGCGGAGCGCCAGCTCCTCCTTTCCCAGGGCCGCGCCCGGCCCGGTCGCGGCGAGGAGCGCGCCGTACGCCTCCCGCAGCTCCGCGCGCACCCGGCGGAAGCCGGCGAACCGGTCACCCCTGACCTCGGGGAGCAGGTACAGGCTGCCGAGGTTGTGCGCGCCGCCGCACAGGAGCTCGACGTCCGAGCGGCACAGCTCCCACAGCCGCTCCTCGGCCGTGCGGTCCTCCTCGGCGAGCAGCCGCCCGGCCAGCGCGAGGGAGGGGGTCACCGTCGATTCCAGCAGCTCGGCCAGCAGGTCCTCCTTGCCGCCGACGTAGTGGTACATCGTCGCCTGCCGCATGCCCGCGCGCTCCGCGATGGCCCGGGTGGTGGTGGCCGCGTAGCCGTACGAGGTGAACAGCGCGGCGGCGGCGTTCAGCAGCTCCTCGCGCGCGGAGAGTCCGCTCTCCGGCCGCTGCGCCGCGCGCGGCCGGCCTACCCGTCGCCCCGTCGAACCCATGGCATCGATCGTCGCACAGGGCCGGGCCGGCGATCTTGCCCAGGCTCCCGTAACTGGGCCGTAACGGGCGGGCAATGCGCCCGAATCGGCCCGCTCCTTAAATTCTGTCAAGCGACAGAAATTCGACGGAGGCAGGCGGCGGACGCCCGAGCGCACGCCGCCGGGGAGCCGGAGGCGTGAGCGATGGCGACAGCGACGACACACGGGGCCCGGGAGCACGCCCGGGCCCAGGCGGGCACCCGGGCCGAGGCCATGCCGGTGGTGCCGGCCACCGACCTGCCCGCGCCGCCGGACGCGGCAGGTCCCCTGGTCTGGGCGGAGACCGTGGCCGGCGGCGGCTACACGCACCGGGTGCTCGCCCGCGGAACCGAGCTGCGGCTGACCGACCCGCAGGGCGACGCCTGCGCGCACCTCGTGCTGTTCGCCGACGGCCGCCCCTGGGAGCGGCTGAACGTCGCGGACACGATGAAGGTGCAGTGGAACGCCTACCTCACGGCCGGCCGGCTGCTGCTGTCCGATCAGGGCCGGGTCCTCGCCTCGCTGCTCACCGACACGGCCGGCGGCCGGCACGACGCGCTGTGCGGCACCTCGGCCCGGGCGCTGAACGCCGCCCGTTACGGCGACGGCGCCCCGCACTCCGCCACCCCGGCGGGCCGCGAGCTGCTGAAGCTCGCCGCCGCGAAGAACGGCCTCCAGCCGCGCGACCTGCCGCCCTCGGTCTCCTTCTTCCAGGGCGTGACGGTCGGGGACGACGGCACCCTGGCGTTCACCGGCTCGGGCGGCCCCGGCGGCTCGGTGACCCTGCGCGCCGAGCAGGACCTGATCGTGCTGCTCGCGAACGTTCCGCATCCCCTCGATCCGCGCGCCGAGTACCGCTGCACCCCGCTGGAGATGGTGGCCTGGGCCGCCGCGCCCACCGCGCCGGGCGACCCGCTCTGGGACGCCACTCCGGAGGGCCGCCGCGCCTTCCTCAACACCGCCGAAGCGCTCACCTCCCGGGGGATCCGATGACCAGCACCGTCGTCGCCGCCCGCGCCGCCTGGTCGGGGATCGTCCCGGCCGGCCGCCGGCTCGCCATCACCGACCTGCACGGCAACCAGGCCGTCGACTTCCTGGTGTTCGACGCCCGGGACACCGCCGTGCGCTACAGCGCGCCGGACACCGTCCTGGCCCAGGGAAACATCTTCCTCACCACCGGCAGCGTCCTGATGTCGAACGAGCACACCCCGCTGATGACCGTCACCGAGGACACCTGCGGCCGGCACGACACCCTGGGCGGCGCCTGCTCCAAGGAGTCCAACACCCTGCGATACGGCCACCACACCTGGTCGCAGCACGCCTGCGTGGACAACTTCCTGATCGAGGGGGCGCGTTGGGGCCTGGGCAAACGCGACCTGGTCTCCAACGTCAACTGGTACATGAACGTCCCGGTGGAGCCCGACGGCACCCTGGGCATCGTGGACGGCATCTCCGCTCCCGGCCTGCGCGTCACCCTCCGGGCCGAGACCGACGTCCTGGTCCTGATCTCCAACTGCCCGCAGATCAACAACCCCTGCAACGGCTTCGAGCCGACCGCCATCGAGCTGACCGTCATGGACGGAGCGGCGGAGTGACCGGCGGGATGACGGGCGCGCCGAACGGCACGGCGGCCGGCGCCTTCGACACCGTGCTGGTCGCCAACCGGGGCGAGATCGCCGTCCGGGTGCTGCGCACCGCGCGCCGGCTCGGGCTGCGCACCGTCGCCGTCTTCTCCGACCCCGACCGAGCGGCGCCGCACGTCCGGCTCGCGGACGAGGCGGTCCGCCTCGGCCCCGCGCCCGCCAAGGAGTCCTACCTCGACCCCGAACTGATCCTGCGGGCCGCGAAGGACACCGGAGCCGGCGCGATCCACCCCGGCTACGGCTTCCTCTCCGAGGACGCCGGATTCGCCCGGCGCTGCGCCGCCGCCGGGATCGTCTTCGTCGGCCCGACCCCCGGGCAACTGGACCTCTTCGGCACCAAGCACACCGCGCGGGCCGCCGCCGAGGCGGCCGGCGTCCCGCTCGCTCCCGGCACCGGGCTGCTGCCGGACCTGGCCGCCGCGCTGCGCGCCGCCGGGACAATCGGCTACCCGGTGATGCTCAAGGCCACCGGCGGCGGGGGCGGCATCGGCATGCGCGCGGTGCACGACGCGGCCGGGCTCGCCGACGCCTGGCATCAGGTGCGCCGCACCGCCGGTGCGGCGTTCGCCACCGCCGGGGTCTTCCTGGAGCGGCTGGTGGAACGGGCCCGGCACGTCGAGGTGCAGGTCTTCGGCGACGGCCGGGGGCGGGTGGTCATCCTCGGGGACCGCGACTGCTCGCTCCAGCGCCGCAACCAGAAGGTCGTCGAGGAGGCCCCCGCCCCCGGCCTGCCCGGCGCGGTCCGCGCCCGGCTCCACGACGCCGCCCGGGCGTTGTGCGCCTCGGTCGGCTACCGCTCGGCGGGCACGGTCGAGTTCGTCTACGACGCCGCCCGCGCCGAGGCGTACTTCCTGGAGGTCAACACCCGCCTCCAGGTCGAACACCCCGTCACCGAGGCGGTGTTCGGCGTCGATCTGGTCGAGTGGATGCTGCGCCTGGCCCAGGGCGACACGGCCGTGGTGCGGGACCCGGGCCCGCCGCGCGGGCACGCGGTGGAGGCCCGCGTCTACGCCGAGGACCCGGCGCGCGACCACCGCCCCAGCGCCGGACTGCTCACCCGGGTGGAGTTCCCGGCCGGCGCCCCGCCCGGCCTCCGGGTCGACTCCTGGATCGAGACCGGGACCGAGGTGACCACGGCCTACGACCCGCTGCTGGCCAAGGTGATCGTCCGGGACGACGACCGCGCCGGGGCGCTCGCGGCCCTGGACCGCGCGCTGGCCGGGACCCGGATCGACGGCATCGAGACCAACCTCGGCCTGGTCCGCGCCGCCCTGCGCGAGCCGTCCGTCGCGGCGGCCACCCACTCCACGGCCACCCTCGCCACCTGCCACGACCCGACGCCCCGCGTCGACGTGCTGGCCGGCGGCACCCTCACCACCGTCCAGGACTGGCCGGGGCGCACCGGCTACTGGGGGGTGGGCGTGCCCCCTTCGGGGCCGATGGACGACCTCTCCTTCCGCCTGGGGAACCGCGCGCTGGGCAACGCCGAGGGCGCGCCCGGACTGGAATGCGTCCTGGAGGGGCCACGGCTGCGGTTCAGCCACCCGACCACCGTCTGCGTGACCGGCGCGCCCGCCCCGGTGACCGTCGACGGCGCCGCCGCGCCCCAGTGGGAGCCGTTCACCGTCCCGGCCGGCGCCACCCTGGCGGTCGGCGCGCCGGACCGCCACGGGCTGCGCACCTACGTGCTGTTCGCCGGCGGCGGGCTGGACGTGCCCGCGTTCCTCGGCAGCGCCGCCACCTTCACGCTGGGCGGCTTCGGCGGACACGGCGGCCGGGCGCTGCGCACCGGCGACGTCCTGCACGCCCGCCCGGCCGCCCCCGGCGCGCCGCCGGCAGCCGTACCCGCCGGGGAACGGCCCGGCTTCCCCGGCGTCTGGCACCTCGGCGTGGTCGAAGGCCCGCACGCCGCACCGGAGTTCTTCACCGAGGAGGACATGCGGGCGTTCTACGCCGCGGCGTGGAAGGTGCACTTCAACTCGGCGCGCACCGGCGTCCGGCTGGTGGGCCCGAAGCCGCGCTGGGCACGCGCGGACGGCGGCGAGGCCGGGCTCCATCCGTCCAACATCCACGACACCCCGTACTCCGTCGGCGCCGTCGACTACACCGGCGACATGCCGGTGCTGCTCGGCCCCGACGGGCCGTCGCTGGGCGGCTTCGTCTGCCCCGCGACGGTCGTCACCGGCCAGCGCTGGAAGCTGGGGCAACTGCGCCCCGGCGACACCGTGCGGTTCGTGCCGGTGACCGACCGGGCCGCCGCCGCGCTGCGCCGTTCCCCCGCCGCCCCACCGGCCGCGGACCGCGCCGCCGTGGTGGACGGCGGCGTGCTGGGGCGCGGCCCGGACGTGACCTACCGCCGCGGCGGGGACGACAACGTCCTGGTGGAGTACGGCGAGATGCGGCTGGACCTGGCCCTGCGGATGCGGGTCCACGCGCTGACCGAGGCGGTGACGGCCGCCGGCCTGCCGGGCGTGCGCGACCTCACCCCCGCGATCCGCTCGCTCCAGATCCGGCTGGACCTCGCGGACCCGGACGCCCTCTCCCAGGAGGCACTGGTGGCCGCGCTCGCCCGCATCGAGGCGGGGCTGCCGCCGGCCGAGGAACTGGTGGTGCCCTCCCGCACCGTCCACCTGCCGCTGTCCTGGGACGATCCCGCCACCCGGGAGGCGACCGCCCGGTACATGGCGGGCGTGCGGAGCGACGCGCCCTGGTGCCCGTGGAACATCGAGTTCATCCGCCGGATCAACGGCCTGGCCTCGGCCGAGGAGGTGCACCGCACCGTCTTCGAGGCGGAGTACCTGGTCCTCGGCCTGGGTGACGTCTACCTGGGGGCGCCGGTCGCCACCCCGCTGGACCCCCGGCACCGGCTGGTCACCACCAAGTACAACCCGGCCCGCACCTGGACCGCCGAGAACTCCGTCGGCATCGGCGGCGCCTACCTGTGCGTCTACGGCATGGAGGGCCCCGGCGGCTACCAGTTCGTGGGCCGCACCACGCAGGTGTGGTCGGGCTGGCAGCAGCGCGGCGCGTTCCGCGACGGGCGGCCGTGGCTGCTGCGCTGCTTCGACCGGATCCGGTGGTATCCGGTCGGCGCCGAGGAACTTCTCGAACTCCGCGCCGACATGGCGGCGGGCCTGTTCGCGCCCCGGATCGAGGAGGGCACGTTCGCGCTCGCCGACCACGAGCGTTTCCTGGCCGGGAACGCCGCCTCGATCGCGGAGTTCCGGGCGCGGCAGGCGGCGGCGTTCGCCGCCGAGCGGGCCGCCTGGGAGGCGTCCGGCGAGTTCGCCCGAGCGGCGGCGGTCGCGGCTCCCGCCGCGCCGCCGGCCGCTGTCACCGTGCCGCCGGGCGGGCGGCTGCTGGAGGCCGAGTTCGCGGCCTCGGTCTGGCAGGTGAACGTCGCGCCCGGCGAGCGCGTCAGCGCCGGACAGCCGTTGCTCGCGCTGGAGGCGATGAAGATGGAGACGCCCGTGCACGCGCCCGCCGACGGCGTGGTGGCGGAGATCCTGACGGCGGCCGGCGCCCAGGTGGCGGCCGGCACCCCGCTGCTGGTGCTGGCCCCGCCCGCGGGCGCGCCGGGGTGAGCCCGGGGGCCCGTGAGGCCCGTACCGAACGCGCCGTGACGCGCCGGCGCGACCGTCTGGACGCGCTGTCCGCGCGAGCCCGGTCCGGAGGACGTGGGCCGGTCCGGGCCATCGGCCGCCTGCCGCACGCCCGCTCCCCTGTCCCCGCCTCTGCCGAGGAGCCCGTCATGTTCCCCAGCGCACTCGACCGCGTCCGCGCCGCCTACCGGCGCATATCCGAAACCGGCCGTCCCGAGATCTGGATCAGCCTCCGCCCGCAGGCCGAGCTGGAGGCCGAGGCCCGCGCCCTCGACGCCCGCCGCCCGGGCGACCCCGGCGACCCGGACGGTGGAGCCGCCGCCGGCCCCGGCGGGGAAACGTCCGGGCGCACCGCCGACGCAACGTCCGGCGACGCCGCGCTCCCGCTCGCCGGCCGGCTCCTGGCCGTCAAGGGCAACATCGACGTGGCCGGGCTGCCCACCACGGCCGGCTGCCCCTCGTACGGCTACCTGCCGGACCGCGACGCCCCCGTCGTGGCACGGCTGAAGGCGGCCGGGGCGCTGGTCCTGGGCACCACCAACATGGACCAGTTCGCCACCGGCCTGGTCGGCACCCGCTCCCCCTACGGCGCGGTGCGGAACGCGCACGCCCCGGAGCGGATCTCCGGCGGCTCCAGCTCCGGTTCCGCCGTCGCGGTGGCGCTGGGCATCGCCGACCTGGCGCTGGGCACCGACACCGCGGGCTCCGGCCGGGTGCCGGCCGCGCTGAACGGCATCGTCGGACTCAAGCCGTCGCGCGGCCTGCTGCCGACCGACGGCGTGGTGCCGGCCTGCGCGAGCCTGGACTGCGTCAGCGTCTTCGCCCGCACGCTCCCCGAGGCGCGGCTCGCCCTGGCGCTGGCCGCCGGGCCGGCCGGCAGCGCGGCGCCCCGGCGCGCCCCCGGGCCCTGGCGGGTCGCCGTCCCGCCGCTCGCGCAGCTCGGGCCGCTGGACCGGGGCTGGGCGGCGGCCTACCGGGCCGCCGCCGCCCGGCTCGCCGCGGCGGGGGCGCGCCTCGCCGCCGTCGACCTGACCGCGTTCACCGAGGCCGCCGCCCTGCTGTACGAGGGCGCGTTCGTCGCCGAGCGGTACACCGCCGTCGGTGCCTTCGTCGACCGGGGCGGCCCCGGCCTGGACCCGGTGGTCGCGGGGATCATCGGCCGGGCCCGCGACATCCCCGCCCACCGCCTCTTCGCCGACCAGGCCCGGCTCGCCGCCCTGCGTGCCACGGCGCTCGCCGCCCTGGGCGACGCGGACGCGCTGCTGCTGCCCACCACCCCGGACCACCCCACCCTGGCCGAGGTGGCGGCCGACCCGCTGGGCGTCAACGCCCGGCTCGGCCGGTTCACCAACTCCACCAACCTCTTCGACCTCGCCGCGGTCGCCGTCCCGGCCGGGGAGCCGCACGGCCGCCCCTTCGGCGTCATGCTCATCGGCCCGGCCGGCACCGACGACCGGCTGGCCGCCATCGCCGGCCTGCTCCCCCCGCCCAGCCGGCTCGCGGTCGTCGGCGCGCACCTGACCGGCCAGCCGCTCAACCCCCAGCTCCTCGCCCTCGGCGGCCGGTTGCTCCGCACCACGGCCACCGCCCCGGTCTACCGGCTGTACGCGCTGCGCACCGAGCCCGCCAAGCCCGGTCTGGTCCACGTCGGCGCGGGCGGCGCCGCCATCGAGACCGAGATCTGGGAGCTTCCCCCGGCCGGCCTCGGGGAGCTGGCCGGCGCCCTGCCCCGCCCGATGACGATCGGCCGGGTCACGCTGGCCGACGCGACCACCGTCCCCGGCTTCCTCTGCGAGCCCTCGGCCCTCGACGACGCCCTCGACATCACCTCCTACGGCGGCTGGCGGGCCTACCTCAACCGCTGACCCCGGACCGCGGCGCCGCTCCCCTGGGACTGCGTCGGCACCAGCGAGGAACGGGCGATCCCGGGCGACCAGGCCGAGCCGCCGCCGAGGGGCAGCCATCGGCACGCAGGACCTCGCGAGGTGGACCGCGCACCCGCGGGGCCGGCCGGAGCCGTCCCGGCCCTCTCGCGGGTCCGCCGGCCCGCGGGCCCTACCAGGCGACGGGCAGCTCCTGGAGGCGGTGGAAGGGGCGGTTGGGGCGCACGCTCAGCTCACCGGGTGGGACGGCCGGGCGGAGGGCGGGGAAGCGGCGCAGGAGTGCGGCCAGGGCGATCCGCAGCTCGGTGCGGGCGAGTTGCTGGGCCAGGCACTGGTGGCTGCCGTAGCCGAACGCCAGGTGCGACATGGCGTTGGCCCGGCCGAGGTCCAGCCGGTGCGGGTCGGCGAAGCGGCGGGGGTCGCGGTTGGCCGCGCTCAGCGAGATCATCACGTTCTCGCCCTTCCTGATCACCTGCCCGCCGATCTCCACGTCCTGGAGGGCGGTGCGCAGCGGCCCGTGCTGGGTGACGGAGAGGAACCGCAGCAGCTCCTCCACGGCCGCGTCCGTCAGCCCGGGGTCGGCGCGCAGGGCGGCGTGGAGGTCGGGGCGCTCGGTCAGCAGCACGGCGACGCTCATGGTCAACTGGGCGGCGATGGAGTCGAATCCGGCCACCAGGAGCATGAACGCCAGGCCGCTCGCCTCCTCGTCGGTGACCGGGTCCCGGGCGTGCACCAGGCCGCTGAGGATGTCGTCGCCGGGCTCGGCGCGCTTGAGCGCCACCAGCCGGCCCATGGAGGCGGCCAGTTGGGCGAACGCCTCCCGCCGTTCGCCCACGTTGCCCCCGTCGCGGAAGGTGCTCCACTGCTCGATGTCCCGCAGGAAGCGCCCGCGTTCGCCGAGGGGGACCCCGAGCATCTCGCAGATCACCCGCAGCGGGATGGGCACCGAG
The DNA here is from genome assembly GCF_031845405.1 of Streptomyces boetiae. Taxonomy (NCBI): domain Bacteria; kingdom Bacillati; phylum Actinomycetota; class Actinomycetes; order Kitasatosporales; family Streptomycetaceae; genus Streptomyces; species Streptomyces boetiae. The sequence goes on from NZ_JAVREN010000025.1 coordinate 57,428, forward strand.
AAGGCGGTGTGCAGGTCGACGGGCGGCCCGCCGGCCTCCATCGCGGCCAGCCGCTCCTCGGTGACCTGCCCGATCCAGGAGGCCAGCAGACGCATCCGGCGCACGGAGAACTCCGCGGAGACCAGCCGCCGGTAGCGCCGGTGCGCGGGTTCGTCCATCATCGCGAAGACCCCGGGCGGGGCCGGGCGCGGCCCGCCCTCCTCCCGCATCGCGGACAGCGGGGGGTGCCGCAGCTCGGCCCGGGAGCTGAACCGCTCGTCGGCGAGGACCGCGCGGGCCTCGGGGTAGCCGGTGACCAGCCAGCCCAGGTGCCCGTCGGCGTAGCGCATCCGGGCCAGGGGCTGCCGCTCGTTGAGCCGGGCCAGGCCGGGCGGCGGCCCGAACAGGCCCTCGCGCTCGGTGGTGTAGACGACCGGCGCCTCCTGTTCCTCCTCGCGGCTGACCGCCTGCGCCTGGTGCGTCACTGCCCCTCCGGCCCGTCGGATACGTCTCCGCCACTCGCGGCATGCCTCCCCGATGCTGCAACTGCCGTGAGGGCCCGGGCCGTTGACCGGTCTCTTCCGGCCATCCCGATCGCCGTCCACCCGGCGCGGCGCTCAAGCAGGAACGTTCTCCCGAGTCCGGGATCATGGCCGAACCCGGATCGCTCCATCGAGCGTTTTCCGGCGCCCGCCGTGTACCCGCTTCTTCGCCGCGGAGGAGCGGGGGACGGAGGAAGGGACGGCAGGAACTGTGACCGCGGGGGCTCAGCGGCCGTTCGCCGCGCGGGCGCGGTGCCAGGCGCCGTCGGCCAGCAGACGCAGGCCGTTCAGGCCCACGAGGACGGTGGAGCCCTCGTGCCCGGCGACGCCCAGCGGCAGCGGCAGGTGCCCGGCCAGGTCCCAGACGACCAGGCCGCCGATGAAGACGGCGGCGATAAGCAGGTTCTGCAGCACCAGGCGCCGGGCCCTGCGGGAGAGCGCGACCACGGTGGGGATGGTGGCCAGTTCGTCGCGCACCACGATGGCGTCGGCGGTCTCCAGGGCGAGGTCGGAGCCGGCCCGGCCCATGGCGATGCCGGTGTGGGCGGCCGCGAGTGCGGGGGCGTCGTTGACGCCGTCGCCGACCACCAGGACCCTGCGTCCTGCCCGCTCCAGCTCCTTGACGGCGGCGACCTTGTCCTGCGGGAGCAGGCCCGCGCGGACGTCGGTGATGCCCGCTTCCTCCGCCAGGCGGGCGGCGGCGCGCGGGTTGTCGCCGGTGACCAGCACCGGGGTGCCGCCGACGAGCGCGGTGAGGGCCTTGACGGTGGCGGCGGCGTCCTGGCGCAGCCGGTCGGCGATGCCCAGCACCCCGGCCGGGGTGCCGGCGACCTCGACCAGGACGGCGGTGCCGCCCTCCTCCTCCAGCCGGGCGGCGACCGCGGCGGCGGCGTGACCGGCGCGCTCGCGGAGCAGCCGGGCGGGGCTGCCGACCGTGACGGTCCTGCCCTCGACGATGGCCGTCACGCCGGTGCCGGGGGCGGAGACGAAGCCCTCCGCCACGGGGATGGCCAGGCCGCGCGCGCGGGCGGCGTCCACGACGGCGTGGGCCAGCGGGTGCTCGCTGGGGTGCTCGGCCGCCGCCGCGATCCGCAGCAGCTCATCCTCGCTGAGGCCGGAGGCGGGCAGCGGGTGGATGGCGGTCACCCGGGGGGCGCCCTCGGTCAGGGTGCCGGTCTTGTCCAGCGCCACCGCGTCGATCCGGCCCAGCCGCTCCATCACCACGGCGGACTTCACCAGCACGCCGTGGCGTCCGGCGTTCGCCATCGCGGACAGCAGCGGGGGCATGGTGGCCAGCACCACCGCGCACGGGGAGGCGACGATCATGAACGTCATCGCCCGCAGCAGCGTCGGCCGGAACGCCGCGCCGAACAGCAGGGGCAGCGCGAACAGGAGGACCGTCGCGGCCACCATCCCGATCGAGTACCGCCGCTCGACCTTCTCGATGAACAGCTGGGCCGGCGCCTTGGTCCCGGAGGCCTCCTCGACCATGGCGACGATGCGGGCGATCACCGAATCGGACGGGTCGCGCTCGACCTTCACCCGCAGGGCGCCGGTGCCGTTCACGGTGCCGGAGAACACCTCGTCGCCCGCCCGCTTGGCCACGGGCAGGGGCTCGCCGGTGATGGCGGCCTGGTCCACCTCGCTCGCGCCGTCCAGGACGCGGCCGTCGGCGCCGATCCGCTCGCCCGGGCGCACCCGGATGGTGTCGCCCACGGCCAGCCGCTCGGTGGGGACCGTCTCCTCGCTGCCGTCGTCCAGAAGGCGGGTGGCGGTGGCGGGGGCGAGGTCGAGCAGGCCGCGGACCGAGTCGGCGGTGCGGGCGGTGGCGATCGCCTCCAGCGCGCCGGAGGTCGCGAAGATGACGATCAGCAGCGCACCGTCCAGCACCCGCCCGATCGCCGCCGCCCCCAGGGCCGCGACGACCATCAGCAGGTCCACGTCCAGCGTCTTGTCCCTCAGAGCCCGCAGCCCGGCCCAGCCCGGCTCCCAGCCGCCGGCGCCGTAGGCGAGGGCGAACAGCGGCCCCCAGGACCACGCCGGCGCGCCGAGCAGGTGGAGCGGGAGCGCGATCAGGAACAGCGCCAGGGCCGCTGCCGCCCAGCGGGCCTCGGGCAGCGCCAGGATCCGGGTGCGCCGCGGGGGCGCGACCGCGTCGCCCGCGCTCGTGTCACGGGACGGCGGGCGGGTGAGGGCGGAAGACATCGGAACAGGGGTCCTTCGCAGGGGGAAGGAGGACGGGCAGCGTCGAGCCTCCCCATCGTAACAGGAATACATGAACATCTATTCATTCATATGTCGTGCGGGGTCAGGCTCGTGGCCGCGCTGCGGGCCCGGGGTCCTGGAAGACGAGGGCGACCTGCTGCGGCAGGCTTTCGGGCGGGATGTCCCGGACGTCGGCGCTGCCGACCTCGACGGTGCCCTCGGTGGCGTCCCGGAAGCGGAGGGCGAGGCGGGCCGTCAGCGCGGGAGGCGCCCGGCCGCCTCCCGGATCGCGTGCGCCAGCGTGGCGGGGGCGGTGCGGTGGGCCGTGTGTCCTTCCCCGCGCAGCGTGACCATGCGGGCGTCCGGCAGGGTGGCCGCGAGGTCGGCCAGCCGCTCCCGCAGCGAGGCCGAGGTCCGGTCCCCCTCCACCAGGGTCGTCGGGACGGCGAGCCGCCGGTAGCGGTCGACGCCGACCCCGAGCGCATCGAGCGCGTCGATGTCGGCGAGCCCGGCCTCCACCCTCGCGGCGAACGACGTCCGCGCCTCCGAGCGCGCGAGCACCTCCTCGACGCGTTCCGGCGGTTCGCGGGCGATGTCCCGCAGATGGATGCGCAGCGCCTCGCCGGGACTCCCCGCGGCGAAGGCCGCGCGGGCGCGGCGGGCCGCCTCCGCCCCGACCAACGAGTGGGAGGGCACCGGGGGTTCGTAGAGGAACAGGCCGGCCGCCACCCCCGGCGCCCGCACCGCGGCCTCCAGCACGGCGATCGCCCCCGAGGAGTGCCCGGCGAGGAGCAGGGGCCGGTCCAGGAGCCCGGCGATCGCGAGAATGTCCTCCGCCTCCACGGCCACGGAGTACGACGGCGGAACGCACGTCCCGGGGACGTAGATGCGGCGCGCGAGCCGCACCACCCGGAAGTCGCGGCTCAGCGACCGGGCGACGCCCTCCCAGGCCGCCGGGCTCTCGCCGCCTCCGTGCACGAGGAGGAGGCTCGGCCCTTCGCCGTCGTCCAGAGCGCTGACGGACGCGCCATCGGCGGATCTCGCGAGAAGTTCAGCCATACCCACCAGTGTGAGGCGCCCGCCGACCGGTGCTCAACCGAACGCGGGGGCCGGGGCGTCGGGCCAGGCGGAGGGGACGTCGCAGTCCGAGACGTGGAAGCCGTCGCCGGCGGCCACCTCGCCCCACGTCGACCGGTCCGCCTCGTCCTCGCGGAGGAGAGCCGAAATGCGCCTGGCTCGCGGGGCGGCCGGTCGACCATCCTGGCTGGGGCTGCGGGGGCCGCGATCGTTCAGGGAGGGGGCGCCGGGTGCGCAGGGGCGGCAGGGGTGGCAGGAATCGCGGGGGTTCGCGCACGACGGCGCAGAAGGGGCATCCGTTCGGCCGCCGGCCCTCCGGCGGGCCGGCCGACGTGCTGTGGGACTGGTCGAAGTCCGGCACCCGGCACGCTCCCCTGACCCGGCTGCTGCGGCGGCTGCCCGGGGTGGGCACGGCGGCGGCGTACCGGTTCGGCCTGGTCGAACGGCCGCACTACGCGTACGGGGTCCGCCGCGCCACGGAGCTGGCCGCGCGGCTGGGGCATCGCGGCGTGACGGTGGTGGAGTTCGGGGTGGCCGGGGGCAACGGCCTGCTGGCACTGGCCGCGCACGCGCGGTACTACGCCGCGGCCACGGGGGTCGCGGTGCGGGTGGTCGGCTTCGACAGCGGCGCGGGGATGCCGGCCGCGCGCGACCGGCGGGATCTGCCCTACCTGTTCGGGCCCGGGTTCTACGCCATGGATCACGAGCGGCTGCGCGCCCGGCTGGGCGCGGCGGAGCTGGTGCTGGGGGAACTCGCGGAGACGCTGCCGGACTACCTCGCCACGCGCGCGGGCCTGCTGCGCGAGCACCCGGTCGGCTTCGTGTGCCTGGACCTGGACTACTACTCCTCGACGGCGACCGCCCTGGACCTCTTCCGGGGCCCGGCGCACGAGCACGTGCTGCCGCGGGTCACCTGCTATCTCGACGATCTGCCGGGGACCATCGAGCAGATCGGGGAGGCCGCGGCCGTGGCCGAGTTCAACGCCGGCCACCCCGAGCGGCCGATCGGCCGGGTCCTTGGCCTGCGCTCCTTCACGCCCTTCGACCCGCCGTGGGCCGACCAGATCTACGCCCACCACCGCCTGGATCACCCGGACTACGCGCGCCTGGAGGCGGGCGCGACCGGCGATCAGCTCCCGCTGGATCCCTGACCGCCGCGCCGCCGCACTGCCGGACCGGCGCGCCGCCGCGGCCGTTGCCGTCCAGGTCCCGGGCGCGGGCCCGGGCCGGTCAGGCATTCGTTCAGAAGTCATCTTCCGTTCGGGTGCGCACGGACATGCCCCTCCTAGGGTGCCGCCATGACCGATCTCCACGATGTCTCCGCACAATCCACCGGTTCCTCCGTCGGCCGCCGAGCCCTGCTGCGCGGGGCGGGCGCCGCCGCGGCGGCGAGCGTCTCGTTCCAGGCCCTCAGCGCGCGGACGGCCGCCGCCGCCCCGGCCAGGCCCGCCTCCGGCGCCGGGTACGGGCCGCTCCGGCCGGTGAGGGACCAGGCGACCGGGCTGGAACTGCTCGCGCTGCCCCGCGGGTTCGAGTACATCTCCTACGGCTGGACCAACGACCCCATGAACGACGGGGTCCCGACGCCCGGATCGCACGACGGCATGGCGGCCTTCCGCTACGGCGACAAGGTGCACCTGGTCCGCAACCACGAGCGCGGCGCGGGCCCGGCGTTCACCGCCCCGGCCTACAACCCCGCCGCGGGCGGCGGGACGTCGACGCTGGTCTTCGACCCGGACGCCGGGCGTTGGCTGGAGTCCTACGGCAGCCTCGGCGGCACCATCCGCAACTGCGCGGGCGGGCCGACGCCCTGGCGGACGTGGCTGACCTGCGAGGAGACCTTCGGCACGACGGCGGGCGTGCGGCACGGGTACGTCTTCGAGGTGGCCTCCGAGGGCAAGGGCAGCCCCGTCCCGTACACCGCGATGGGCCGCTTCAACCACGAGGCCGTCGCCGTCGATCCGGCGACCGGCTACGTCTACGAGACGGAGGACCGGGGCGACGCCTCGCTCTACCGCTTCGTCCCGGCCGTGCCCGGGGACCTGTCGCGGGGCGGGCGGCTGGAGGCGATGCGCATCGGCGCGGCCGGCTACGACACCCGCCGGGACGGCGAGAGGGCGTACGGCACCGTCTCCTGGGTGCCGGTCCAGGACGCCGACCCCGACACGGACACGGTGCGCTACCAGGCCCAGGCGGCGGGCGCCGCGGTCTTCGGGCGGCTGGAGGGCGCCTGGTACGGCAACGACCGGGTCTACGTGATCACCACCAACGGCGGCCCGGCCGGCCAGGGCCAGGTCTTCGAACTCGACCCGGCCACCGACGAGTTCCGCGTGCTGTACGCCTCCCCCGGCGCGGACGTGCTCAACGCCCCCGACAACATGTGCGTCAGCCCGCGCGGCGGCCTGGTGCTGTGCGAGGACGGCGACGGGACCGAGTATGTGCACGGCCTGAGCCTGGACGGCGAGATCTTCCCCTTCGCCGCCAACGTCGCGGACCTGCGCGCCGGCACGGCGGGCAAGAGCGTGACGGCCGCCGACTACACCGGCTCGGAGTGGGCGGGCTCGGTATTCGAGCCCCGCAACGGCAACTGGCTCTTCGTCAACCTCCAGTCCCCCGGCATCACCTTCGCCATCACGGGCCCCTGGCGCCGCGGGCCGGTTGTCAGTGGCAGGGACTACGGTCTGCCCCATGACCTTACAGACTGTGACGCACCCCGAGCCGGTGTCCGCGTCGTGGGCCCGGATCGACGCCTGGCTGGCCCGCCACGCCCCGGCCACCCACGCGCTGCTGGCTCCCCCTGCCTCCCCCCCCGGCGATCGCGGAGGCCGAGCGGCGGCTGGGCGTGGCCTTCTGCCCGGACCTGGTTGCCTCCCTGCGCTGCCACGACGGCGTCCGCCCGGGGCCGGGAGCGCCGCGGTGGAGTTACTGGGGGTCCTTCGCGAGCGTGGAGCAGCTGGTGGCCGACGCCGGGTCACTGCGGTCGGTGGCCCGCGATGTCGAGGGGGAGCCCCCGCCCGGGTGGGACGGAGAGGAGCTGGAGCTGGACGCCCTATGGCGCCACGAGTGGCTGCTGATCACCCGGGGCATCGGCGACGACGCGCTCGACGGGCTGTTCGTCACCTGCCTGCCCGGCCCGGACCACGGCAGGGTCGGCCGCTACTTCAACGAGGACGCGCCCTCCTTCACCGACTGGCCCTCGATGCGGCACCTGCTCGCGGGGTTGGCGGACGCGCTGGAGCGGCGCCTCCCCGTCGCCGGGCAGGTCCCCGTCGTCTTCGACGGCCGCCTGCTGTGGGACGAGCACACGGAGCTGATGGCGCGTCCGCGCTCGCCCCTGGCCCTGGCGCGGGAGTCCCGCGAGCCGGCCGCCCCCGGCCCCGAGCCTCCGCCGCGCCGCGTCCCGTCGCTGTCGCCCGACGGCCGGTACGCCGCGCTGGACATCTCGTTGTTGCCGAAGGCGCAGCCGCCGCCGGACCAGCCGGGACTGCTGTTCGTCCGGGACGTCGACGCCGTGGACCTCCTGGCGCGCGTCGGGCTGCTGCGGGACACGCTGCGCCCGCGCTCGGCGCGGCAGGCCCGGCACGCCGCCGCCGCTGCCTGGGCCGCAGCGCTGCCCCTGCTGCGCGCCGGCCGCGTCGGCCGGTGGGCGTTCGCCATCGACGAGGGCGGACCCGCGCAGGGCACCCGGCCGGAGGTGCTGCGCCGGGTCTCGGCCGGCACCCTCGCCGTGTCCCTGTGCCGGCAGGGCACCCAGGTGCGCCTGGAGGTCTACCGGGACGGGTCGCCTGAGGGGGAGGCACAGGAGGTGCGATCACCCAGAACCGACCAGCACCTGCTCGCGGACGGCACGCTGGTCCAGCGCGCCGGCGGCGACCCCTCGCCGGGCGCGACCGCCGCCTACGACCGGCTGCTCGCCTCCCTGCGCGACCGGCTGGACCTGGAGTTCCACCCGGCGCGGCACGCCTCCGGCGAGCTGCCCAGCGGGCTGGTGCTGCCCGTGCTGGACGACATCCCGCCCTGGGCCTTCCGGCCGGGCGTCCGCCTGTCCCGCGATCCGGCGCTGGGCGGCGTGCTGCGGCAGGCCGCGCCGCCGGAGCTGCGGTGCGCCCTGGTGGCGCAGACCCGGCGGCTGGCCGCGGAGACGGGCCTGGTCACCTTCCCGGAGATACCGCCCGCCCTCGGCGCCCTGGGGCGGGGCGAGGCGGTCCCGCTGTCCGACGACCACCCGCTGGGCCTGCGCATACGCACGCTGCACGCCGAGGCCCGGGCCTGCGCGGAGGTGCCCGGCCGGCGCCCCGGCGCCCCGGCCCCGCTGGTCGGAAGGGAGGAACGCACGGCCTGGGCCCGGCGCGCACAGGCCGGGGAGGCGCTCCGGCGGGCCCTGACGCTCGACCCGCCGGCGGCCCTGGACACGGTGCTGTCCGCGCGGCCGTCGGCCGAGTGGCGCGCCGAGCTGACCCAGGACCTGGCCGCCGGCCGCGCGGGCGCGGCCGGGGCCTGACCCGGCGTCAGTGGCCGGCGTGGGTGTTGTCGCCGTGGATGTTCCCGTCCTCGTCCAGGGAGCAGAGGGGGACGTCGCCCGACGGGTCGAGGTCGGTGCGGTAGACGTGGCCGAGGGGAACGTCGCCCGCGTTGGTCCAGTACTCGATGCCCGTCTCGGTGCCGGGCATCAGGATCGCGTAGTGGTTGGACTCGTGGCAGAAGACCTGGACGGTCTCGCCCTCCTCCAGGTCGCCGAGCACCACGCCCAGCCCCTGGTCGGCGGTGATCTGGTCCAGCGTGGCGCCCTGGATCACGGTCGCGGCGACCGAGGCCGGCTGCCCGTTGGCGGCCCCTCCCCCGCCGGCTCCTCCCCCCTGGCCGCCGCCGGAGTCGCCCCCGCAGGCGGTCGGCCCGCCGGCGAGCGCCCCGGCCAGCAGAAGGCCCCCCATCGTTCGCCGCATCCACCGCATGTGACTCGTCCCTTCGGTCGGGCAGTTCGTGTTCAACGCCCGGAGGCGTCGCGGCGCGCGGAGATGACCTCCCCGCCCGCACACGCGAGTTCACATCTATCCCGATCTTCGCCCACTCCACACCCACGAATGCCTCACATGAGCCAGGGTGGGCCACCGGGCTGGCCGGGGCGGTCCGCGCCTGGCGCGAGAGCGACGCCCCGGGCTCCGCAGCGGGGGCGCGGGGGCCCCGAGGCGGTCCACGCCCCCAGCTCGCTGCCCCGGATCGACTACGCCGGCCACTTCTCCGGGCCCACCGGGGCCGAGGCGACACCCGAGCGGTGGGCCCGCGCCATGTTCGGCGACGTGCCCGGCCCCCTCGAACGGCTGATCTGGCGCGGCTTCCTGGGCCTGCGGCTGCGCCAGGGGCCCTCGCCGGACACGGTGGCCGGGTGGCGCGTAGCCGAACGGGGCGAGGCGGAAGGGAGAGTCCGGGCCGGGGAGCGATGAGTTTCGCGCGTGCGGCGAGTCCACACCAGCGGGACGGAAAGGAGACCCCCATGCCGGCACAGGATCCCGCACGCGACCCCGCACAGCAGGCACAGCACACACAGCACGCACAGCCCCCGACGGCCGAGCTCGACGCCCGCTACAGCTCCGCGCTCAACGCTCGCCCGGGCGCCCGGCAGGTGGTCGCCACCGAATGGGCCCGTGCGCAAGGGGAGCTGGAGGAGGCCGAGATCTTCTGGGTCTCCACGGTGCGGCCGGACGGCCGGGTGCACGTCACTCCCGTGATCGCCGCCTGGCACGAGGGCGTGCTGTACTTCTCCACCGGCCCCGGCGAGCAGAAGGCGAAGAACCTCGCCCACCACTCGCACTGCGCGCTGACCACCGGGGGCAACGCCCTCACCGAGGGCCTGGACCTCGTCGTCGAGGGCCGGGCGGAGCCGGTCACCGACCCCGCCGTGCTGGAGCGGGTGATCGCGGCGCACGAGGCCAAGTACGGGGCGCACATCACCTCCCCCGAGGGCACCTTCCACGGGCTGGGGGACTCCTTCCGCAACGGGGACGCGGTGGTCTACGCCGTCGCCCCGGCCACGGCCTACGGCTTCGGCCGGGACGACGGCGTCTACAGCCACACCCGCTGGAGCTTCCGGAGCACCCGAGCCGCGCACTGAGGCGGGCGCGTCAGAGGCGTTCCGGGCGCCACACCTGCGGGGTGCCGCCGGTGCAGGTCCACTGAATCACGTTGGTGCCCGGCTCGGGACGGCCGCCGGTCACGTCGAGGCAGTGGCCGCTGACGGCGGAGACCAGGCGGTAGCGGCCGTCCCCGAGGGGCTCGAAGCGCCAGTCCTGGGCGGCGACCCCGGAGCAGTACGCCATCTGGACGTTCGCCCCGGCGTCCGGCGAGGCCGCGGCCACGTCCAGGCACAGGCCCTTGGCCCACAGCGTGTAGTGGTCGGGGCCGTGGGCGCGGACGGTGAACGCCTGGTTGGGCGTGCCGTTGCACTCCCACTGCATGACGTTGTCGCCGTCCGAGTTGCCGGGGCCCATGTCCAGGCAGCCGCCGGGGCCGCTGTGCAGGACGTAGACCGCGCCGCTGACGATGGCGGGCTCCTCGGGCTCCCCGGCGCGCGGGGTGTCCGGGTCGGGGCGCGTCTCCGGCTCGGGGTCGGGGTCCGGTTCGGGGCCGGGCTCGCGTTCCGGCTCGGGGTCGGGCCGGGTCTCGGGCCCCGGGTCGGCGGGCTCGGCCTCCTCGGTCCGCTCGCGCGGGCGTTCCGGCTCGGTCTCCTCCTGCGTCGGCTCCGGCTCGGGGGTCTCCTCCGGGGTCGCGGGCGCCTCCTCGGCGGCGCTGGGGCGCGGGGCCGCGACGGCCTCGGACGGGCCGCCGTCGCCGGGCAGGAGCGTGCCCGCGGTCCAGACCGAGAGCGTCACCACCAGGATGACGGCGGCGGTCCAGGCCAGCGAGGTGAACACCCGCCGTCCCGGGAGCAGTCCGCGCCGGGCCACGGCCGGCCGGCGGGCGAAGGCCTGGGAGAAGCGGGAGGGCGGTGGCTGCTGCGGCATCGGTGCGGACCTCAGGGGGTGAGAAGGGGCAGGTCGTTTTCGTCCAGGAGCATCAGCTGGCCGGCGTCCGGGGTGCTCAGCTCCGCCACGCGCATGGCCTGGCGCTCCGTCATCTGCTGGAAGAGCTGCCGGGCGGCGCGGCCGTTGCCGAACCGCTCGCCGCGCGGGATGGCGCCGACGGCGCGGGCGAGCCCCTGCCTGGCCGCGTCGCTGAGCTCGTAGCGGTGGCGGCGCGCGTGGTGCTCGACGATCCGGACCAGCTCGTCGTTGGTGTAGTCGGCGAACCGCAGGGAGCGGGTGAAGCGGGAGGCCAGGCCCGGGTTGGAGTCGATGAAGCGCTCCATGTCGGCGGGGTAGCCGGCCGCGATGACGACGACCTCGTCACGGTGGTCCTCCATCAGCTTCACCAGGGTGGCGATGGCCTCCTGGCCGAAGTCCTGGCCCAGTCCCGCCGGCGCGAGAGCATACGCCTCGTCGATGAACAGCACTCCGCCCAAGGCCCGTTGGAAGGCCTCGGCCGTCTTGGGGCCGGTGTGGCCGACGTACTCGCCGACCAGGGCGCTGCGGTCCACCTCGATCAGGTGGCCCTTGCCGAGCAGGCCGACGGCGTGCAGCAGCCGCCCGTAGAGGCGGGCGACGGTGGTCTTGCCGGTGCCGGGGTTGCCCGCGAAGATCAGGTGCCGGCTGAGCGGCGGGGCGGGCAGCCCGGCCTCCTGCCGCAGCCGGACCGTCTGCATCAGCTTGACCATGCCGCCCACGTCCCGCTTGACGTTGTCCAGGCCGACCAGCTCCTCCAGCTCGTCGAGGAGGTCCTGGAGGGACTCCCGCTCGGCCGGGGGCTCCCCGCCCGGCCCGGGCCCGCCCTCGGCACGCGGCTGCGGGGGCGCCTCGGCTCCGGGAACGCCCGGGTGCGGCGCGGTCGCGGTCGCGGTGCCGCCGGGCCGGGGCCCGGGCGCGGGCGGGCCTCCCGCGGCGCGCCCGCCGGAGGGGGCGAAGCCCGCGGCGTGGTGCAGGCGGGAGGTGGCGACGTTCACGGCGGCGCAGTGCTCGAACAGGGGTCGGGCGCCCTCCGCGACGGCCACGTCCTGCGCGGCGTTGAAGACCCGGCAGCCGCGGAAGCGGGGCTGGGCGTCCCGGGCGATGTGCAGCGCGGGGAAGGCGGTGGCGATGACGTCGCAGTGTTCGAATGTCCCGCGCGCGGCCTCGCCGACGAGGATCCCGTGCTTGCCGGTCCTGGCCACGCGTACGCCCCGCAGCCGGGGGTCGGCGCCGGGCGTCAGCTCCACGCCGTTGCCGCGCTGCCCGGTGATCGAGCAGTGCAGCAGCACGGTCTCCTCGGTGGACCGCAGCCGCACGCCGGTCTCGCCGCCGGTCACGCGGACGTCGCGCAGGGCGAGCCGGGCCTGGTCGCGCGCCTCGACGCCGGAGAGCCGGGCCCCGGCGAGGGTGCTCTCGCGGATCTCGGCGCGCGCGGTGTGGTCCAGCCGCACGCCGGAGCGGGCGGGGTTCTCCACACGGCAGTCGGTCAGCAGCGCCTCGGCGGCGTCCTGCACCAGCACGCCGTTGCGGCCCGCGCCGAACAGGCCGCTGCCGCGCAGCAGGACGCGGGAGGAGTCGCGGGCGCGCAGCGAGGAGCCCGAGCCGCCGTGCACGCGCAGCAGGTCGGCGCGCAGCACGGCGCTCCCGGAGACGGCCACGCCGATGCCCTCGACGCCGGTGATGGCGGTGTCGTCCAGGCGGGCCAGGGCGTCGCCGGTGAGGTGCACGGCGGTGTGCCGGGCGGCGCGCAGCCTGGTGCGGCGGGCGACCAGGACGCCGCCGCCGGTGGGGTCGGCCAGCTCGGCGGCGAGGTCGTTGTCGATCGGGATGTCGCCGACGGGCACGTCGGGGGGTGCGGTCAGGTTGCGGGAGCCGAGCACCTCGACGCGGCCGTGGGTGAGGGTGCAGTCCTCCAGGGTCAGGCCGGCGGCGTCCTCCACCCGCAGCAGCGCCTCCCCCGGGTCGGCTCCGCGCACCACCAGGCCGTACAGGCGGCAGTCGGGGGCGGCCACGGTCAGCGCCCCGGCGGCCGGGGGCACGGCCACGGTGACCGAGCCGATGCCGTACTGCGGGGTCAGCGTCACGCGGCGCACGAGGCGGAAGGACTCGGCGTACTCGCCGGGCGCGATGCTGATGACCGCTCCGGCCGGGGCGGCGCTCAGCGCCTCGGTGATGGTGCGGTGGGCGCCCCGGGTGCGGGGGGCGACGCGGATGGGGTCGTGGGTCACGGTTCCTGCTTCCTGTGTCCTGCTGCCCGTGCCGCACTGTGCTGTGCTGCCCGGCGCGGGCGGAGTGCCGGGCTACGCGGCCGGTGGCGGGGGTGGCGGGGGGACGGGTGGTGGTGGGGACGGCGCCACGATGCCGAGCGAGGCACGGATCTCGGGAGCGAGGACGAAGGCGGAGAGCGACTTGTCCACCAGCTTGCTGAACACGGGGACGAGGACGAAGTCGACCAGCCCGCCCCGGTGCCACAGGCGCGCCCCGGCGTTGTTCTGGATCAGCGCGCGGGGAACGCCGACCGCGAGGGAGCCGGCCGCCGCCGTTGCGGCGGCGGCGCCCGCGAAGGCCGCCGCCTGGCCGAAGGAGACGTCGTGCCGGTTGCCCTCGGAGTCGCGCACGCCGAACGCCTCCAGGGCGGCCAGGTTGCCCAGGAACGCGGAGAGCGGGGCGATGGCGAAGGAGTCGCGCAGGTAGTCGAACGTTCCGCCGCGCCAGCGCAGGACGGCCTCGGTGGCCGTCCAGTCCCTGTTGAACGACTCGTCGTCCTGGCGGCGGTTGCGGGGCAGGCCCATGTCGATCTGGTGCCAGCCGAGGCGGAAGGTGCTGCGGTTCGCGGCTAGGTTCACGAGCGAGATGGTGCTGCCCTTGACGGCGGCCCCGACGGCGGCGGCGAGGGCGGCCTGCGCGACGTCGGTGCCGGTGAGCGGGCCCGGCAGGAGCGCGAAGACGGCCACGTTCAGCGCGAAGTCGAGGATGACCTCCTGTGTGAACTCGATCGCGAAGTGCTGGGAGGCCCTGCCGATCCACGGGGTGTAGGTGGACTCGGCGCCCGCCGTGGGGCCCCAGGCGGCGCGCCGGGGCACGCGGTACATCTTTTCCAGGCCGCGCAGGTCGTTGATGAGGCCCTTGTAGCGGAACTCCCGCCCGGTGAGGAGGAGGTCACCGGCGAACTGGCCGGGGCCCGGGGCGAACCGGTCGGCGGGCAGCTCCCGCAGGTAGCCGGGGACCGACCGCTCGGTGACCACGCGCGCCGCGCCCGTGGCGTCGTAGACGTAGCGCCGCCACTGCTCGGAGATGACCTCCAGTTCCTGGTAGGACCCGTCCGCCCACCTGGTCATGCTGCGCGAGACGGTGCCGTCCTCGAACTCCTTCCACGTGCGGTAGGCGTCGGGGCCCCGCACGGTCGCGTCGAGGCTCCCGGGAGTGGGGGCGTACTCGCGCACCCGCTGCGGGGCGTCGTTCAGCATCCGGCGCAGCGGCCCGCCGGCGGGCCTGGGGAGTTCCTGGATGATCAGGGAGGCCGGGGGCGCGCCGCCCGCGGCCCCGGCCGCTCCGGCGCCCGGCGCGGGGCGCGGCGGGACGAGCGTGTCCTGGAAGCGGGCGCCGGGCTGCCAGCGGTCGAGCCTGCGGTCGCCGTCGAACCACACGCGGACCCGGTCGCGCGCGGTGCCGAACTCCAGGACCTCGCCGCGGGCGTCCTTCTTGTTCCAGTGCCAGACCTCGCCCCCGGGCCCGGACTCCGCGCGCCAGGCGTCGAGGGTGACGCCGTCGCCCAGCAGGCGCTGCTCGCGGATCAGGGCGGTGCCCTGGTAGTCCCGGAAGGAGGCGGCGTCGTAGTAGTTGACGTGGTCGAACTGGTTGCGGGCGGCCAGGTCCCGCCGCCCGCGGAGGTCGGTGCCGGGGACGGACCACTCGGCCCTGCCGCCGCCGGTGTGGACGCTGACGACCGTGGTGCTGCCCTGGCCGGGGCCGGGCCTTCCGCTGGGGAAGGTGTCCTGCCGGCCCACCACCGTGCCGAGGTGGTCGGTCATGGTCCAGTCCCGCTCGGCGGTGCTGGGGCGGGGGCGGTACTCCAGCGTCGTTCCGTCCCGGAAGCCCATCCGCACGACGTCGTACTCCCGGCCGGGCACGGGCGTGTACCAGTCGCCGCCGTCCGCCAGGCCGCGGGGGACCCTGTCCTGCCACACCACGTCCCGGGGCTGCTTGCCGCTCGCGGCGGGCGGCGCGCCCTCGAAGTCCTCGGTCCGGAAGGTGCGGTGGCCCTGCCTGCCGCCCGTCCCCTCGGTGAAGGGGAGGTAGTCGTCCACCGGGCGGGCGCCGCCCGGCAGGGCCACCTCGTGGTGGCCCACGGTCAGGGTGCGCGAGTCGTACAGCTTGCGGCTCTCCGCCGTGAGCCGGCCGTCGCGGGCGATGCTGAACTTGTTGGCGCCGCCCGGGCCGACGAGCCGGATGCCGGACTCGTCGCCGAACCGGTAGGTGTGGATCTGGAACCTGTTGTCCTGGGTCCACGCCCCCAGCCGGCCCGCGTCGGTGTGCCGGACCTCGGAGCTGAGCAGCGTGCGGTACCAGGCGGGCGGGCGCTGCTCGACGACCCGGCGGACCTCCATCCACCGGCCGGTGTCCGCCTGGCGCCCCGATTCGATCTCCCTGCCCCGGTGCGTGCGCACCCAGGCGTCTCCCTCCGGGAGGCCGTCCCGGCCGAGGGGGCGCTCGATGAGGTAGCGGGTGGGCACCGGACCCGCCTTGCTGGTGACCTCCACGAGCCTGCCGACGCGCGGGTCGGGGATGCGGTCGGTCCAGCTGTTCCCGAACAGGCCCCAGGTGCGCTCGCCCTGGGCCACCGGCGCGAAGTCGGCGTCGTACTTGTGCCACCGGCCCGTCCACCGGTCCCCGCGCAGGGCCAGGTAGTGGCCGCCGGTCACGCTCGCGCGGAAGTGCCGGACCGGGCCCTCGGCGCTGTGGCGGAAGCCGGAGCGGTAGTCGAACCACTCGCCCATCGCGGTCCAGGCCCGGATGCCGTGGCCGCCGGGCACGGGCTCGCCGGCGGCGGTCAGCTCGGACCACCGCTCCCGCTGGGTGGTGCTCAGCGGAACGCCCGCCCTGAGGTCGACGATCCCGGCCGCGACGCCGGGCGCGTGGGTGTCCACGGTGTGGCCGTCCGGCAGCGTCCTGCGCTCGAAGACGAAGGCGCCGCTGTAGGAGTTCAGCTCGATGTGGCCCTGGCCCGCGCCCTTGAGGTTCACGGTGCCCCGCTCCAGCGTCCCGGCCTGGGGCGGCGGCGCGTGCCCGTCGCGGAACCGCTCCCAGCTTCCCCCGGCCAGGGCGCCCGAGGCGTCGTACCGGTAGGTGATCACGTAGTGCCGCCCGGGGACCGGCCTGCCCTCGTGGACGGGGTTGACGCGCTGCTCCAGCAGCCGCCCGTCCGCGGCGTACCGCTTGTACTCGCCGGCGCGCAGGCCGCCGGGGCCGTCGATCCGGAAGCCGCCGCCGTCCGCCGCGGTGAGGCCGCCGCGGGGGACGGGGACCTCGCGCAGCTCGCCGTCGAGCAGGCGGGCGGGGCGGCCGGCCGCGTCCACCTCCACGAAGCGGTGGCCGGTGCCGTCGGACAGCCCGACGGCGCGGAAGGTGCTGCCGTCGGCGTTCGTGACCGTGCGGACGTTGCCAGGGCCGGGCGGGCCGAGGTGGCGCTCCAGGCCGCCCCCGGCGGAGAAGAGCCAGGTCTGCCGCCCGTCGCCGCTCACGATCCGGAAGCCGGAGTCGGCCGCGGGGCCGCCCGGCGCCGGGGTGCGGGCGGTGGCCACGCGGTCGCCCCGCGCGGCGAACGCGGCGTCCAGGACCTCGTAGGAGCGGTACTCGGTGCCGTTGTGCCGCATGCGGGAGATCCGGACGGCGCCGCCGGCCTGGCCTGCGGTCGGCCCTGTCAGCCGCGTGCCCTCGTGGCGGAAGGCGCCCTCGGTGTCGAAGCGGGTGAAGCCGTTGCCGCCCGTGTCGCGCCACAGCAGGTCGCCGCCGGGGAGGCGTTGGAGGGAGGCGCCGGGCACGGGGGCGCCGTCCGCCTGGCGCGGCGCGGTGTCGAGGGCGCCGTCCGCGCGGATGAACGCGTACCCCGCGGTTTCGGGGGCACCGTCCGGGCCCGGCCGGGTGAGGATCACGACCCGCTCGGCGGTGACGTTGCCGGTGGCCGGGTCGAGGACGAAGTGGTGGTCCTCGCCGGAACGGACGCGCAGCCCGCCGTCGCGCTGGGGGATGGCGGTGGCCTCCCCGCCGCCCGCACCGTCGAGGCGGGCGGGGATGGCGGAGTCGGCGGGGACGGCAGGGTCGGCGCGGACGGTGAGGCGCTGCCCGTCCACGGTGCCGCCGTGCACGACGAACTGGCGTTCGGTCAGCATGCCGTTCTCGGCGGAGTGGACCCAGGCCCGGCCGGTGGCCCGGTCGGTGACGGTGACGGAGGCGGGGCCGGTGGCGAGGTCACGGCCGGGGACGCGGGCGCCGTGGCCGTCGGTCAGGCGGGGGGCTTCGGCGGCCTCGGCGGGCCGGTGGAGGAATTCCGCGCTGCCGTCGCCGCGGCCGTTCAGCGGCAGGGCGGTCCCCTGGTACTGCCCGGTGCCGTCCAGCAGCACGTGGGGGCGTCCGTCGGGCGTCGGGACGCGGTAGCCGCCGGGCCCCTGCGCCACGGTGTCGAGGCGCCCGCCGCCGGGGGGCAGCACGTGCGGCGCCTCCGCCCCCTCGCGCGGCACGACCAGGCGGCCCCCGGCGTGCGCGTTGTCGGCGCCGCCCGTGATGCGGTGCGTATCGCGCACGGGCACGCCGTGGAACGCCCCCGCCGCGGCCTCGACGCGGTACTCGGTCGTGGTGCGGCCCAGCGTCACCGCGGCCGTGTCCCCGGCCGCGTCCCCGGACCCGGCCCTGGACCAGCGCACCTCGGCCCCCGGGACCGCCTCCCCCCGGCCGCTGAACACGCCGTCCGCGGCGCCGGGCAGCCGGGAGCGCGCGGCGAGGCCGTCGGTGCCGTCCGGGAGCCGGACGGCGACGAGGTCGTGGCTAAGCGCGCCCCGGGCGTCGGTCATCGCCCGCCGCGCGCCGTCCTCGACCAGGAAGCCGCCGCCGACGGGCGTGGCGGTGACGCCCGCCCGGGCCCGGCCGGTGGCCGGGTCCAGCACGTGGGCGCCGCGCGGGTCGCGGGGCACGGCCAGCAGGTCGCCGTCGAAGGGCGTGCCGCCGCGCACGGCGTGCTCGTGCCGCAGGAAACGGCCGTCCCCGGCGTCGTGGACGGCCGTGGTGCCGGGCGCGTCGGTCCGCCGCACGCGCAGGAGGTCACCGGCCTGCTGGGCCGTTCCGCCCGGCCGCAGCCGGCCGTCCGCGTCCCGGAGCGGGAGCGGGGTGGCGCCGGCCGGACCCCCGGCGGGGGCGAAGACGTGGTCGCGGGCGGCCGGGGCGCCCGCGCCGCCGGGGTGCTCCAGCGCGAGGACCCGCAGCGGGGTGCCGTCGCCCGCGACGGTGAGCTGCCGCCCGTCGAGAGTGACGCGGAAGCCGGCTTCGTCCTCCAGCGTGCGGACCGCGCCGGGAACGACGGCGGGCGCGCCGTCGGCGCCGGGCCGGACGAGGGCGGGCGCGGCGCCGGGCCGGCCCGCGTCGAAGCGGAGGTGGGCGCCCGCGGCGCCCTCGCCGCCGAGGGGGACCCAGCGCTCGGCGTGGACCGTGAGGCCGCCGCGCGTGATCTCCACGGTGTCGCCGCCGGGGCCGGGGACGTGGCGCGCCTCGAAGCCCTCGCCGCCCTCCAGGGCGACGCCGCCGAGGCGCCCCGAGCCGGCGTCGAGGGTGACGCGCAGGCGCAGGGCCTCCTGTCCGGGGACGGTGAAGGCGCCGCCGCTCGCGTGCGCCGCGTCCGCGCCGGACCGGGAGGGGAGGTCGTGCAGCGGGATGGTGTCGACGCCCTCCTCCGCGCCGTCCGTTCCGTACCGGATGTCGTGGACGACGTTGACGGTGAGCGGGATGGTGTCGGGGGCCGGTGCCCGGAGGTCGGGGCGCTCGGGGCGGGCGGCGAGGTCCGCCAGGACCGCGCGCCGGTCGGCCTCGTCCAGCAGCCGGAACTCCTCGGGCGCGATGCCGCCCAGGCCGGGCGTGGCCGGTCCCTCGCTCTCGAAACGGCCGCCGGGGGCGTAGCGGGCGAAGGTGCCGTCCGGCCCGAACACGGTCAGCGTGCCCTGCGAGGTCGGCCGCACCACGCTGCCGGTGGCCGGGGTGCCGTCCGCGCCGCGCGGCACGGGATAGGGCAGGCCGTCCGGGCGCAGCAGCACCTGGAGGTCGGGGGCGCCGTCGCGGCCGGTCAGCGTGAGCAGCCGGTAGTCCAGGCCGCGCGGGCCGTTGACCAGCACGGCGTCCTGGCCCGGCCGTTGGGCCACCCAGCCCTCTCCCGACCGGGAGGCCGCGGCGCCCTCCAGCAGCCGCCCGTCCGCCCCGACGACGTACGGCCTTCCGCCTCCGGCCGGGACCATCAGCTCGTGCTGCCCGGGGCCCGGCAGGGGGTGGGAGCGGCCCAGCAGGGCACCGTCGAGGGAGTGGAACGCGCTTCCGCCGCCGGACTGCCGCACGACGAGCGCGTTCCCGACGACGTGCGCCCGGTCCAGGAGCACCGCGCGGGGGTCGTGGAAGAGCAGGGCCGGGCCCTCTCCCCCGGCCGGGACGGCGGCGAACCGGCCGGTGGGGGCGCCGTCCTCGCCGCGCAGCTCGACCACGCCGTGGGTGCGCGCGCCCGCGTCGTTCACCACGGCCTCGGGGCGGCCGGGCGGCCCCGTCAGCCAGCCGGAGCTCTCGCCCAGCCGCGTGGGGGCCGCCGCCCCGGACTGTCCCACGGCCTGCGGCGGCCCGCCGGCGCCCGGCGGAGCGGTCGCCGGGCCGTGCGGCGCTCCGCCCTCGGCGGTGCGGACGCCCGCGGGGTTTCCGGCGGCGGGGAGGGGCGCCGCGGCCTGCGGGGGCGGGAC
The DNA here is from genome assembly GCF_031845405.1 of Streptomyces boetiae. NCBI lineage: Bacteria > Bacillati > Actinomycetota > Actinomycetes > Kitasatosporales > Streptomycetaceae > Streptomyces > Streptomyces boetiae. The sequence continues at coordinate 77,249 of NZ_JAVREN010000025.1, forward strand.
GGCGACCAGTTCGCCGGCCGGGCCGGCCGGGGGCAGTGCGGCGGAGGTGTGCGCGGCGGCGGGCGCCGTGGGCGGCGGCGTGGGCGTGTGCGCGGCCCCGCCCGGGGAGGGCGTCGCGAGGATGGAGCTGAGCCTGACCGGCTCCCCGCCCCGCACGTGCAGGGTGACGTCCCCGAGGGCGCCGTTCCCGCCGGCGGCCGAGGCGGCGGGCGCGGCCGGTGCGGCAGGCGGGGAAACGCCCGCGGCGGGCGTGGCGGCCCCGGCCGTCCGGGCCGGGGCCTGCGGGGAAAGGCCCTGGGCCTGGCCACCGTTCGCCTCCGCGCGCAGCGGCGGCATCTCGCCGGTGGCGTGGCGCAGCCCGTCACCGAGGTTCACGGACATCCGCGTGGCGCCGCCCACGTCGAGGTTCAGACGGCCCGGGGCGGGGACGTTGACGGCGACGCCCTCGGGCAGGCCGCCGGTCCGCGCGGACTCGGGGGCGTCCGCCGGGTTCGCGGTGAGGTCCCCGGCGTCCATCCGGGCGGGGGCCGCGGGCAGGGCGGTGTCGGGCGGGCTCAGGGTCAGGCCCTCGTCGGCGAAGGACAGGCGGATCGGCTGCGCCCCGCCGACGTGGACGTCGAAGGCGAGCTGCTGGCCGCCGGGCCGGGCCGGGCCGGGGGCCTGAACGGCCGCCGGGTTCGCTCCTCCGGCCTCGGCGCCCCTCGCGGTCAGGCCGCCCTGCGGCAGGGACACCACCTCGCCGAGCTGGGGCATGTTCATGACGTTGACGGCGGGCATCGCGCCCTGCCCCGCGGGGGTGAGCGCCAGGCCCTCGGTGCCGTACTGCATCCGGAAGGGGGCCAGGCCCGGGAGGCTGAAGTCGAGCACGACGTTGTTGACGCCCGCCGCGCCCGTGGCCCCGGGCGCGCTCACCGCGTTCGAGGGGACGACGGCCGGGGGCTCGCCGACGGCGCCGAGCGGCGCGTCGCCCAGGGCGCCCCCCGGGAGGATGGGGATCTGGACGCCGACGGTCTGGCCTTGCGGGCCCGGGACGTGGGCGACGACGGAGGCCGGCAGCGGCACGAAGAGGTCGCCCGGCGCGGCCGTGGCGTGGGTGGGCTGCGGGGAGTAGAAGCCGGAGACGCCCATGGACACGCCCTGGTCGGCGAAGGAGAGGGACAGCGGCTGGGCGGGGCGCACGCCGGCCACGGACACGTCCAGGGCGGCGGCCGGGCCGCGCAGGGCGTCCGGGACGCTCATGCCGCTCGCGAGGTCCCCCAGGCCCGTCGGCGCGGGGAAGGCGGCCGGCAGACCGGTCATCGGCGGGCTGCCGGCCCCCAGGCCGGCCAGCGCGGGATTCCGCAGGGGCGCGTGCGTCCAGGCCAGGCCCGACAGGGCGAGGAGGCCGCCGGTGGTGTTCATCGGCGCGCCGTCCAGGGTCAGGGTGCCCGCCGGGAGGTTCCACACCGGCGCCGAGCCGGTCTGCCCCAGGCCCCCCAGGTTGAGAGGGGTGTGGGGCAGGAGGTGGGAGATCCCGGCCAGGGTGTGCCCGCCCGCGGCGAGGGTGGGCTGGTACCGCGCCAGGAGCCCGCGGTCCACGATGGGCCGGCCCGCGCTGTCGAAGGCCCGGATCGCGCGGACGTCGACCACGGTGGAGCCGTTGACCCACGCGCCCGTGCGGTACTGGTTCATCACGCCGCGGTCGAAGACGGAGATCCGGAACCCCCGCCCGAGCCCGGAGAGGGAGCCGATGCGGCCCAGCTCGGCGGCGTTGACCGGGAGAACGACCGCCAGCGGGCCGAAGCCGCGGAAGTGCATGCCGACATAGCCGAGGAAGCCCTGGCCGCTGCCCAGACCCCGGGCGATGGTCGACCACCCCTGGGGCGTCACCAGCATGCGCAGGCCGCGCAGGCCGGTCACGATCACCCCGCCGGCCCACCGCAGCCCCGTGAGGAACATGCCGCGCAGGCCGGTGAGCATCTCCGACATGGTCATGCCCCGGAGCGAGGTGAGGGTGCTGCGGGACCAGCCGGAGAGGCGTGACAACCCCCGCGAGAGGCTGACGTTCAGGCCCCGCGTCGTGGGGATCAGCGTGCCGACGATGGAGAGGATCAGGGAGGACAGGCTCGCCCGGCCGCCCGCGAAGTCGATGGCCGTCTTGATCATCAGGGCGGCGTTGAGGGCGATGGCGAGCAGGGCGACGGGGCCGCCGAGGAACAGCGCCGGGATGATCAGCGCGATGGCGAACCAGCCGAGGATCTCCCAGAGTTCCTCGCAGGGGTCGACCATCGACTCGATGCCGGCCGCCGCCGCGGCCAGGGCGGTCGCGGCCGTGGACGCGGCGGCCTGAAGCGCGTCGCGGGCGCCTTCGGCGGTGCTCCTGTGGGTCTCCCGCTCCGCGTCGTCCTCGGCGAGGCCCTGCGCGGCCCGCAGCGCGCCGTCGGCGATGCCCTGCTGCTCCACCATCACGTCGTGGTAGGTCTGGAGCGCGCTGTGGAGTTGCTCGTGCGCGGAGGTGAAGGTCCGGATGAACCCGCGCACCCGGCCGTCCATCGTCTCGCGCAGCGCGTCGGCGGTCTTGCCGATGAAGCCGGAGCTGTTGGCGTTCATCAGGTCGCCGAGGCCGCTGTTGACCTCCCGCAGGTAGTCGACGACGCCCTGCTGGGAGACCAGCAGCGCGGAGAGCCTGACCGGGTCGCCCGGGGTGGGGTCGGCCGCCAGGTCCAGGGCACTCCAGTCGGGTGGGCGGGGCATGGGCGCTCCCTCCTGTTCCTCGGGTTCCTCGGGTTCCTCGGGTTCCTCGGCTGCTCGCGGCCCGCTCCTCGGCCCGGGGTCCGGGCCTCGTACCCTCTACGCACCAGCCCGCCCGCGGGTTCAGCGGTGAACGCCGGGTGAACGATCCGCGCGCCGCCGCCGCGCACGCTGAACCTCCCGCCCCGGCCGGTGCGTAGAGGGAACGAGAGGCGGTCCCGGCCGGGGCCGCGGACCGACCGCGCACACGGAGCGCCCATGCCCGACTTCGCCATGGACTACGACAGGCTCTACGCCATGCAGCGGGGGCTGCACACGCTGGCCGAACGGGCCGACAGCGGAGGCGGCACGGGCCTCTACGAGGACGTGGGCAACGCCTCCCTCACCGAGAACGAGACGCTGTTCGGCTCGCGCAGCGTGGCCTACCAATTCTCCCTTTTCTACCGGAAGTCGAAGCTGCGCATCGACGACGGCAAGGACAAGCTGAAGCAGTTCGGCGACACGTTCGGGAGCGTCGCCGACGGGCTGTTCCAGCAGGACGCCTTCCTCGCCTCGGGCGCGGCGGCCACGGCCGGCGGGGCCATGTTCGACCGGTGGAACGGCGAGCGCGAGGTGTACGAGGAGTGGGCGCAGGACAAGGCGGCCTGGGAGACCTACCTTCAGGAGATCGGCGCCGCCGAGTACTTCGAGCAGAATCCGGACGCGGACATCGCCCAGGTGTGCGCCGGGAACGACGGCCCCGCCTGGTGCGAGACGTGGCGCAACGACGAGAACCCGCCCCTCCCGCCCGGCCCCGACCCCGGGAAGCCGTCGGACCTTCCGCCCAGCCGCATGCAGTTCACGGACGACAACGGCGGCAGCACGAACGTCGTGCTGTCCTACGACGACGACTACAACATCATGAAGGAGGAGTTGACCGTCACCACGGGGGCCGGGGAGACCATCACCACGGTCACCGCGTACGACGGCCCGCCGCAGATCGTCGATCCCGCGAACGGGCGTTCCTACGACACCAGGGACTTCACCGTCACCACCTCCTCCGAGGGCTGGCGGATCGTCGAGGACGTCACGGTCAACGACAACGGCTCCGCCACCAGGACGGTCACGGAGACGACGACGAACGAGGACGGCGAGCAGGAGGTCACCGTCACCGAGTACACCCGCTCCGGCCCGTTCGCGGCCTGGGAGGGCGGGGAGGAGGACGAGGAATGACGCCGCCGCACGGCGGCCGGGGCCCGTGGACCGCACGCCCGTACACCGTTCGCCTGAAGACCGCACACCCGTACACCGGACAGCAGCAAGGGAGTTGAGCACGCGATGCCCAATATCAGCATCACCTACGCGGAGGTCGAGGAGGCCGCCGCCGCGATGAGGGCCAGCAACAGGGACGTCCTCACGCCGGCCAAGGACGCGGCCAAGACCGCCATCGACGCGGCCCTGACCGAGTCCCTCGTCATGCCCGAGACGGGCGCCGCCATCTCGGAGATGTACACCAATCTGCACACCAGCCTCACGGAGCTGTGCACGGCGGTGGACTCGTTCGCCCAGCAGTTCATCGACATCAAGAACAACATGATGGAATTCGACAGCGACTACGCGGACAACATTCGCAACCCGAGGTAGCGGCGGGGCGGTTCACGCCGCATTTTCCACGGAGACCTTGGAACCGGAACTTCTGGAGGCGTTCCCATGGCGGATATCTCCGCCGACTACGCGGGCATAGCGGAGACCAGCAGCACGCTGACCGCGCAGTGCGGCATCATCATTCCCGAGATCTACAACCTCCTGGGCAGGGTCGACACCCTGCTCGACAACGGCCTCTACCTGGAGCAGGCCAGCCCCGCGCTGAAGACGGCGTACCAGGAGTTCAGCAGGTCGCTCCAGATGGCGGCCTCCAACATCCAGGGCTGGGCCAATATCCTCACGCAGATCAGCGATTCCTTCCGGACCAACGACGCGGCGCTGTTCGCGGCCAGCCTGTCGGGGATCGACGGCGAGGGCGGCTACGAGGTGGGCTACGAGGAGGTCACCACCGCCACGACCGCCCCGCCGGAGTGGGACGACTCGCGGTCCCTGGACGGTCCGTCGGGCACCTGGAACGAGGACCACTCGATGTTCACGCCCAACACCTAGGCGCGCGCGGCCGGGAGGCGGCGGGGTGGGGGCGGCGGTGCCCCCGCCCCCGTTCGGCCCCCTCGGCCCGGTCAGCCCTGGAGGACGGTCAGCGGCACCTGCACCGCGACCGGGAGGCCCGCGGACGTGTCCGCGGCCCAGGCGCGGCCGGGCACGGACAGCGGGCGCAGGTGCTCCGGGGCCAGCCGCACGCCGATCACCTCGCCCTCGGCGAGGTTCTTCGGCCCCAGCAGCAGGCCGCGCCGGGAGCGCCGGGCCACGCCGATCCAGCCCATGCCGGTCATCACACCCTCCGCCGTGCCCGCCAGCAGCAGCCCCAGCCGGCGGTCGCGCCCGGCCGAGGCGACCGCGCGCAGCACCTTGTCGGCACGGCCGGTGGTCAGCAGCTCCGCGTCGTCCACGACGACCACCGCGGGCCGTCCCTCGACCTCCGCCAGCGCCGCCTCCAGCGCGTCGGCCGCCGGGTCGGGGTCCTCCAGCACCCGGGCCAGGCCGTGCGCGCCGAGCCGCCGCAGCGGCGAGTCCCGGGGAGTGAGCGCCACCAGGGCCGTTCCGCCTGTCACGAGCGAGACGCACATCGCCGCCAGCGCCGTGGACCGGCCGCTGCGCGGCGGCCCGACGACCGCGAAGGAGCCGGGCTCGGCCGCGAAGTCGACGCCCAGGGGACCTGCCTCGTCGCCGCCGACTCCGTACAGCGCCCACAGCGGGCGGCGGTTCTCCTCCGGCACCATCCCGGCCGCCTCCGCGTAGCCGATGCCGGACGGCAGCGCCTCGACGCGGAACGGCCGCAGACCGGCCGCCACGCCGCCGTCCCTGGCCGCGGCCCGCCGGCCGATGGCGCGCAGCGCGTCGGCCTGGTCGCCGCCCCGGGCCAGGGCGTTCAGCGGCAGGGTCAGGATCTGGCCCTCCGTGCCGCCGGGGGCGAACCAGCCCCGGCCCGGCGGGACGTGCTGCGGCACGGCCTTGCGGTTGACGCCGACCACGGCGTAGTCCATGCGGTCGGCCTGGCGCAGCAGGAGGCGCCGGTCGTTGTGCTGGCCGGCCCGCCCGCCGAGCAGCCTGCGCTCGGAGGTGGCGACCACGTGGAGGCCGGCCGCGGCGCCCTCGCGCAGCAGGCGCATCAGGTCCTCCGTCATCCGGCCGCCGTCGAGCTTCTCCAGCTCCTCGACCAGCGCGTCCCAGCCGTCGATCAGCAGCAGCAGGTGGGCGGGGCGCTCGGGGGCGGGGAGCTTGGCGCGCAGCTCGGTGAGGGAGGCGGCGCTCTCCCGGGCGAGGGCGGCCTGACGGGCCGTCAGCTCCGTCAGGAGGCGACGCACGAGGCGGCCCAGCCGCTCGGGGTCGAGGCGGGAGACGACCGCGCCGCAGTGCGGCAGGTCCTCCAGCGGCGCCAGGCCCCCGCCGGCGGCGTCGATGCCGTAGACGTGGAGCTGGTCGGTGGTCAGGTGCAGCGCGGCCGAGCCGGCGACGGTGCGCAGCACCTGCGTGCGGCCGGAGCGCGGCGCGCCGATCACGTACAGGTGGCCGAAGGTCGCGAAGTCGAGGTGGCCGGGCACCTGTTGCTGCCGGGAGGGCATGTCGAACAGGACATAGGGGACGGGCGGCAGGCGCCGGGCGCGGGGCGCGGGGTCCCGGGGTGGTTCCTCCAGCGGGATCTCCGCCGGCAGCGGCGGCAGCCAGGGGCGCGGCTGGGGCCGGAAGTCCGGCAGGGAGGCGGCGGCCTCGCGCACCGCCGCCACCAGGGCGGTCAGGTCCGTGGGCGGGTCCCCCGGGCGCCGCTCCCGCGCCTCCACGCCCTCCGCGGGTCCGGCCTCGGCCTCGGCGCCGCCGGGGCCGGCGTCGGCCCCGGGCTCGGCATCGGGCTCGGCCCCGGGCTCGGCATCGGGCTCGGCATCGGGCTCGGCATCGGGCTCGGCATCGGGCTCGGCATCGGGCTCGGCGGGCGGCGCGAGGGGCCGGCCGAGCCCGTCCCAGGTCAGCTCGGTGCTCCGCACGGCGCGGCGCCCGCCACCCGCGCCGTGCCCGTCCGCCTCGCCCTCCGCGGGGCGTTCGGCGCCGACGAAGGCGGTCTGGAACGGCAGCGGCGGGCCGTCGCCGCGCCGGACGAGCGCCCGGCCGGGCGTTGCCGGGGAAATCGACGCGGCTCCGGCCGAGTTGATGATGTCCTGGCTCTCGGTGCGGTCGGTGACGCGCAGCGCGATGCGGAGGTTGGTGTTGGCGCGGATCTCGTTGCTGACCGAGCCGGCGGGGCGCTGGGTGGCCAGCAGCAGGTGCAGGCCGAGCGAACGGCCGCGCTGGGCCAGGCTGATGAGGCCGGGCACGAACTCGGCGAGTTCGCGCACGAGGGTGGCGAACTCGTCGATGACCAGCAGCAGGCGCGGCAGCGGCGGCAGTTCGGGCTCGCGGGCGCGCTTGGCGCGGTACTCGCGGTGGTCCTTGACGCCGACGTCGGCCAGCAACTGCTCGCGGCGGCGCAGTTCGGCGTCGAGCGAGGCCAGGGCGCGCTGGGTGAGGTGGCCGTCGAGGTCGGTGATCATTCCGAGGGTGTGCGGGAGTTCGGCGCACTCGCGGAAGGCACTGCCGCCCTTGTAGTCGATGAGGACGAACGTCATCTCGTCCGGCCGGTTGGCGGCGGCCAGCGAGGCGATCATGGCCTGGAGCAGCTCGGACTTGCCCGATCCCGTGGTGCCGCCGATCAGGCCGTGGGGGCCGTCCGCGACGAGGTCCAGGGCGGCCGTTCCCTCGAAGCCGGCGCCGACGGCGAAGGAGGTGGAGGCGGGCCGCCGCTCCCAGGCCCGGACCAGGGCCCGGGCGTCGGGCGGTTCCTGGCCGATGAGCGGCAGGAGCCTGACCTGGGTGGGCAGGCCCGCGTCGGCCTCGACGGTCACGTCCCGGAGCGGGGCCAGGGTGCGGGCGACCTCCTCGCACCAGGGCGGGTCCACCTGGTCGGCGCGGATGCCGCGCACGGCGGGGTTGCCGGAGGTGCGCACGGTCAGCCGGTCGCCGGTGGCGGTGACGACGGCGCGGCACTCCTCGGGGAGCAGGGATTCCCGCTCGTCCAGGCAGACGCTGAAGACCCGCACGCCCGGGCCCTGGGTGAGGATGCTGACGACGCCGGGCAGGTCGCGCAGCCGGTAGGCGCCGTCCATGACGACGAGCACATCCGGGGCGGTGGCGGGGGTCCTGCGGCCCGCGCCGGCGCCGGCGGCCTCGGCCCGGGCCTGGATGTCGGCGTACAGCTCGCTGACACGGCGGGCCGTGGACTCCTCGTCGTTGCCCAGGGTGATCAGGGGCGGCCCGGCGGGCCCGGAGCGGTGCGGGCGCAGGTGCCGCAGCCAGCGCACCCAGGCCCAGTCCTGGGCGTTGCCCTTCTCGGTGAGGACGACGACGCGCAGGTCGCGTGGGCTGTGCAGGACGGCGGCCTGGACGACGGCCCAGCGGGCGACGGCCCGCGCGGTGGCCGGGGTGCCGGTGAGGCCGAGGACGCCGAGCTGGGGCAGCTCGGCACCGATGGGGACCTCGGCCAGCCGCCAGTGCACGGTGCGGTGGTTGGACTCCCTGGCCTGGTCGGAGATGCGCTTGAGGGAGGGCCGGGTGGTGGTGCCCAGCCGCAGGGTGAGGTAGTCGGGATGGTGGCGGCGGCGCTCCCACAGCTGGTGCCCGGGCCCGGTGGCGGTCAGCAGCACGGCGGCGGGGTCGGGGGCGGCGAGGTTGCGCTGGTGGCGCTCCTCGACGGTGGCGCGGCGCATCTCGGCCTCCAGCGCCGCGCGCCGCAGCCGGTAGCGGCGCACCTGCTCCTCGTGCCGCGTGCGGTTGGCGCGGCGGCCGGTGACCCAGTTGCCCACCGCCATCAGCGGGGTGAGGACGATGAGGATCAGGAAGTAGAAGGACCGGAAGAGCGTGATCATGGCCAGGCCCAGGACCAGCGGCGAGATCATCATCATGAACGGGAACGGCCGCGGCCCGGGCGGCGCGGGCGGCCCGGGCAGCGTGAGGTTCTCGGCGTCCAGGTGCGGGGCGATGCGCGGGGGGCGGCTGTAGTCCAGCGTGAGGCCGCGCGCGGCGGGCCTGACGGCGGCGTCGGGCTCGAACGGCGCGGTCAGCCGCAGGAGATGGTCCCCGAGCGCCAGGTCGGCGTAGGGCGGCCAGGGCCGCGAGCCGTCGGAGGGAGGCGGCAGCGCGCCGGGCGGGGGCGGCGGCGGGCGCAGGGGCAGGCCGTCGGGTCCGGTGGGCGCGGGCTCGGCGCTGTGGCCGCCTGGTCCGCCGTCCACCGCGCCGGCCGGCTCCTCGTCGGTGAGCGGGGTGCCGGTCTCGGGGTCGACGGGGGGCGGCGGGGTGAGGCTGCGCAGGCCGCAGCGCTCGGCGTCGGCGTCGGGCGGCAGGAGGAAGGAGGCGGAGCCGTCCGCGTGCACGGTGATCCAGACGCCGCGCTCGGGCGTTCCGCCGTCGCCATCCCCGGCGGCGAGGCGGATGGCGGAGCCGCGGTCGGTGCCGGCCTCGTGGCGGCCGGGGCCGAGCCGCCACACCCGGCCCGCCCCGGGGCCCGAGACGTGGCGCAGTTCGAGGAGTTCGGGGTCGCCGGGCGGGGGCCGCCAGGCGTTGGCCGCCGAGGCGCGGGGCGGGGCGGGGGCGCCGAGCCCGAGGAGCGCGCCGTCGCGGACGCCTCCGGCGGCCAGGGGCGCGTCGTCGTCCAGGGGGCGCTCGCCGAGGTAGAGGCGCGGGGCGTGGAGCGCGGCGGCCAGTTCGGCGACGGTGGCGTCCTCGGGCAACTCGACGAGGTAGTCCGCGAGCCGGCCCTGCGGGTCGGCGGTGGTGAGGGTCAGGTTCACGGGCGTTCCTGGGAAATCGGACGGGCGGGGGCGAGGGCCGGGGGCGGCACGGGCGCCGGGGCGCGCACGGGCGGCGCCTCCTCCACTCCGTCCTCCGCGAACTGCGGCCCGGCCGGGACCACTTGATCCAGGGCGTCCTCCTCCGCCCGGTCCAGCTCGTCCTCCTCCGGCTCGGCGAAGGAGTGCCCCGCGCCCGGCGGGACTGGCGGCAGCACGGGAGGCAGCGAGGCGAGCACGCGGGCGAGGGCCCGGCCCAGGGCGTTGCCCGAAACCAGCAGCGGCGTGCCGGCCACGGCGACCTGGCCGTGCCGGTCGGTCAGCAGGGTGCGCGTGTAGCCGCGGCCCGGCCCGAGCAGCACGGTCCGCGTGCCTCCCGACTCGCTGGGCGACGCGGCGAGTTCGGGCGGCAGCGGATCGGGCAGCTCGGCGGTGACGAGCACCGGGGCCACGCCGAGGCGCGGCCTCAGCTCGCGGGCGGTCCGGTACGCGGCGCGCACCGGCAAGCCGGGAAACGCCCGGTGCACGCCCTCGGCCACCACGACCAGGCCCTCGGGCAGCCGGGCGTCGAGCTGCGCGGCGACCGCCTGGTGGAGGGCGACGCGCCCGCGCCGGTCACCCTCCACGCTCAGCAGCGGGGGGCCGACCGCCAGGTCGAGGAAGGCACAACGGCCCCGCGACTCGCCGAGCGCGACGAGCACGGCGGGCGGCCGGTCGGGTACGGGGACCACCGGCGGCAGCGCGGCGCGTTCGGCGGTCCAGTGGCCGGGGCCCTCGTCCTCGTCGCGCCACCAGGGGCCTTCCTCGGGCGGGTGGGCGTCCCCGCCGGCCAGCAGCACCGTCACGGTGTCCGCGCCGACCAGGGCCGCGTACGGCCGGCCTCCCGCTGGCGCGGCGGCCTCGCGGGCGGCGGCCAGGGCCCGTTCGGCGTCGCGCCAGGTCACGTGGGCGCGCAGCCCGCGCACGAGGACGCGCAGCGACCGCCGGTGGCGCAGCCAGGCCCGGAAGGGCGCGGCGAAGGCGTGGGCCGTGAGCGCGGCCTCCCGCCTCGCGCGCTGCCAGGCGGCACGCCAGCCGCCCAGGCGCATCGCGAGGTGACGCAGGATCAGGAAGGCCACGAGCAGGGCGGCGAGAATCCCCAGCCACCGGAAGATGGTGTCGCGGTGCCGACTGACGAAGTCGAGCGGGTCTGTGGTCGTCATGCCGCCGGGAGGTCCCGTCGCAGGGCGGAGAGGGCGTAGTGCAGCCGGGACTTGACGGTGCCGCCGGGGACGCCGAGCCGGCGGGCGACGTCCGCGCGGGAGCGGTCGTAGAGGTAGACGTGGACCACGACCTCGCGGTGCCGGGGGGAGAGCCGGGCCAGGGAGGGGACGAGGGTCACGCGCTCCGCGACGGTGGCGGCCATCTCGGCGCCGCCGTCGGCGGCCCGGTGCAGCAGGGAGGCGGGCAGGATGCCCACCGGCAGGGCGCGGTCGCGGCGGCGGGCGTCGATGGCGAGGTTGCGGGCGACGGTGTGCAGCCAGGCGGCGAGGTGGTCCTCGCTGCCGTGGAACGCGCCCTCGCCGTCGGAGAACTCGTCGGCCGCGAGCCAGGCGCGGAGCATGGTCTCCTGCACGATGTCCTCCGCGCGGTGCGCGTCCCCCGCGGTCAGCCGGCTGACGTAGCGCAGCAGCCCGTCGCGGTAGCGCTCGGCCGCGGGCGTCCGCGGGTGCGCGCCGGCCGAGGGGCGCGGAACCGGGGCGGCTCCGGTGGCAACGGCGGGCGCCGCAAGGGCCGTTAACGAGGGACGGGCCGCCGGGGGCGCCGGCTTCGCGTGAGACATTCTCTGTTCCCCTATCGCAATGCGGCTGCGCCGCTCGACCGGTCGCGCAACATTCGATCTTGTTTACGATCCTAAAGGGCGGCGTTCGAATACCACGACTTGAACTCCGGGTTAAATCGAGGGGCCGCACCCCCGGGCCGGGGAGGGCCGCGCCGTCCAGCCGCCAACCCGATTGGCATATCGGATGATGGAGCGACTTTCCCGCCCCTATCGGGGCATATTGACGTGGTCACGTCGGGCGCCTTCTCATGAATGGAGTGACCATCCGTCCATGGCGAGACGAGGAGAGCACCCATGACGGCTCAGACCACGCCCGGCGCACACGCCCCGGCCCTCCCCGTCGACATCGAGGCCCTGTGCGACGTGCAGACGCTCGTATCGGGCCTGGAGCTGGGCCTGTTCGCCCTGCTGTCCGAGGGGCCCGCGGACGAGGAGACCATCCGCCGGCGTCTCGGGCTGGACGGACGCGGGCTGGCGCACTGGCTCGGCCTGCTGGTCTCCAACGGACTGCTGGAGCGGGAGGCGGACCGTTACCGCAACGGCCCCGCCGCCGAGGCCCACCTGGTGCCCGGGGGCCCCTCCTACCTCGGGGACGTCTTGCGCCTGCGCCTCTTCCCCGCGCTGCTCGGCCTCACCGAGTCGCTGCGCACCGGTGCGCCAAGCGACAGCCGGGAGTTCATGGACGCCGTGCACCGGCTGGAGATCCTGCGCCAGTTCGCCAACAGGATGGACAGCATGACGGGCCCACTCGCCGGGCAGCTCCTGTCCGCCTACGAGGGCTGGGGCCGCCACCGCTTCGTGCTGGACGTCGGCGGCTGCCGGGGCGGCGTGCTCGCGCACGTCCTGGCCGCCCACCCCGGCCTGCGTGGCGGCGTCTTCGACCTGCCCACCATGGCCCCGCTGTTCGCGGAGCGGATGGCCGGGGCCGGGCTGGCGGACCGGGCGGCCTTCCACGCGGGCGACTTCTTCGCCGACCCGCTCCCCCGCGCGGACCTGGTGATGATCGGCCACGTCCTGGTGGACTGGAGCGCCGAGCAGCGCGCCTTCCTGGTGCGCAAGGCCTTCGAGAGCCTGGAGCCCGGCGGCGCCCTGCTGGTCTACGACCGCATGCTCGGGCACCCGGCCGCGGACGCCGAGCGCGTGAACCTGCGCGTCAGCCTCTCCATGCTGGTGCTCACCCGGGGCGGCGGCTCCTACGTCCCCGGGGAGCTGCGCGCCCACGCCACAGCCGCCGGGTTCTCCTCGGTGGCCTTCCGCGCCTTCGGGGACTCCGACACCCTGGCCGTCTGCCGCAAGGAGGCGACGCGCGGGCCCACCGGGACGTAGGGCCTCGTCGCGGCGGGGCCGCGCTCCCGGCGGGCGTCCCGCCGGGAGCGCTCACCGGGCCCCGGCGCGCCGTGACGGAGGACGTGTGCCGGCCGGGCGGTACGCTTTGCATCCCTTCACACCCGAACTCCCAAGGGATCAGCATGAGTTTGCCCCTCCGCAGGCGGTCGGCGACGGTCGCGATCGTCCTGGCCGCCGCCGTCGTGGCCGGCACGCAGGCCGTGGCCGCCACCGAGGCGCCGGCCGTCCCGGCCCCGGCGGACCCCGCGCCGGCGGGCCCCGCGCCGGCCGAGGACTCGGCGCCGGCCGCCGGGTCCGGCCTGGCCGAGCCGGACCTGGAGGGGGTGCGCGCGGCGCTGCTGCGCGCGACGGAGCTGGGCGCGCCCGGGGCGATGGCCCGCATCGACGGCCCGGAGGGGGTCTCCCGCCTCGCCGTGGGCGAGCGCGACGCGGACACGGGCCTGCCGATGACCACCCGCGCGCGCTTCCGCGTGGGCAGCGTGACGAAGACCTTCACCTCGGTGGTGCTGCTCCAGCTCATCGGGGAGGGGGCGGCCGGCCTGGACGACCCGGTGAACCGGCACCTGCCGGGCCTGCTGCCCGACGACCGGATCACCCTGCGCCACCTGCTCAGCCACCGCAGCGGCCTGTGGGACTACACCAACGACATGTTCGCGCGGACCGTCCCCGGCTTCGAGTCGGTGCGCGACCGCGTCTTCTCGCTCCAGGAGCTGGTGGACCTCTCGCTCAGCCGCCCGCTGACCGTGGAGCCGGGGTCCGCGTACGCGTACTCCAACAGCAACTTCGTGGTCGCCGGCATGCTGATCGAGCGCCTGACCGGGGCCTCCCTGGCCGACGCCTACCGCGAGCGGATCATTCAGCCGCTGGACCTGGACGACACCTTCTACGTCCACCCGCGCACCCGCATCCCCGGCACGCACATCAGCGGCCACCTCACCCCCGACGAGGCCGGCCTGCCGCTGGTCGACTCCACACGCCAGACGGCTTCCTGGGCGCAGTCGGCCGGGGCGATGATCTCCAGCCCGGCGGACCTCAACCGGTTCGTCGGCGCCCTGACCGAGGGCGAACTCCTGGGCACGGAGCAGCTCGACGCCATGCTCACCATGACGCCGACCGACGCGACCAACACCCGCTTCTACGGCCTGGGCCTGCGCCGCTACGCCCTCTCCTGCGGCCTCTCGGTCCTCGGCCACACCGGCACCGTGCAGGGCTTCTACACCTACGCCTTCACCACCGAGGACGGCGAGCGCCGCCTGACGGCCATGGCCAACGCCTCCAACAACGGCCCGGTGAACACCGCCCTGGGCGGCACCCTGGAGGCGGCCTTCTGCGGCGAACGCCCGGCAAGCGCGACGGCCGAGGAGCGGACGTTCGCCCCCGCGGCCGAGGAGGACCTGCCCACCCGGCTCCTCCCGGCGGCGACCGGCGCCGAACGCCCGTAGTCGGGGCGGCCGTTCGGGAAGGCGCCCGGCCTCAGGCGCGACCGGACGCGGCGCCGGTGGTGAGGGTCATGCCCGCGGCGCGCAGGCGGGTCACCAGGGCGTCGCCCAGGGCGGTGGCCGGGGTGAGCACGCCGCCGGGCGTCGGGGGCAGGGCGGCGCGGTCGAGGGCCAGGGCGAGCGCGGCCTCGCCGAGCATGACGGCCGTGGCGGCGTACCCGGGGTCGCCCTGCGCGCGGACACGGGCGGTCAGGCGGGCGCCGGTGGTGGTGCGGGCGAAGAAGTCGGCCGTGAAGTGGCCCTCGCGGCGCAGCTTCTCGCCGGGCCCGTCCCCCGGCTTGGGCAGCAGCCGGTCCAGGGCCCAGCGGGTGGGCGGGAGGGCGAGCCCTGCCGTCAGCGCGCCGAGCCCGGCCTGGACCCCGGCCGCGAGCAGCGGGGAGAGCGGCGAGGTGCCCACGCTCATGGCTTCCCGGTAGCGCAGGCCGCTCCCGTAGGCGTGGCCGAGGAGGGCGTTGCTGCGCCGCACCACGCGGGTGTTGAAGGGGGCCATGACGAAGGGGGCGAGCGTTCCCCGCAGGGCCGGGCTGACCTCGCGGGCCGGGATGCGGGCCAGGTCGCTCTGCCGTCCGAGGCGGGGTTCGGCGGAACGGTCGGGGCTGAGGGCGTAGGGGTGCGCGGCGAGCCTGCGGGCGGCGGGGTCGCGCTTCATCACGTCGATCTGATGGCGCAGGGAGTCGATGGTCCCGCCGCTGAAGCCCCCGCGCAGGGCGGTGAGGACCAGGGTGACCTCGGCCAGCTCTCCGGCGTCCTCGGCCCGTGCCCGCTCGTGGAGGAGGTGGACGCCGAGGTCGGAGGGCACCGAGTCGAAGCCGCAGGCGTTCACGATCCGTGCGCCGGTGGCGCGTGCCTGTCCGTGGTGGGCGTCGATGCAGTCCCGGACGAACAGGACCTCGCCGCACAGGTCCGCGTAGTCGGTGCCGGCGCGGGCGCAGGCGGCGACCAGCTCCTTGCCGTACTTGCCGTAGGGGCCGACGGTGGTGAGGACGACGTGGGCGGCGCCGGCGATCCGCTCCAGGGCCTCGCGGTCGTCGGCCTCGGCCACCAGCAGCGGCCAGTCGCCGGCCCGTTCGCCGAGTCCGGAGCGCACCGTCTCCAGCCTGGGGCGGGAACGGCCGGCCAGGGCGATCCGGGTCTTCTCGGGCGCGCTGCGAGCGAGATGGGCGGCGACGAGCCTGCCCACGAAGCCCGTGGCGCCGTAGACGACGATGTCGAGTTCGCGGTCGCGGTCCCCGGGGCGGGGGTCCGCGTCGGGCTGGTTCCCGGCCATGCCGGTCTCCTTCCGGGTCGGCGGGCGCTCCGGCGGGGGCGCGACGGCAGCCTATTGCACCTAGTTGCATAATGACAGGAGCGGGGGGCGGCGGTCAGGCCAGCGCCGCGCGGACGCGGGAGCGGGCGGTGGCGGCGTCCGGGGCGGTGCGGGCCAGGCGGGCCAGCTCGCGGCAGTCCGCGAGGGTGCGGGAGGCCAGGGCCGCGCGGACCTCGGGCAGCGCGCCGGGCGCGGCGGAGAGGCTGCCGACGCCCAGGCCCGTCAGTACGAGCGCGAGCGCCGGGTCGGCCGCCGCCTCGCCGCAGACGCCGACCGGGCGGCCGTGCCGGGCGCCGGCCTCCGCGGTCAGGTGCACCAGGTCCAGGAGCGCGGGCTGCCAGGGGTCGAGCAGCGCTGCCAGCCCGGTCAGGGTGCGGTCGGCGGCGAAGGCGTACTGGGAGAGGTCGTTGGTGCCGATGCTGAGGAAGTCGCAGCCCTGGGCCAGCTCCCCGGCGCGCAGGGCGGCGGCGGGGACCTCGACCATGGCCCCGGCGCGGGGCAGGCCGTGGGCGCGGACGCGCTCGGCGAAGGCGGCGGCCTCGGCGGGCAGGGAGACCATGGGGGCCATCACCCAGACCTCGGTGGCGCTGCCCTCGGCGGCGCGGGCGAGGGCCAGGAGCTGGTCGTCCAGCAGCTTCGGGTCGCGGGCCGCGGTGCGCAGGCCGCGGACGCCCAGGGCCGGGTTCTGCTCCTCGGCCTCGCCGGCGGGCGCGGCGAACTGCAGGGGCTTGTCGGCGCCCGCGTCCAGGGTCCTGACGACGACGCGGCGGCCGGCGAAGGCAGCGAACACCCGGGCGTAGGCGGCCGTCTGCTCCTCCACGGTGGGCGCCTGGGCGCGGTCCAGGAAGAGGAACTCGGTGCGGAAGAGGCCCACGCCCTCGCTGTCGGCCGCCGCGGCGGCGGGCAGCTCGTTCGGCGCGCCGAGGTTGATCAGCAGCTTGACGGGGTGGCCGTCGGCGGTGCGGCCGGGGCCGGTGAGCGCGGCGGCCCGCCGGCGGCGTTGCTCCTGGGCGGCGGCGGCCGAGGCGACCGACTCCGGCGGCGGGTCGGCCTCGACGGTACCGGCGGCGCCGTCCACCAGGACCAGACGCCCGTCGGTCAGGGCGGCGGCCCCGGGGCACCCGACCACGGCGGGGACGCCGAGGCTGCGGGCCAGGATGGCGGTGTGACTGGTGGGCCCGCCCTGCTCGGTGACCAGGGCGATGACCTTGGCGGGGTCCAGCAGGGCGGTGTCGGCGGGCGCGAGGTCCGCGGCGACCAGGACATGGGGGTGGCCGGGGTCGGGCAGCCCGGGCATGGGCAGGCCGAGGAGGCGGGCGACGGCGCGGTCGCGCAGGTCGTCCAGGTCGGCCACCCGCTCCGCGAAGAGCCCGCCGACCGCCTCCAGGGCGGCGCGGAACTCCCCGAAGGCGGCCATCAGCGCGTGCGGGCCGTCGGTGCCGCCGTGCACCAGGGCCTCGGCGCGGTCGGCCAGGGCCGGGTCGCTGACCATCATGACCTGGGCGGAGAGCACCTCTGCGGCGAGGCTGGGGGCCGCCGCGGCGCGCTGTTCGAGCGCCACGGCGACCTCCTTCAGGGCGGCGCGGACCGCCGCGGCCTCGGCCGGTGCCTCCGCGGCGGGGAGGGCGCGG
>NZ_JAVREN010000026.1:0-82539 GCF_031845405.1 Streptomyces boetiae
GCTCGGCGCGGGCCATGCGGGGCGGAACGGCCAGCTGCACGACGTCGGCCAGCGCCCCGGCGTACCGGTCGGCCACGGCCCGGCACAGCCGCAGCAGTCCGGGGCTCAGGACGGGCTCGGTGGAGAGCACCTGGGCGAGCGGGGCGAGGACGCCGGGGAAGTCGGTCTCCGCGCGGCGCTCGACGATGAAGCCGTTGATCAGGCCGCCGCCCTCCCGGCGGCCGGCGCGCTGCCCGGCGCCGAAGCGGACCCGGACCCGGACGCCGGGCCTGGCCTCCTCGTCCATGGCGGCGGGGACGGCGTAGTCGAAGAGGCGGTCGAGGTGGACCAGACCCTTGTCGACGAGGACGCGGGCGACGGGCAGCCGCTCGGCGACCGGCGCGCCGCGCCAGGTGCGGGGGCGGGCCCTGGGCGGGCGGGGCACGCGGGGCGCGGGGCCGCGGACCAGCGCGAGCTGCTCGCCGCCGGTCCCCTCCCCCGCGCCGTCCTCCGGTGTCGCCTCCACGCAGGTCAGTACACCAGACGGCACGGACAGGCCCGGCCTCTCCCGCGGCGGGGAGAGGCCGGGCCGGAGGAAACGTCCGCGGCCGGCCCGGGAACGCGCGGTCCCGGGGCGCGGCGGGCGGTCACAGGCCGGCGGCGGCCCGCAGCGCGTCGACGCGGTCGGTGCGCTCCCAGGTGAAGTCCGGCAGCTCGCGGCCGAAGTGGCCGTAGGCAGCGGTCTGGGCGTAGATCGGGCGCAGCAGGTCGAGGTCGCGGATGATGGCGGCCGGGCGCAGGTCGAAGACCTCGCCGATGGCGTGCTCGATGCGCTCGGCGGGAACGGTGGCGGTGCCGAAGGTCTCCACGAACAGGCCGACGGGCTCGGCCTTGCCGATGGCGTAGGCGACCTGGACCTCGCAGCGGGCGGCGAGGCCGGCCGCGACGACGTTCTTGGCGACCCAGCGCATGGCGTAGGCCGCGGAGCGGTCCACCTTGGAGGGGTCCTTGCCGGAGAACGCGCCGCCGCCGTGGCGGGCCATGCCGCCGTAGGTGTCGATGATGATCTTGCGCCCGGTCAGGCCGGCGTCGCCCATGGGGCCGCCCACCTCGAAGCGGCCGGTGGGGTTGACCAGCAGCCGGTAGCCCTCGGTGTCGAGCTTGATGCCGTCGTCCACCAGGGCCTTCAGCTCGGCCTCGACGACGAACTCGCGGATGTCGGGGGCGAGCAGCGAGTCGAGGTCGATGTCGCCGGCGTGCTGGCTGGAGACGACGACGGTGTCCAGCCGGGCGGCCTTGTCGCCGTCGTACTCGATGGTGACCTGGGTCTTGCCGTCGGGCCGCAGGTAGGGGATGGTGCCGTTCTTGCGGACCTCGGAGAGCCGGTGCGAGAGGCGGTGCGCCAGGCGGATGGGGAGCGGCATCAGCTCGGGCGTCTCGTCGCAGGCGTAGCCGAACATCAGGCCCTGGTCGCCCGCGCCCTGGCGGTCCAGCTCGTCAATGTCCTCACCTGCGGCGGCACCCTCGACGCGGGCCTCGTAGGCGGCGTCCACGCCCTGCGCGATGTCGGGCGACTGGGCGCCGATGGAGACGGAGACGCCGCAGGAGGCGCCGTCGAAGCCCTTCTTGGAGGAGTCGTAGCCGATCTCCAGGATCTTGTTCCGCACCAGGGACGCGATGGGGGCGTACGCCTTGGTGGTGACCTCGCCGGCCACGTGCACCAGGCCGGTGGTGATGAGGGTCTCCACCGCCACCCGGGAGGTCGGGTCCTCCTTGATGAGGGCGTCCAGGATGGTGTCGCTGATCTGATCGGCGATCTTGTCGGGGTGACCCTCGGTCACGGACTCCGAGGTGAAGAGACGGCGGGACACATCGCTCCCTTGGTTGCAGCGGCTGCTGACTGACGCTCGGTGACCGGCCCGGGCTCTGGCGCGGTCGGCGTCAGTGTAGCCCTCGGCCCGGACCGCGCCCGCCGGGGCGCAGGGGCACCGGTCAGGGTTTCCCTACAGTAGCGGGCGGGCGGCGGTTGCGGGAGGGGAAGTCCGCCCTGTGGGCAGCCCGCCGGAGGCACCCCGGCGCGCGGGCGGGTCAGTGCGCGGCGGAGGCCCAGCGGGCGGCCACGGCGTCCCAGATCCGGTCGGCCAGGACCTCCTTGGGGCCGCGGGGGACGTGGGTCTCGCCGCCGGAGGCGTCCAGGACGACCGCCTCGTTCTCCTCGGTGCCGAACGCCAGGCCCTCGCCGACCTGGTTGACCACCAGCAGGTCGCAGCCCTTGCGGGCCAGCTTGGCGCGGCCGTTGGCCAGCACGTCGTCCGTCTCGGCGGCGAAGCCGACGACGACCTGGCCGGGGGCCGGGCGGGCGGCCGACAGCTCGGCGAGGACGTCGGGGTTGCGGACCAGGGCGACGGGCTCGGGGTCCCGGCCCTCCTGCTTCTTGATCTTGTTCGCCGCGCGGGAGGCCGGGCGGAAGTCGGCCACGGCGGCGGCCATCACGACCGCGTCGGCGTCGGCGGCGGCCTTGAGCACGGCGGTGCGCAGCTCCTCGGCGGTGCCCACGGGGACGACCTCGGCGCCGGCCGGGTCGGGCAGGGCGGTGTTGGCGGCGACGAGGGTGACGCGGGCGCCGCGGGCGGCGGCGGTGCGTGCCAGGGCGTAGCCCTGCTTGCCGGAGGAGCGGTTGCCCAGGTACCGCACGGGGTCCAGCGGCTCGCGGGTGCCGCCGGCGCTGATCACGACGTGCCGCCCGGCCAGGTCCGCGGCGTCGGCCGCGGCTCCGCGGGCCAGGACGCGGCGGCACAGCTCGAAGATCGCGTCGGGGTCGGGGAGGCGGCCCTTGCCGGTGTCGGCGCCGGTGAGCCGGCCCACGGCGGGCTCGACGACCACGGCGCCGCGCTCGCGGAGGGTGGCGACGTTGGCCCGGGTCGCGGGGTGCTCCCACATCTCGGTGTGCATGGCGGGGACGAACACCACGGGACATCGGACGGTGAGCAGGACGTTGGTCAGCAGGTCGTCGGCGCGGCCCCCGGCGGCGCGGGAGAGGACGTCCGCCGTGGCCGGGGCGATGACCAGCAGGTCCGCCTCGCGGCCGATGCGCACGTGCGGGACCTCGTGGACCTCGTCCCAGACCTCGGTGGCCACCGGCTCGCCGGAGAGGGCGGCCCAGGTGGGCGCCCCGACGAAGCGCAGCGCGGAGGCGGTGGGCACCACCCGGACGCGATGCCCGGACTCGGTGAACAGCCGCAGCAGCTCGCACGCCTTGTAGGCGGCGATGCCGCCGCCCACCCCGAGAACCACCCGGGTCTGGTCCATGCCGGTCCTTTCGGTCAGCTCAGGGTCGGTCGGCTCGGGGCCCTCCGGCGGCCCGGACAGGCCACGGGCCCGGCGGCCACCGCGGTGGCGCCGGGCCCGGTGCGCGCGGAGCGCCGCGGCGGAGGGAAGGCCCTAGTCGGCGGGGCCCTCGACCGCCTCGGAGGTCAGCAGGCCGGCGTTGATCTCCCGCAGGGCGATGGACAGCGGCTTCTCGTGGACGTGGGTGTCCACCAGCGGGCCGACGTACTCCAGGAGGCCCTCGCCGAGCTGCGAGTAGTACGCGTTGATCTGCCGGGCCCGCTTGGCCGCGTAGATCACCAGGCTGTACTTCGAGTCGGTGGCCTCGAGCAGCTCGTCGATCGGCGGGTTGATGATGCCCTCGGGCGTGGTGATGGAGGAGGACACGCTCTGCCTTCCGCGTCGGCTACAGGGTGGTGCTGGATGTGCTGGTCAACGGACCAAGGCTAGCAGCTCGGCGGCGACGGCCTCGACGGAGGTGTTGACGAGGGTGACGTCGAACTCCGGCTCGGCGGCCAGCTCCGTCCTGGCCACGGCCAGCCGCCGCTCGATCACCTCGGGCGGCTCGGTGCCCCGGCCCGTGAGGCGGCGCACCAGCTCCTCCCAGCTGGGCGGGGCGAGGAAGACGAGGCGGGCCTCCGGCATCGACGCGCGCACCAGCCGGGCGCCCTGGAGGTCGATCTCCAGGAGGACGGGGTCCCCCGCCGCGAGCCGGTCCTGCACGGCCCGGCGGGGGGTCCCGTAGCGGTTCCCGGCGAACCGGGCCCACTCCAGCAGCTCGCCGTTGGCGATGAGCTTGTCGAACTCCTCGTCGTCCACGAAGAAGTAGTGCACGCCGTGCCGCTCTCCGGGGCGTGGCTTCCGCGTGGTGGCGGAGACGGAGAGCCACACCTCCGGGTGGGCCTTGCGCATGTGGGCGACGACCGTGCTCTTGCCAACCCCTGACGGGCCGGAGAGCACGGTCAACCGCGGACGATCGGTCATGCGGTGATTATCCCGTTCCCGCGGCCAGGGGGAAAACGGGCGCCGACGAGCCCGTTAGGCCCGGGTTGACCTCAGGCGGCACCGGTGCCGAACTCGCGCTCAAGAGCGGCGATTTGATTGGTTCCGAGGCCGCGGACCCGGCGGCTTTCGGAAATGCCGAGCCGCTCCATGATCTGGCGGGCACGGACCTTGCCGACGCCGGGCATCGACTCCAGCAGAGCACTGACCTTCATCTTGCCGATGACATCGTTCTCCTGGCCCTGCTTGATGACCTCGTGCAGCGAGGCGCCGGAGTGCTTGAGCCGATTCTTGACCTCGGCGCGCTCCCGGCGAGCCGCGGCGGCCTTCTCAAGCGCGGCTGCGCGCTGTTCAGGGGTTAGGGGCGGAAGAGCCACGCCTACGTCACCTCGGGTGTCGAACTGTCGGATAGGGAATGGTGAGGAACCTAGTAGTCCCGCACCGATGGAGCAACGAGCAACGCGCCCGGGGCTCCGCTCTCGACGGAGACTAGCGGCAGCGGCGCCAATTAGTCAGGGAGAATCGACAAAAAGTCCTGGTCAGCCTCGACCCCGGCACGACATATCAGGCATATCCCCACGCCCGGCTCCGCATCGCGACGACTGGTTACGCTCCGGTAGCGAACGCTCGGGCGAACGCTTCGGCCTCCCGCTCGGCGGCGGCACGCAGTGCCATCGGGGAGGGCCCGTGCCGCAGCAGGTCACGGCCCACGGCGGGCAGGACGTTGCCCAGCGCGTCCCCGAACACCCGTGGCAGGTCCGCCGCGGTGGCCCCCTGGGCGCCCAGACCGGGCGCCAGGAGCGGGCCGTTGACGTTGAGGTCGGCGCCCGCCTCGTCGAGCGTGGCGCCGACGACCGCGCCGAAGGAACCCAGCGGTGCCGCACCGGCGTTCTCGGCCGCGAGACCGTCCAGCACGGCCTGGGCGACCTGCCGGCCGTCCCCGCCGGTGGCGCGCTGCACCCCCGCGCCCTCGGGGTTGGAGGTGAGCGCGAGCACGAAGACGCCGCAGCCGCTCGCGCGGGCGAGGTCCAGAGCGGGCCGCAGGGCGCCGAACCCAAGGTAGGGGCTGAGGGTCACGGCGTCCGAGAAGAGCGGGGCGCCCTTGTCCAGGTAGGCACTCGCATAGGCGCTCATGGTGGAGCCGATGTCCCCGCGCTTGACGTCGAGCACCACGAGCGCGCCGGCCGCGCGCGCCTCGGCCACCGTGCGCTCCAGCACCGCGATCCCTCGCGAGCCGAAGCGTTCGAAGAAGGCCGACTGAGGCTTGAACGCGGCCACTTGCCCCGCCAGCGCCTCCACGGCGGTGGCGCAGAAGCGCTCCAGGCCGCCGACGTCGTCGGGCAGGCCCCAGGCCGAGAGGAGCGCGGGGTGCGGGTCGATGCCGGCGCACAGCGGGCCGCGCCGGTCCATGGCGCGGCGCAGCCGGGCGCCGAAGGGCTCGCTGGCGGTCACGGGGCCTGCCTCTCGGATGCGGGGCCGCGCCGCGGGCGGGTCGCGGCGGCGGACGGGGCGGGCGCCCGGTGCGCGGCGGTGCCCACCGCCTCGGCCAGGGTGGCGTAGGGGCTGGCGGCCAGCCGCTCGGCCAGGCCGCGGTGGACGCGGCGGGCCCAGCCCGGCCCGCCGTAGATGAAGCCGGTGTACCCCTGCACCAGGGTGGCGCCGGCCAGGATGCGCTGCCAGGCGTCCTCGGCGGTCTCGACGCCGCCGACCCCGATGAGGGTCAGCCGCCCGCCGGCGCGCAGGTAAAGGCGGCGCAGCACGGCCAGCGCGCGCTCGCGCACGGGCGCCCCGGACAGGCCCCCGGCGCCCGCGGCCCGCACCGCGCCCTCGGCGGTGGCGAGATCGGCGCGGGAGATCGTGGTGTTGGTGGCGATGATGCCCTCCAGGCCCAGCTCCAGGGCGAGGTCCGCGACGGCGTCCACGTCCTCGTCGGCGAGGTCGGGGGCGATCTTCACCAGCAGCGGGACCCGCCGCCCGGGCACCGCGCGTTCGGCCGCCTCGCGGACGGCCGTCAGCAGCGGGCGCAGCCGGTCGGCGGCCTGGAGGTCGCGCAGGCCGGGGGTGTTGGGCGAGGAGACGTTGACGACCAGGTAGTCGGCGTGCGGGGCGAGGAGTTCGGTGCCCGCGACGTAGTCGGCCACGGCGCGCTCCTCGGGAACGGCCTTGGTGCGGCCGATGTTGACCCCGACCACCGGGCCGGGGCGCGGGCGCCGGGCCAGGCGGGCGGCGACGACGGCGGCGCCGTCGTTGTTGAAGCCCATCCGGTTGA
Organism: Streptomyces boetiae; assembly: GCF_031845405.1. Classification (NCBI taxonomy): domain Bacteria; kingdom Bacillati; phylum Actinomycetota; class Actinomycetes; order Kitasatosporales; family Streptomycetaceae; genus Streptomyces; species Streptomyces boetiae. Next base: position 6,578 of record NZ_JAVREN010000026.1, read on the forward strand.
TCAGCGCCCGGTCCTTGGGCAGCCGGAAGAGGCGCGGGCGCGGGTTGCCGGGCTGGGCGCGGCCGGTGACGGTGCCGATCTCGACGTGGCCGAAGCCGAGCAGCGCCAGGCCGGCCGTTCCCGTGGCGTTCTTGTCGAAGCCGGCCGCCAGGCCAAGCGGCCCGGGCAGGTCCAGGCCCAGGGCGCTGACCCGCAGTTCGGGCGGGGTGGGCGCGAAGGCCGCGGCCACGGCCCCGCGCAGGGCGGGGACCCGGGCGGCGGAGCGGATCAGGCCGGAGGCCAGGCCGTGGGCCCGCTCGGGGTCGATCCGGCACAGGGCGGCGCGGAAGAAGAGGTCGTAGGCGGTCAACGCGCTCACCGGCCGTCGCGGGCGGCGGTCAGGCGGCGGGCGTGCTCCTGGAGGGAGCACACCCCGACCTCGCCGCGCCCCAGGGCGTCGATGCCCTGAACGGCCGCGGCCAGGGCCTGCACGGTGGTCAGGCAGGGGATGCCGCGGGCGACGGCGGCGGTGCGGATGTCGTAGCCGTCCAGCCGTCCGCCGGTGCCGTAGGGGGTGTTGACGATGAGGTCGACCTTGCCGTCGTGGATGAGCTGCACGATGGTGGGCTCGCCCGCGGGGCCCTCGCCGTCGCCCTGCTTGCGCACGACGGTGGCGGCGATGCCGTTGCGGCGCAGCACCTCGGCGGTGCCGGAGGTGGCCAGCAGCTCGAAGCCGTGCTCGACCAGGGCGCGGGCGGGGAAGATCATCGCGCGCTTGTCCCGGTTGGCCACCGAGACGAACGCCCGGCCCTTGGTGGGCAGCGCCCCGTACGCGCCGGCCTGGGACTTGGCGTAGGCGGTGCCGAAGACCTCGTCGATGCCCATGACCTCGCCGGTGGAGCGCATCTCGGGGCCCAGGACGGTGTCCACGCCGCGGCCCTGGACATCCCGGAAGCGGGACCAGGGCATGACCGCCTCCTTGACGGAGATCGGCGCGTCCATCGGCAGGGTGCCGCCGTCCCCGCGGGCCGGGAGCACGCCCTCCGCGCGGAGCTGGGCGACGGTGGCGCCCAGGGAGATCCGGGCGGCGGCCTTGGCCAGCGGAACGGCCGTGGCCTTGGAGGTGAAGGGGACGGTGCGGGAGGCACGGGGGTTGGCCTCCAGGACGTAGAGGATGTCCCCCGCCAGCGCGAACTGGATGTTGATCAGGCCGCGCACGCCCACGCCGCGGGCGATGGCCTCGGTGGAGGCGCGCAGGCGCTTGATGTCGTGCCCGCCCAGCGTGATGGGCGGCAGGGCGCAGGCGGAGTCGCCGGAGTGGATGCCGGCCTCCTCGATGTGCTCCATCACGCCACCCAGGTACAGCTCCTGTCCGTCGTAGAGGGCGTCGACGTCGATCTCGATGGCGTCGTCGAGGAACCGGTCGATGAGGACGGGGTGTTCGGAGATCAGGCCGGCGTGGCGGCGCAGGTACTCCGCGAGCGCCGGCTCGTCGTACACGATCTGCATGCCGCGCCCGCCCAGGACGTAACTGGGCCTGACCATCACGGGGTAGCCGATGCCGGCGGCGATGGAGGCGGCCTCCTCGAAGGAGAAGGCGGTGCCGTACTTCGGGGCGGGCAGCCCGGCCTCGGCCAGGACGCGGCCGAACGCGCCGCGCTCCTCGGCGAGGTTGATGGCCTCGGGCGAGGTGCCGGCGATGGGCACGCCGTTGTCCTTCAGGGCCTGGGCGAGCCCGAGGGGAGTCTGGCCGCCGAGCTGCACCAGGACCCCGGCGACGGGGCCCGCCTGCTGTTCGGCGTGCACGATCTCCAGGACGTCCTCCAGGGTGAGCGGCTCGAAGTAGAGCCGGTCGGAGGTGTCGTAGTCGGTGGAGACGGTCTCGGGGTTGCAGTTGACCATCACGGTCTCGTAGCCGGCCTCGCTGAGGGCGAAGCAGGCGTGGACGCAGGAGTAGTCGAACTCGATGCCCTGGCCGATGCGGTTGGGCCCGGAGCCGAGGATGATGACGGCCGGCTTCTCGCGCGGGGTGACCTCGGTCTCCTCGTCGTAGGAGGAGTAGAGGTAGGGGGTGCGGGCGGCGAACTCGGCCGCGCAGGTGTCCACCGTCTTGTACACCGGGCGCACGCCCAGGGCGTGGCGGACCTCGCGCACCACGTCCTCGCGCAGGCCGCGGATGCCGGCGATCTGGGCGTCGGAGAAGCCGTGGCGCTTGGCGGTGGCCAGGAGGTCGGGGGTGAGCTGGGGGGCGGCGGCCAGGTCCTGGGCGATCTCGTGGATCAGGAAGAGCTGGTCGACGAACCAGGGGTCGATGCGGGTGGCGTTGGTGACCTCCTGGGGGGTGGCGCCGGCGCGGATGGCGTTCATGACGGTGTTCAGGCGGCCGTCGGTGGGGGTGCGGGCGGCGGCGAGCAGGGCGTCCTTGCCGCCGAGGGCGGCGGGGTCGCCGGAGAAGTCGAAGGGGGCGTCCTTCTTCTCGACCGAGCGCAGGGCCTTGTTCAGGGCCTCGGTGAAGTTGCGGCCGATGGCCATGGCCTCGCCGACCGACTTCATGGTGGTGGTGAGGCTGGCGTCGGCGGCCGGGAACTTCTCGAAGGCGAACCGCGGCACCTTGACGACGACGTAGTCCAGCGTCGGCTCGAAGGAGGCGGGCGTCTTCTCGGTGATGTCGTTGGGGATCTCGTCCAGCGTGTAGCCGATGGCGAGCCGGGCGGCGATCTTGGCGATCGGGAAGCCGGTGGCCTTGGAGGCGAGGGCGGAGGAGCGGGAGACCCGGGGGTTCATCTCGATGACGACGATCCGGCCGTCGTCGGGGTTGACGGCGAACTGGATGTTGCAGCCGCCGGTGTCGACGCCGACCTCGCGGATGACGGCGATGCCGACGTTGCGCAGGATCTGGTACTCGCGGTCGGTGAGGGTCATCGCGGGGGCGACGGTGATGGAGTCGCCGGTGTGGACGCCCATGGGGTCGAGGTTCTCGATGGAGCAGACCACGACGACGTTGTCGTTCCGGTCGCGCATCAGCTCCAGCTCGTACTCCTTCCAGCCGAGGATGGACTCCTCCAGGAGCACCTCGGTGGTGGGCGAGAGGGCCAGGCCCTGCCCGGCGATGCGGCGCAGCTCCTCCTCGTCGTGGGCGAAGCCGGAGCCGGCGCCGCCCATGGTGAAGGAGGGCCGGACCACCACGGGGTAGCCGCCCAGCTCGGCGACGCCGGCCAGGACCTCGTCCATGGTGTGGCAGATGACGGAACGCGCCGACTCGCCGTGCCCGGTGGCGGCCCGGACGGCGGCGACCACGTCCTTGAAGCGGTCGCGGTCCTCGCCCTTGCGGATGGCCTCGACGTTGGCGCCGATCAGCTCGACGCCGTGGGCGGCCAGGGTGCCGGACTCGTGCAGGGACACGGCGGTGTTGAGCGCGGTCTGGCCGCCGAGGGTGGGCAGGAGGGCGTCGGGCCGCTCCTTGACGATGATCTTCTCGACGAACTCGGGGGTGATCGGCTCCACGTAGGTGGCGTCGGCGATCCCGGGGTCGGTCATGATCGTGGCCGGGTTGGAGTTGACCAGGATGACCCGCAGGCCCTCGGCCTTCAGCACGCGGCAGGCCTGCGTGCCGGAGTAGTCGAACTCGGCGGCCTGGCCGATGACGATCGGTCCGGATCCGATGACCAGGACGGAGCGGATGTCGGTGCGCTTAGGCACGCCGGTCCTCCATGAGCTTCACGAAGCGGTCGAACAGGTAGGCGGCGTCGTGCGGGCCGGCCGCCGCTTCGGGGTGGTACTGGACGCTGAAGGCAGGGCGGTCGAGCAGGCGCAGGCCCTCCACCACGTTGTCGTTGAGGCAGACGTGGGAGACCTCGACGCGGCCGAAGGGCGTCTGCGAGACCCGGTCCAGGGGGGCGTCCACGGCGAAGCCGTGGTTGTGCGCGGTGACCTCGACCCGGCCGGTGGCCAGGTCCTTGACCGGCTGGTTGATGCCGCGGTGGCCGTACTTCAGCTTGAAGGTGCCGAAGCCCAGGGCGCGTCCGAGGATCTGGTTGCCGAAGCAGATCCCGAACAGCGGGGTGCCGCGGTCGAGAACGCCGCGCATGACGTTCACGGCGTGGTCGGCGGTCGCGGGGTCCCCGGGGCCGTTGGAGAAGAACACCCCGTCGGGGGCGAGGGCGTAGATCTCCTCCAGGCCCGCGGTGGCGGGCAGCACGTGCACCTCGATGCCGCGCTCGGCCATCCGCTGCGGGGTCATGCCCTTGATGCCCAGGTCGACGGCGGCCACGGTCAGCCGCTTCTCCCCCACCGCCGGGACCACGTAGGGCTCGGTGGTGGCGACCTCGGCGGCGAGGTCGGCGCCGGCCATTCCGGGCGAGGAGCGCACGCGTTCCAGCAGGGCCTCGGTGCCGGCCAGTGCGGCGCCGGAGAAGATCCCGGCGCGCATGGCGCCGCGCTCGCGCAGGTGGCGGGTCAGCGCGCGGGTGTCCACGCCGCTGATGCCGACGACGCCCTGGGCGGCCAGCTCCTCGTCCAGGGTGCGCACGGCGCGCCAGTTGGAGGGCAGGCGGGCGGGGTCGCGCACGACGTACCCGGCCACCCAGATGCGGCGGGACTCGGGGTCCTCGTCGTTGACGCCGGTGTTGCCGATGTGCGGGGCGGTCATCACGACCACCTGGCGGTGGTAGGACGGGTCGGTCAGGGTCTCCTGGTACCCGGTCATGCCGGTGGAGAAGACGGCCTCCCCGAAGGTCTCGCCGACCGCGCCGTAGGCCCGGCCGCGGAAGGACCGGCCGTCCTCCAGCACGAGCACGGCGGGGGCGGCGGCGTGCGGGGCGCGGCCGGGGGCGGCCGCGGGGGTCGGGGGAGTCACTGTCTGCCCTCCTGGGGGGTGGTGCGGTCCGGGGTGCCGGGGGCCGTGAGGGCGGGCGGGGCGCCGAGGGCGTCGATCCAGGCGGCGTGCTCGGCAGCGCGGTCGGAGCGGAAACCCGAGTCGAGCAGCCGGCCGCCGTGCTCCCAGGTGATCACGAGCAGTCCGCCCTCGGTGAGGACCTTGCCGGCGATCCCCTTCTCCGGCCGCGCGCCGCGCAGGCTGCCGGAGGGGATGTGGAAGTCGGCGGCGCCCGGCCGCAGCACGGTCACGCCCTCGGCGGTGAGGGTCATCTCGGCCCGGCTGCGGGTGCCCAGGCCGTGCGCGACGATGCGGTCCAGCCAGCGGCCGGCGGTGGTGCTGCCGTGGTACCGGCCGGTCAGCCGCAGGCGCGGCTCGCCCGGCTCCTCGGGCGGGGCCGGCAGGGGCGGGAGGTCGCCCTGAAGGGTGGCGCGCCACTTCCAGCCCTCCCGCATCAGCCAGTAGACCAGGGCGATGAACAGCAGCAGCCCGATCACCCAGCCGATCCGGGCGGCCCAGTCGGTGACCTCGGCGGACCGGCGCTCGGCGCCCTCGGCCGCCAGCGCGGCGGTCAGCAGCGCGGAGGCGTTCACTGTGCCTCCTTGATCGCTTCTCCGCCCGCGCGGCAAGGCGCGGCCATCACGGGAATCCGCGGCCCGGCAGCCGCGCTGGGGGTACCTCCCGCCCCCAGGCTTCGCCCGGGGGGACCCCCACGCGGGGGAGCGCCGCTCATGTGGGCACCCCGTCCCGGACGGTGGCCCGGCCGCGCAGGAAGGTGTGCGTGACCCGGCCGGGCAGCTCCAGGCCGCGGTAGGGGCTGTTGCGGCTGCGGGAGGCGAAGCCGGAGGGGTCGACCACCGCGCGGTGCGCCGGGTCGTAGAGGGTGAGGTTGGCGGGCTCGCCGGGGGCGACGGGCCGGCCCTGGCCGCCCAGGCGGCCGATGGCGGCGGGCCGGGCGGACATCCGGTCGGCCAGGCCCGCCCAGTCCAGCAGGCCGGTGTCGACCATGGTGTGCTGCACGACGGACAGGGCGGTCTCCAGCCCGATCATCCCCATGGCCGCGGCGGGCCACTCGCAGTCCTTGTCCTCGTGCGGGTGCGGGGCGTGGTCGGTGGCCACGCAGTCGATGGTGCCGTCGGCCAGGGCCTCGCGCAGCGCGCGGACGTCGGCCTCGGTGCGCAGCGGCGGGTTGACCTTGTAAACCGGGTCGTAGGAGCGGACCAGGTCGTCGGTGAGCAGCAGGTGGTGGGGCGTGACCTCAGCGGTGACCTGCCAGCCCTTGGACTTGGCCCAGCGGATCAGGTCCACCGAACCGGCCGTGGAGAGGTGGCAGACGTGCACGCGGGAGCCGACGTGGGCGGCCAGCAGGACGTCGCGGGCGATGATCGACTCCTCGGCGGCGGCGGGCCAGCCGGCCAGGCCCAGCTCGGCGGAGACGGCGCCCTCGTTCATCTGGGCGCCCTCGGTCAGGCGCGGCTCCTGGGCGTGCTGGGCGATGACCCCGTCGAACGCCTTCACGTACTCCAGCGCGCGGCGCATGATCACCGCGTCGTCCACGCAGCGGCCGTCGTCGGAGAAGACGACCACGCCGGCGGCCGAGTCGTGCATGGCGCCCAGCTCGGCGAGCTGCTTGCCCTCCAGGCCGACGGTGACGGCGCCGACGGGCTGCACGTCGCAGTACCCGGACTCCCGGCCCAGGCGCCAGACCTGCTCCACGACCCCGGCGGTGTCCGCGACGGGGAAGGTGTTGGCCATGGCGTGGACGGCGGTGTAGCCGCCGGCCGCGGCGGCCCGGGTGCCGGTGAGGACGGTCTCGGAGTCCTCCCGGCCGGGCTCGCGCAGGTGGGTGTGGAGGTCGACCAGACCCGGCAGGAGGACCAGGCCGCCGGCGTCGATCGTCTCGGCGCCCTCGGCCGTGAGGCCGGGGCCGGCGGCAGCGACGCTCTCCCCCTCGATGAGCACGTCCGTCGGCGGGCCGCCGAGCAGGCTCGCGCCGCGGATCAGGGTCCGCCGCTTCTCGCTCGTGGGGCTCATGGCTGGGGGGCCTCCTCAGTGGTGCGGGTGGTGACGGCGGGGCCGGAGCCGCCGAGCAGGAGATAGAGCACGGCCATCCGGACGCTGACGCCGCCGGAGACCTGCTCCACGGCGGTGCAGCGCGGGGAGTCGGCCACCTCCGCGGTGATCTCCATGCCGCGGTTCATCGGACCGGGGTGCATGACGACGGCGTGTCCTGGCATCCGCGCCATCCGGTCCCCGTGCAGGCCCCAGCGCCGGGCGTACTCGCGCTCGGTGGGGAAGTAGGCGGCGTTCATCCGCTCGCGCTGCACGCGCAGCATCATCACGGCGTCGGACTTGGGCAGCACGGCGTCCAGGTCGTAGGAGACCGCGCAGGGCCAGTGGTCGATGCCCACCGGCAGCAGGGTGGGCGGGGCGACGACGGTGACCTCGGCGCCCAGGGTGGTGAGCAGGTGGATGTTGGAGCGGGCCACCCGGCTGTGCAGGATGTCGCCGACGATGGTGACGCGGCGCCCGGCGAGGTCGGCGCCGCGAGCGCCCTCGGGCCCGCCGCCGGAGAGCCTGCGGCGCAGGGTGAACGCGTCGAGCAGCGCCTGGGTCGGGTGCTCGTGGGTGCCGTCCCCGGCGTTGATCACGCTGCCGCCGATCCAGGCGGAGGTGGCCAGCCGGTGGGGGGCGCCGGAGTCGTGGTGGCGGATGACCACCGCGTCGGCGCCCATGGCCTCCAGGGTCAGCGCGGTGTCCTTCAGGGACTCGCCCTTGGAGACCGAGGAGCCCTTGGCGGAGAAGTTGATGACGTCGGCCGAGAGCCGCTTGGCGGCGGCCTCGAACGAGATGCGGGTGCGGGTGGAGTCCTCGAAGAAGAGGTTGACGACGGTCCGCCCGCGCAGGGTCGGGAGCTTCTTGATCGGCCGGTCGGCGACGCGGGCCAGCTCCTCGGCGGTGTCGAGGATCAGCACCGCGTCGTCGCGGGTGAGGTCGGTGGCCGAGATGAGGTGGCGCTTCATCTGGTGCCTTCCGTGGGTCAGGGCAAGCGTGGGCTGCGGTCGTGCCGGGGCGTCGGGCGGCGCGGGCGGGCGCTACCGCTCGCGGGCCGCTGCGGGCTCGCCGTCGCCGAGCAGCACGCCGTCCCGGCCGTCCTCCTCGGTGAGCAGGACCCTGACCGTCTCCCGCAGGGAGGTGGGGATGTTCTTCCCGACGTAGTCGGCGCGGATGGGCAGTTCGCGGTGGCCGCGGTCGACGAGGACGGCCAGCTGCACCGCGCGGGGGCGGCCGATGTCGTTGAGCGCGTCCAGGGCGGCCCGGATGGTGCGGCCGGAGAAGAGCACGTCGTCCACCAGGACGACGAGCCGGCCGTCGATGCCGTCGCCGGGGATGTCGGTGGCGGCCAGGGCGCGGGCCGGGCGCAGCCGCAGGTCGTCCCGGTACATCGTGATGTCCAGGGAGCCGACCGGGACGGGGCCTCCGGTGATCTCGCGCAGCCGGTCGGCGAGCCTGCGGGCCAGGAAGACACCGCGGGTGGGGATGCCGAGCAGGACCACGTCGCCCGCGCCCTTGGCGCGTTCGACGATCTCGTGGGCGATGCGGGTGAGGGCCCGGGCGATGTCGGGGGGCTCCAGTACGGAGCGCGGGGCCGCGGGCATGCTGGTGTCCATCGTGTGAAGGACCTCCTTCCCCGCCTCACGGGACGGGCCTTAAAGGACGTCGGCCGAACGCCACGACCATACCAGGGGCCCCGGCACGCTCAGCATTGCCCCTGGTCAGAGACCGACTGGCCCCTCCCCGCTTGACGAGCTGCATTACGCTGCGTAACCTCACAGTGAGTTACGAAGTAGCCGTCCGGGGAGATACATGTCCAGCGAATACGCCAAACAGCTCGGAGCGAAGCTCCGCGCCATCCGCACCCAGCAGGGTCTGTCGCTTCACGGGGTCGAGGAGAAGTCGCAGGGCCGCTGGAAGGCGGTCGTGGTCGGTTCCTACGAGCGCGGCGACCGGGCCGTGACCGTGCAGCGCCTCGCGGAGCTGGCGGACTTCTACGGGGTCCCGGTGCAGGAGCTGCTGCCCGGCTCCACGCCCGGCGGCGCCGCCGAGCCTCCGCCGAAGCTCGTGCTCGACCTGGAGCGCCTGGCGCACGTGCCCAGCGAGAAGGCCGGGCCGCTCCAGCGATACACCGCGACGATCCAGAGCCAGCGCGGCGACTACAACGGCAAGGTGCTGTCCATCCGTCAGGACGACCTGCGCACACTCGCCGTGATCTACGATCAGTCGCCGTCCGTGCTGACGGAGCAGCTGATCAGCTGGGGCGTGCTGGGCGCGGACGCCCGCCGGGCCGTGCAGGCCGAGGAGGGCTGACACACGGGGCGGGGGCCGCGCGGCCCCCGCCCCGTGTGTCCCCCGGGCCGCCCTCGCGGGCGGGCCGGGGGAGTCTCAGCCGTCCAGGGTCGGCTTGAGGTCCTTCAGGCGGCCGAGGAGGCCGTTGACGAAGGCCGGCGAGTCGTCCGTGGAGAACTCCCGGGCCAGCTGCACGGCCTCGTCGAGCACCACGGCGTCCGGGATGTCCTCCTGGCACAGCAGCTCGAAGGTGGCCAGCCGCAGGATGTTCCGGTCCACGCCGGGCATCCGGTCCAGGGGCCAGCCCACGGTGTGCCGGGCGAGCAGGCCGTCGATCCGCTCGGCGTGGCCCGCGTAGCCCTCGACCAGCGCGCGGGCGTAGTCGCTGACCGGCGGCTGCCGGTGGTCGTCCTTCGCCAGCCGCACCCAGTCGGCGAGGACCTCCGTGGGGGCCGCTCCGCGCTGGTCGGCCTCGAAGAGGATCTGCAGGGCGCGTTTACGGGCCTTGCTGCGGGCAGCCACGGCTAGCTGTTCACCCGGCCGAGGTAGTCGCCGGAACGGGTGTCGACCTTGATCTTCTCGCCGGTGGTGATGAAGAGGGGCACGCCGATCTCGTACCCCGTCTCCAGGCGGGCGGGCTTGGTGCCGCCGGTGGAGCGGTCGCCCTGCACCCCCGGCTCGGTGTACTCGATGACCAGCTCGACGGCGGCCGGAAGCTCCACGAACAGCGGGTTGCCCTCGTGGATGGCGACCGTGCAGTCCTGGCCCTCCAGCAGGTAGTTGGCGGCCTGGCCGACGGTCTCGGGGGTCAGCGGCAGCTGCTCGAACGTCTCGGTGTCCATGAAGACGTAGTCCGGGCCGTCCTTGTACGAGAACTGCATGCCCCGCCGGTCGACGGTGGCGGTCTCCACCTTGGTGCCCGCGTTGAAGGTCCGGTCGACCACCTTGCCGGAGAGTACGTGCTTCAGCTTGGTGCGCACGAAGGCACCGCCCTTGCCGGGCTTGACGTGCTGGAACTCGACAACGGACCAGAGCTGGCCCCCGTCGAGCTTGAGCACCATGCCGTTCTTGAGGTCGTTCGTGGTCGCCACGGTCGCGGAATCTCCTACAGACAGCTTGCTGATGACCGCGGTCTCCCCCCGCCGCGCGCGTCAGCGCTACAGGGCGAGGAGCTCCTTGGTCGTGATGGTGAGTAGCTCGGGTCCGCCGTCCGCGGTCGAGCGGACGACGAGCGTGTCGTCGATCCGGACACCGCCCCGGCCCGGAAGATGCACCCCCGGCTCGACGGTGACCGGCACGCAAGGGCCCAGTCTACCCATGGCGCCAGGTGACAACCGAGGGTCCTCCCCGATTTCCAGGCCGACCCCGTGCCCGGTCACCGGCCCCAGCGCGCCGCCGTGCCCGGCCTCGTCCAGCACCTGGCGGGCCGCCCGGTCCACCGCCCGGTACTCCACGCCGGGGGCCAGCGCCTCGCGGGCGGCCCGCTGGGCGGCGAAGACGACCTCGTACAGCTCGATCTGCCAGTCCGCGGGGCTGGTGCCGATGACGAAGGTCCGCCCGATCTGGCAGCGGTAGCCGCGGAAGCGCGCGCCCAGCCGCACGGTGAGGAAGTCGCCCTCCTCCACCCGCCGGTCGGTGGGCCGGTGCCCGGCCAGGCCCGAGTGGCTGCCGGTGGCGACCGAGGTGGGGAACGCGGGGCCGTCCGCGCCGTGGTCCACCAGGCGGCGTTCCAGTTCCAGCGCCAGGTGCCGCTCGGTGCGGCCGACCAGGATCGACTCCAGCAGCTCCCCCAGCGCCCGGTCGGTGATCTCGGCGGCCACCCGCAGGGCGGCGATCTCCTCCTCGTCCTTCACCAGCCGCTGCCGTTCCACGGCGCAGCCCAGGTCGCCCAGGGCCAGCCCTGGTGCCTGGGCCGTGAGCGCCCGGTGCCGGGCGACGGTCAGGTGGTGCTCCTCCAGGGCGACGGTCCCGGCGCCGCGCTCGGCGGCCAGCACGGCGGCGGCCGCGGCGGGGTCGGCGCCGTCCGGCAGGGGCTCGGCACGCAGCCCGCCGTCCTCCTCCCCGGGCCGGGGCCCGGCCGGGTCGGCGGCGGGGTTCCAGTGGCCGAAGAGGACGTCGCCGCCTGAGGGCGGGACCAGCAGCACCGCGCCGGCCGGGGCCCGGCCGGCCAGATAGCGGACGTTGGCCGGGCGGGAGACCAGGGCGGCGGCGCCGCCCGCTTCTTTCGCGCAGTGGGCGCGCAGCCGTGACCGCCGGGCCGCGTGTACCTCGGACATGTCCCGAGCCTACGCAGCGCCGCCGTTCCCAGCCGCCCGGAGGGGGCCGGTCGGGCGGGGGCCCGGCGCAGAGGCGGTCACCAGGCGGGCGGAGTGCTCAGGCTGCGGGCCACGGCGTCGTCCAGCATCCGGGCGGTCGTGGCCACGTCGTGGCGGGAATTGTCGATGATCGGCAGCCCCGAGCCGTACCAGCCGGCCATCCTGCCATGGATGGTGGCCACCTCCTCGCTGGACAGGCGCCGGGTGCCGGTGCGCGCGGCGTTCCGCTCCAGGACGACCTCCAGGCCGGGCAGCAGCACGATGGGGATCAGGCCGGGGCCCACGTGCCGCTTCCAGCCGCCCAGCCCGATGGCCGGGCGGTCGGGGAAGACGGCGTCGTCCAGGATGCAGGAGATGCCGTTGGCCAGGAAGTTGCGGGCGGCGAAGCCGCAGGTGCGGCGGGCGAGGCGGTACTGGGCCTCGGAGCGGTCGTCCCAGCCGGAGCGCGGGTCGGCGAAGCCGGAACGCACCCACTCGCGCACGTCGTCCAGGCTGATGTGCGCGGTGGGCACGGGGCGGCGCTCCGCCCAGTACCGGGCGACGGTGGTCTTGCCCGCGCCCGCGGGGCCGATGAGCAGGACCGCGACGCCCGCGCGGGCGGCCTCGGGGTACGCCCCGCCCGGCGCCGGGGTGGGCGCGGGCACGCCGCCGCCGGGGGGCAGGTGCAGGGGGTAGCCGGAGGTCCCGCCGTCCGGCGGGGCCGGCGGTGGCACGGGCATCCCGCCGGGCTGCTGCATCCGCTTCCCCTTCTCCGTCCTCGTCCGCTGCCGACAACACGCCGAGGGACACCGTACCCGGAAGGTCCCCGCAGGCTGCAACGGGCGGCGGGGCCCCGGGGTGCCCGGCCGGCGCCGGGAATCCCGCCGCTTTCGGCGGGCGCACCCCGGGTCGCCTGGCTCCCGGCTCCGGTCAGGCCGCCGGCCCCTCCCCCGCCTGCGCGGCGAGGGCGCGCAGCGCCAGCACGTAGGAGCCGATGCCGAAGCCGGCGATCGTGCCGCTGGCCACCGCCGCGATCACCGAGGTGTGCCGGAACTCCTCGCGGGCGTAGGGGTTGGAGATGTGCACCTCGATCAGCGGGGCGGTGCGCTGGGCGGCGGCGTCGCGCAGGCCGTAGGAGTAGTGGGTGAACGCCCCGGGGTTGAGGACCACGGGCAGGCGCTGGTCCGCGGCCTCGTGCAGCCAGCGGATCAGCTCGCCCTCGTCGTTGGTCTCCCGCACCTCCACGGCCAGGCCCAGTTCCGCGCCGGCGGCCGTGCAGCGCTCGACCAGGCCGGCGTAGGTGGTGGAGCCGTAGACGTCGGGCTCGCGGGAGCCGAGGCGGCCGAGGTTGGGGCCGTTGAGGACGAGCACGCGGGCGCTCACCGTGCCTCCTCGATCTCCCCCAGGCTCCGCCTGGGTGTGCTCCCGTATCCACCCGCGCGGCAAGGCGCGGCCATCGCCGGAGTCCGCGGCCCGGCAGTCGCGCGCCCGTCGCTCACGCGGCGATCTCCGCGTGCGCGGCCACCAGCATCCCCGGGTCGGGCGCCTCCAGGACGGCGGGGCGGGCCAGGCCCTCCAGGACGATGAACCGCAGCCGGTCGCCGCGGGACTTCTTGTCGATCCGCATCGTCTCCAGCAGCCGCGGCCACTGGTCGCCGCGGTAGGTGACGGGCAGGCCGACGGAGGAGAGCACCGCCCGGTGGCGGTCGGCGGTGGCGTCGTCCAGGCGGCCCGCGATCCGGCCGAGTTCGGCGGCGAAGACCATGCCGACGGAGACGGCGGCGCCGTGGCGCCAGGTGTAGCGCTCGTTCTTCTCGATGGCGTGGGCCAGCGTGTGGCCGTAGTTGAGGATCTCGCGGGGGCCGGATTCGCGCAGGTCGCCCGCGACGACCTGGGCCTTGACGCGGATGGAGCGCTCCAGCAGCTCGGCGGTGTGCGGCCCGCCGGGGCCGCGGGCGGCCTGCGGGTCGGCCTCGATCAGCGCCAGGATGGCGGGGTCGGCGATGAAGCCGGCCTTGATGATCTCGGCGAGGCCCGACACGTAGTCGTGCACCGGGAGCGAGTCCAGCGAGGCCAGGTCGCACAGCACCCCGGCCGGGGGGTGGAAGGCGCCGACGAGGTTCTTGCCCTCGGCGGTGTTGATGCCGGTCTTGCCGCCCACGGCGGCGTCCACCATGCCCAGCACGGTGGTGGGCACGGCGATCCAGCGCACTCCGCGCAGCCAGCTCGCCGCGACGAAGCCGGAGAGGTCGGTGGTGGCGCCGCCGCCCACGGCGACGACCACGTCGGTGCGGGTGAAGCCGGACTGGCCCAGCGCCTTCCAGCAGTAGGCGGCGACCGAGGCGGTCTTGGCCTCCTCGGCGTTGGGCACCTGCACGGCGATGGTCTCGTAGCCCTGGGCGGCGAGGTCCTCGCGGATCAGCTCGCCGGTCCCGGCCAGCGCCTCGGGGTGCAGCACCGCGACCCGGCGGGCCTCGGTGCCGATGAGGGCGGGCAGTTCGCCCAGGAGGCTGCGCCCGATCAGCACGTCGTAGGGCTGGGTCCCGGCGCTGCCGGGCACCGTGATCCGGGTGGGCTCGGCGGCCTGCGGGTCCTGGCTGGCGGTCATTCCGTTTCGCACTCCACATCGAGTTCCAGCGCCTCGCACACCGCCAGGACCACGTCCTGGGGGGTGCGTCCGGCGGTCGGGACGACCGCGCGGGCCACCTCCGCGTACAGCGGGCGGCGGCGTTCCATCAGCTCCCGCCAGTGGCGGCGGGGATTGACGGCGAGCAGCGGGCGGGGGGCGTCCAGGCCGACCCGGCGCACCGCCTCGGCGTCGGTGACGTCGAGGAAGACGACGGGCAGCCCGGCCAGCAGCGCGCGGGTCTCCGGGCGCAGCACGGCGCCGCCGCCCAGGGAGAGCACGCCCTCGTGGGCGGCCAGGGCCCGCCGCACGGCCTCGGCCTCCAGGTCGCGGAAGTACTCCTCGCCCTCCTCCAGGAAGAGGTCGGCGATGGTCTTCCCCGCGGCGCGCTCGACGTCGGCGTCGGTGTCGCGGACGGCCAGCCCCAGGCGTTCGGCCAGCAGGGCGCCTACGGTGGACTTGCCCGCGCCGGGCGGGCCCACCAGCACGACGGCCGGGCCCGTCACCTGATCTCCAGGGTGTCCAGGTAGCCGCGGACGTTGCGGCGGGTCTCGGTGACGCTGTCGCCGCCGAACTTCTCGGCCACGGCGTCCGCCAGCACCAGGGCGACCATGGCCTCGGCGACGATGCCGGCGGCGGGCACGGCGCAGACGTCGGAACGCTGGTGGTGCGCGCGGGTGGGCTCGCCGGTCGTGACGTCCACCGTGGCCAGCGCCCGGGGCACGGTGGCGATGGGCTTCATCGCGGCGCGAACGCGCAGGAGTTCGCCGGTGGACAGGCCGCCCTCGGTGCCTCCGGAGCGGCCGGAGGCGCGGCGCAGTCCGCCGGGCCCGGGCACGATCTCGTCGTGGGCCAGGGAGCCGGGGACGCCGGCCAGCGCGAAGCCGTCCCCGACCTCCACGCCCTTGATGGCCTGAATGCCCATCAGCGCGCCCGCGAGGCGGGCGTCCAGGCGCCGGTCCCAGTGCACGTGGGAGCCCAGCCCGACGGGGACGCCATGGGCGAGGACCTCCACGACGCCGCCGAGGGTGTCGCCGTCCTTGTGGGCCTGATCGATCTCCGCGACCATCGCCTCGCTCGCGGCCGGGTCGAAGCAGCGCACCGGGTCGTCGTCCAGCCGCGCGGTGTCGGCGGGGCCGGGCAGCGGCCCGCCCTCGGGGGCGCGGGCGGCGCCGAGGGCGACGACGTGGGAGACCAGCTCGATACCGGCGGTCTCCTTGAGGTAGGAGCGGGCGACGGTGCCCAGGGCGACGCGGGCGGCGGTCTCGCGGGCGGAGGCGCGCTCCAGCACGGGGCGGGCCTCGTCGAAGCCGTACTTCTGCATGCCCGCCAGGTCGGCGTGGCCGGGGCGGGGGCGGGTGAGGGGGGCGTTGCGGGCCAGCCCGGCCAGGACCTCCGGGTCCACCGGGTCGGCGGCCATGACCTGCTCCCACTTGGGCCACTCGGTGTTGCCGACCATGACGGCGACGGGCGAGCCGAGGGTGAGGCCGTGGCGGACGCCGCCGAGGAAGGTGACCTCGTCCCGCTCGAACTTCATCCGGGCTCCGCGGCCGTAGCCGAGGCGGCGCCTGGCCAGCGCGTCGGCCACCATGCCGGTGGTGACCGGCACCCCGGCCGGCAGCCCCTCCAGCGTCGCCACCAGTGCGGGGCCGTGCGACTCCCCCGCCGTCAGCCAGCGCAGCCTGCTCAACGGTGCTCCTTCAACGATGTGCGCGATGTGGTACGCCCTCGGGCCGTGTGGCCGGCCCTCGGGTCTCCCCCCGCGATCCTGCCACGTCCGGGGCCGCCGGCCCGCAGGAGTTCGGCAGCCGGGACGGGCGCGAGGTCTCGCGGGGGGTCAGTGGGCGGCGAGGGCGGCCTGCCCGGCCTCCCGCATGGCGGCCAGCGGGCCGGGCGCGTGCCCGGTCATCGCCTCCACCTGGAGGACGGCCTGGTGGACCAGCAGGTCGAGCCCGCCCAGGACGGTGCCGCCGCGCGCGGACCAGGCGGCGGCAAGCGGCGTGGGCCAGGGGTGGTAGACCACGTCGAACAGCGTGCCGGGGGTGGCGGGAACGGCCGGGGCCAGGTCGTCGGCGGCCCCCGCGGGCGTGGTGGCGATCACCAGGGGCGCGGCCAGGGCCCGGGGGGCCTCGGACCAGGGTGCGGTGCGGACGGCGACGCCCAGGCGTTCGCCCCAGGAGCGCATCTCGGCGGCGCGCTCCGCCGAGCGGACGCAGGCGGTGACCTCGCCGGAGCACACCTCGGCGAGCGCGGCCAGGGCCGAGGCGGCGGTGGCTCCTGCGCCCAGGACGGTGGCGCGCTCGACGGTGGTGGTGCCGCGCTCGCGCAGGGCCCGCACCATCCCGGGGATGTCGGTGTTGTCGCCGGTGCGGCGGCCGTCGGGGGTGAACAGGACGGTATTGACGGCGGCCACGGACGCGGCGGCGGGGCTGACGGCGTCGAGCAGCGGCAACACGGCCCGCTTGAGGGGCATGGTCAGGGACAGCCCGGCCCACTCGGGGCCCAGGCCCGCGAGGAAGCCGGGCAGCGCGTCCTCGTCCACCTCGAACCGGTCGTAGCTCCACGCGGTCAGGCCCAGGGCCTGGTAGGCGGCGCGGTGCAGGGCCGGGGAGAGGGAGTGGGCGATGGGCGAGCCGAGCACGGCGGCGCGGCGGGGGGCGGGGCCGGTCACTCGCCGGCCTCCTGGGCCTCGTTGAACGCCTCGACGTTGCGCAGGTGTTCGTCGTAGTCGGCGGTGAAGCGGGTGTCGCCCTCGCGGACGGTGACGAAGTACAGCCAGTCGCCGTCGGTGGGGTTGAGGGCCGCCTCGATGGCCTGCTCGCCCGGGTTGTCGATGGGGCCGGGCGGCAGGCCGAACTCGACGTAGGTGTTGTAGGGCGAGGCGTACTGCGTGTCCTCGATGGAGGTCTCCAGGGTGGAGCGGCCCATCGCGTAGTTGATGGTGGAGTCGAACTCCAGCCGCATGTCCTGGGCGAGCCGGTTGTGGATCACGCGGGAGACGCGGCCGAACTCCTCGTCCTGCTGGGCCTCGGCCTCGATGAGGGAGGCGATGACCAGGACCTCGCGCGGGGAGCGGTCGATGGTCCCGGCGCGGCCGGCGAGGTCGAGGTCGGTGAAGGTGGCCTCGGCCCGGTCGACCATCTCCGTGAGCAGCGCCTCGGGGGTGGTGTCCTCGCCCACGGAGTACCGGGAGGGGAAGAGGAAGCCCTCGACGTCGCCCCCGGCCCAGTCGGGAAGGCCGAGGTCGGCGTTGGCGGCGACCTCCTCGGTGGTGCCCTCGGGCTCGCCCAGGGCCTGGTCGACCAGCGCGTAGATCTCGGTGGCGCGGCGGCCCTCGGGGATGATGAGGACGTTGGCGGCCGAGGGGTCGAGGAGCAGGGTGAGGGCGGACTCGGCGGACATCTGGGAGCGGAGGGTGTAGACGCCGGGCTGGATCGCCTCGCCGCCGCCGGACTGGGCGGCCTCCACGAACGCGTCGTGGCTGCGCACCACGCCCAGCTCCCGCAGGAGGTTGCCCATGTCGGAGAGGGAGGCGCCCTCGGGGATCTCGACCTGGACCTCGCCGCTGCCCTCGCCCGCCCAGTCGGGGGCCGGGCCGAAGCGGTCCTGGTAGAACTGGTAGCCGTACCAGGCGACTCCGCCCACGCCGCCGGCCACGAGCGCGGCGGCCACCAGGCAGCCGCAGCCGGCGCGGCGCTTCTTCGGCCGGTCGCCACGGCGCGAGCGGCGGGAGGTCTCCCCGGAGCGGGGGTGCTCCTCCGGCTCCTCGTCCTCGTCGCGGCGGCTGAAGAAGTCGCTCTCGCCCCGGTCGGGGCCGGGGTCCCAGCCGGTCTCGGGGTCGGGCCCGGGGGCGGGGTCCGCCGCGGGCGCCGCGTGGGGGGCTGCGGCGGCGTCCGGGTGGTGCGCGCCGGGGTCGGGGTAGGCGTCGCCGGGGTAGACCTCGCCCGGCCCGGGGTAGCCGTGCGGCGGGTGGGGGGCGTTCTGCGGCGGGTACGCCTGCGCCCCGTACGGGTCCGGGTAGCCGCCGGTGTCGTACGGGGCGGGCGCGGGGTGGGCCCCGGCGCCGGGAGCCTGCGGGTCGTACGGGGCCTGAGGGTAGGCGGCGCCGGAGTCCCAGCCGCCCTGCTGCGGATAGGGGGCGTGCGCGGCGGGCCCGGCGGAGTGCGGGGGCCACTGCTCCGGGGAGAGGGGGGCCTGCGGGGGGTACGGCTGTCCCGGGTAGGGCTCCTGCGGGGGCCAGGGCCGCGGGGTCGGAGCGCCGTAGGGGTCCCAGGAGCCGGCCGTTCCGTCCGCGCCGTCGTACCCGCCGGGCCAGTGCCGCTCCCCGTCGCCGGGCAGCGGGTCGTCGGGGTGCCACGGTTCGCCACCGGGCCCCCGGCCGTAGTCAGTCATCGATCCCCTCGTGACGCAAGGCGGCAGCCGGACTCTCCCCGAGGTCGCAAGAGCTGCCCTGTCGCCGGGAACGTTACCGTATCGCGATCAGACAACCACCTGGATGCACTCCCCCGGCGGACGCCCCGAGGAGCGCTCGGTGTCCAGCGCGTTCTGGAGGATGACGACGGCGGCGGCCTGGTCGATGCGGGAGCGGCCCTTGCGCGCGGAGACCCCGGCGGCGCGCATGTCGCGGGCGGCGGCCACGGTGGACAAGCGCTCGTCCACCAGGCGCACGGCGACGGGGGCGAGGCGGCGGGCGGTCTCCTGCGCGAACGCCCGGGTCCTGGCGGCGGCCGGGCCCTCCCGCCCGCTGAGCGAGCGGGGCAGCCCGACGACGACCTCGATCGGCTGGTACTCCGCGACCAGCTCGGCCAGCCGGCGGTGCGCGGCGGGCAGGTCGCGGCCCGGCACGGTCTCCACGGGGGTGGCCAGGAGGCCGTCGGGGTCGCAGCCCGCGACCCCGATCCTGGCCTCCCCGACGTCGACGCCGAGCCGCCTGCCGCGCCGCATCACGCGGCGTCCGCGACCTGGCGTTCGACGGCGGCCAGGGCCTCGTCGATGGCGGCCGGGTCCTGCCCGCCGCCCTGCGCGACGTCCGGCTTGCCGCCCCCGCCGCCGCCCAGGGCCTTGGCGGCGGCGCGGACCAGGTCCCCGGCGCGCAGGCCGCGCTCCCGGGCACGGTCGTTGGTGGCGACCACGGTGAGGGGCCGGCCGCCGGTGACGGTGAACAGGGCGACGACGGCCGGACGGTCGCCGCCGATCCGGCCGCGCACGTCGAGGACGAGGCGGCGCAGGTCCTCGGCGGTGGTGCCGTCGGGCACACGGCCGGAGGCCAGGGCGACCCCGGCCACGTCCCGGGCGCCCTCGGCCAGCGGCCGGGCGGCCTGCAGCACCTTCTCGGCGCGGAAGCGCTCGATCTCCTTCTCGGCGTCCCGCAGCCGGGTCAGCACGCCGGAGATCCGCTCGGGCAGCTCCTCGGGGCGGCCCTTGACCAGCTCGGTGAGCTGCGCGACGACGGTGTGCTCGCGGGCGAGGAAGCGGTAGGCGTCGACGCCGACCAGGGCCTCGACGCGGCGCACGCCGGAGCCGATGGAGGACTCGCCCAGCAGCTTGACCAGGCCGAGCTGGGCGGTGTTGTGCACGTGGGTGCCGCCGCACAGCTCCTTGGAGTAGTCCCCGATGGTGACCACCCGGACGCGGTCGCCGTACTTCTCGCCGAACTCCGCGATGGCGCCCTGCTTCCTGGCGTCCTCCATGGACATCACCTCGGCGGTGACGTCGAGTTCGCGGGCCAGCACCTCGTTGATCTTCTGCTCGACATCCAGCAGCACCGAGCCGGGAACGGCCGCGGGCGAGCCGAAGTCGAAGCGGAAGCGGCCCGGGGAGTTCTCCGAGCCGGCCTGGGCGGCGGTGGGGCCCAGGGCGTCGCGCAGCGCCTGGTGGGTGAGGTGGGTGGCGCTGTGGGCGCGGGCGATGGCGCGGCGGCGGGCGATGTCGATGTGGCACTGGACGGCGGAGCCGACCGTGACCTCGCCGACCTGGACCTCGCCCTTGTGCACGATGACGCCGGGGACGGGCTGCTGGACGTCGCGGATCTCCACGACGGCGCCGCTGTCCAGCCGGATGCGGCCGGTGTCCGCGAGCTGGCCGCCGCCCTCGGCGTAGAACGGGGTACGGTCCAGGACGAGTTCGAGCTCGTCGCCCTCCTGGGCGGCGGGGGCGGAGACGCCGTCCACGAGCAGGCCGACGACGGTGGCCTCGCCGGTGGTGTGGGTGTAGCCGATGAACTCCGAGGGCCCGGCGGCGTCCGCGACCTCGCGGTAGGCGCTGAGGTCGGCGTGGCCCTGCTTCTTGGCGCGGGCGTCGGCCTTGGCGCGCTCGCGCTGCTCGCGCATCAGGCGGCGGAAGCCGTCCTCGTCCACCGACAGGCCCTGCTCGGCGGCCATCTCCAGGGTGAGGTCGATGGGGAAGCCCCAGGTGTCGTGGAGCTGGAAGGCGCGCTCGCCCGGCAGGACGGTGGAGCCGGCGTCGCGGGTCTCGGCGGCGGCGGCCTCGAAGATGCCGGTGCCGGCCCGCAGCGTCTTGAGGAACGCGGCCTCCTCGGCGAGGGCGACGGTCTCGATCCGGCGGCGCTCGGTGAGGAGTTCGGGGTACTGCTGCCCCATGGTCTCCAGGACGACGGCGGCCAGGTCCCCGACGACGGGGCCGGTGGCGCCGAGCAGGCGCATGGTGCGGATGGCGCGGCGCATGATGCGGCGCAGGACGTAGCCGCGGCCCTCGTTACCCGGGGTGACGCCGTCCCCGATGAGCATGACGGAGGTGCGCATGTGGTCCGCGACCACGCGCAGGGAGACGTCGGTGGCCTCGGCGTCGCCGTAGCGCACGCCGGTCAGCTCCCCGGCGCGGTCGATGACGACGCGCAGGGTGTCCGTCTCGTACATGTTGCGGACGCCCTGGAGGATCATCGCCAGGCGCTCCAGGCCCAGGCCGGTGTCGATGTTCCGGGCGGGCAGCTCGCCGAGGATGGGGAAGTCGTCCTTGCCCTGGCCGGGGCCGCGCTCGTACTGCATGAAGACCAGGTTCCAGATCTCCACGTAGCGCTCGTCGTTGACGGCGGGGCCGCCCTCGGGGCCGAACTCGGGGCCGCGGTCGTAGTTGATCTCCGAGCAGGGGCCGCAGGGGCCCGGGACACCCATCGACCAGAAGTTCGGGCCCATGCCGAGGCGCTGGATGCGTTCGGCGGGAACGCCCACGACCTCGCGCCAGATCCGCTCGGCCTCGTCGTCCTGCTCGTAGACGGTGATCCACAGCCGTTCGGGGTCCAGGCCGTAGCCGCCCTCGGCCACCGGGGAGGTCAGCAGCTCCCAGGCGTAGGAGATCGCGCCCTCCTTGAAGTAGTCCCCGAAGCTGAAGTTGCCGCACATCTGGAAGAACGTCCCGTGCCGGGTGGTCTTGCCGACCTCCTCGATGTCCGGGGTGCGCACGCACTTCTGCACGCTGACGGCCCGGCGGTAGGGCGGGGTGGCCTCGCCGAGGAAGTACGGCTTGAAGGGCACCATCCCCGCGGGGACGAGCAGCAGCGTGGGGTCGTCCGCGATCAGCGACGCCGAGGGCACGACGGTGTGCCCGCGCTTCTCGAAGAAGCTCAGCCAGCGGCGGCGGATTTCAGCCGACTCCATCGGAATCCTCTTTCTCGGTCGGTGCGGCGGGGTGGGCCGGACCGGTGGGGGCGTTCGGGTCGTCCGGGCCGGGGGCCGGGGCCAGGGCGGCCCGGCGGGAGGGCGGAGGCAGGGCCCGGGTCTGCGCGGGAGGCGCGCCGGTGAGGCCGAGCGCGTCGTGCAGCTCGTTCTCCCGCTCGGCCATGCCCTCGCGCACGTCGAGCGCGAAGACCTTCACCCGGCGGCCGGCCGCAGCGGCGCGGTCGGCCGCGCGGACGGCGAGGCTCTCGGGGGCGAGGGCGCGGAGCGTGCGCTGGACCCGGGTGGTGGCCCAGACGCCCGCTGCGGCGCCGGTGGTGAACCAGAGGGCGCGGCGGAACACGGTGCGTTCAGTCCTTTCCCCGCCGGCGGCGCCGGGCGGCAGGGACGGTGCGGCCGAGGACGACCCGCCCGGCGGCCCGGGGCGGCGGCTCGGGCGCCGCGGCCGGGGCGGCGCCGCGGCGGCGCAGGGCGCGCCGCACGCCGTAGCCGAAGGCGGCGACCTTGACGAGCGGGCCGCCGAAGGCGGAGGCGACAGTGGCGGAGAGCGCCGAGGCGTTGGCGGCGACGTCCTGGACGTCGGAGGCGATGGTGTCCACGCGCTCCAGCTGGGTCTGCGCGGAGCGGACGGTCTCGGAGGCCTCGCCCAGCAGCGGGACGGCGTGCTCGGTGACGCCGTTCAGCAGCTCGGTGGCGGCGCGGAGGGTCTGGGCCAGCCGGACCAGGGCGACGGCGAGGAAGGAGACCAGGATCGCCCAGAAGACGGCCACCAGGAGGCCGGCCACTTCTCCACCGGACACGTATCCACCGCTTCCCTCGGACGGGTTGTCGTCGGACGGCTCGTCCGACGGTTGTCTGACCGGCCGCCGGGCGCGCGGGGCGGCCCCTGGCGCGCGAGGCGGCAGGTCCCGACCCTACCGCGCCGTGCGCCCGCGCTCGTACCGCATTCCCCCGCTCCTGCCAAGGGCCGCGGGCGGCAATTGTACGTTCTGCATACCTCCGAGTACGCTGCGTGTCCCATGCGAGGCTTTCAGGGTTCCGGGCCTGAAGCCCGGGAGATTCCGGGTGCGGCGCCTCCGCCGGGCAACCTCCCCGCGGAGCTGACGAGGTTCATCGGCCGCGAGGTCGAAGTGGGCGCGCTGACGCGCCAGTTGAGCCGCTCACGGCTGGTCACGGTGACCGGGGTGGGCGGGGTCGGAAAGTCGCGGTGCGCGCTGAGCGCCGCCCGGGGGATGCAGGAACGCTTCTGCGACGGCGTGTGGCTGGTCGAGCTGGCCACGGTGCGCGACCCCGAACTGCTGGACCACGCGGTGGTGGAGGCGCTCGGACTGACCGACCACACCGGGCGCGCCCCGCGCACGGTGCTGACCGAACGGCTCGCGGACCGCCGCCTGCTGCTGGTGCTGGACGGCTTCGAGCACCTGGTGGAGCCGACCGCGGCGCTGGTGCACGAACTGCTGCGCCGCGCCCCGGGCCTGCGGGTGCTGGCCACCGGCCGCCGCCCCCTGGGCGTGGCCGGGGAGCGGCTGTTCCCGCTGCCGCCGCTGGAGGCACCGCAGCCGCCCGACCCCGAGGACCGCCGCCCGCCGGGCGAACCCAGCGAGGCGGCCTGGCTGTTCGCGGACCGGGCGGCGGCCGTTCTGCCCGGCTTCGAGCTGACGGACGACAACCACCGCGTGGTCGCGGAGCTGTGCCACCGCCTCGACGGCATCCCGCTGGCGCTGGAGCTGGCCGCGGGCCGGCTGCGGACCCTGTCGCTGGAGCAGACCCTGCACCGGCTGGACGACCGCTTCCGGCTGCTGATCGGCGGAACGCACGGCGCCCCGCCGCACCACCAGACCCTGCGCACCGCGATCGGCCTGAGCCACGAGCTGTGCACGCCCGAGCAGCGCCTGCTGTGGGCGCGGCTGTCCGTCTTCGCGGGCCACTTCGACCTGGAGGCGGCCGAGTACGTCTGCTCGGGCCCCGACCTGCGCCGGGAGGAGGTGCTGGACGTGCTGACCGAGCTGGTCGCCCAGTCGGTGGTGACCCGCGAGGACGCGCGCTCCGGCGTGCGCTACCGGATGCTCGACACGCTGCGGGCCTACGGCGCCGACTGGCTGGAGGCCATGGGTGACACGCTGCGGATGCGGCGCCGGCACCGGGACTGGTGCATGGGCATGGTCACCCTCTCCGAGCTGCAGTGGTTCAGCGCCCAGCAGGCGGAGGTGGCGCGCCGGATCGACGACGAGCTGCCCAACCTCCGCGCGGCGCTGGAGTTCGCGCTGGACGACGAGGACGACGGGCGGCTGGTGACCTACCTGGCGGCCACCCTGTGGTTCTGCTGGGTGGGCTGCGGGCGGCTGGCCGAGGGGCGCGTCTGGCTCAACCGCGCCCTGGCCCTGGGCACCGACCACGACGAGACGCGCCTGAAGGCCCTGTGGGTGCTGGGCTACGTCGCCGTGCTCCAGGGCGACTCGGTCGCGGCGCTCTCGGCGCTGCACGAGTGCCGCGAGGGCGCCGAGCGCACCGGCAACGCCCGCGCCGCGGCCTACAGCCTCCACCACTCCGGGACGCTGGCGCTGATCAACGACGACATGGGCCGCGCCGAGCGGCTCTTCCGCGACGCGCTCTCGCGCTACGAGGAGATCGGCGAGCTGAACAGCAACGTCCTGATGTGCCGGGCGATGCTGGCGATGGCCGTGGCCTTCCAGGGCGACCTGGCCGAGGCGGTGGACCAGTGCGAGGCGGTGCGGCGGGCCTGCGACGAGCACGGGGAGCGCTGGGCCCGCTCCTACGCCCTCTACGTCCTGGGCTTCGCCGCCTGGAGCCGGGGCGACACGGCCACCGCCCGGGAGCTGCTGGCCGAGTCCCTGCCGGTGAACCACGCCTTCCGCGACCTGGTGGGCACCGTGCTGGCGCTCGAGGTGCTGGCGGGGATCACCGCGAGCGAGAACGACCCCGCCGAGGCGGCGGTGCTCCAGGGCGCGGCGGCCCGGCTCTGGCGTTCGGTGGGGATGCCGCTGTTCGGCTCGGACTACTTCAACGCCCCCCACGTGCAGTGCGAGCGGCACCTGCGGCGGCGCCTGGGGCCGGCGCGGTTCGCCGAGTGCGTCCGGGAGGGCGAGCGGCTGGACACCAACGGCGCGGTGGCGCGGGCCCTCGAGGGCCTGTCCACCGCGAAGCCCCTCGCGCTGCCCGCGGCCCGCGGGGCCGGGCGGGCGGCCCTCCCCGCCGCGCCCGAGGGCGGCGGGGAGGCCGTGGAGCCGGGCGCGGGTCAGCGGGCGTAGTACTCCACGACCAGCTGCTCGTCGCAGATGACCGGGATCTCGCTGCGGTTGGGGTCCCGGTCCAGGCGGAACGCCAGCGCCTCCAGGTTGACCTGGAGGTAGCGCGGGGTCTCGCCCTCGCCCGCGTAGCCGCCCTCGCGGGCCACCAGGAAGGGGTGCTTCTCGCGGCTGCGCTCGCGGACGCTCACCACGTCCTCGGGGCGCAGCCGGTAGGAGGGCTTGTCCACCTTGCGGCCGTTGACCGCGATGTGGCCGTGAACGACCATCTGGCGCGCCTGGTAGATCGTGCGGGCCAGGCCGGAGCGCAGAACGAGCGCGTCCAGGCGGCGCTCCAGCTCGATGATGAGCGCCTCGCCGGTCTTGCCCTCCACCTTGCGGGCCCGCTCGTAGGCGCGGGCCATCTGGCGCTCGCTGATGTCGTACTGGGCGCGCAGCCGCTGCTTCTCCAGCAGGCGGACCTTGTAGTCGCTGTTCTGCTTCCGGCCGCGTCCGTGCTCGCCGGGCGGATAGGGGCGCTTCTCGAAGTACTTGACCGCCTTGGGCGTGAGCGCGATGCCCAGCGCCCGGGACTTCTTGACCTTGGGACGCGACTGGTTCACGTGGACCGGACCTCCGTGTAAGTTAGGTGAGCCTTACCTTAGCCGAGGAGCGCGCCATGTTTCGAACCGGAAGGTCCCTGCCCGCCGCCGACGAGGACGCCCGGCAGCCGAGCGGCGCCGAGCGCGTCCGCACTCTCGTGGCGGGCAACGCGTCCGCCGTGCTGGTCATTCCGGGCTGCGAAAGCTCCGAGCGGGCGCCGGCCACGGTCGACGCGCGGGCCGTCTCCCCCTCGGGCGACGTGCTCCTCCTGCTGCCCGTCGGCTCGCCGGCCACCCGCGCCGCCACGCACGCCACCGCCGACGAGGTGACGGCCGTGATGGAGATCACGGACGTCGCCCCCGTGGCCGTGCCCCACCGCATCCGCGGCCGGGGCTGGGTGGCCGGCTGGCTGACGCACGTGCCCGAGGCCGAACGGCCCGCGGCGCTGGCCCTGTTGGCGGACGAACGGCCGGGGCTGCCCGAGCCGGGGCCGGGCGCGGCGCTGCTGCGCCTGGAGGTCGGCGAGGCGTACACGGACGACCTGTGGGGCGCGGAGCACGTGGAGCCCGAGGACTTCGCGGAGGCGGCGCCCGACCCGCTGGCCCGGCACGAGGCCGAGCTGCTCCAGCACCTGGCCGCCTCCCACGGGAGCCAACTGCGGTCCCTGTGCGCGCTGGTGGGCGACCGGGGGGCCTGTGCGGGCTGGCAGCGGGTGGTGCCGCTGGGCCTGGACCGCTTCGGCCTGCGGGTGCGCTTCTGCGCCGCGGACGCCTGCTTCGACGCCCGCTTCGAATTCCCCCACCCCGTCACCGGCATCCCCGGCCTGCGCACCGCCATCCGCCACCTCTTCGACGCGGCGGGGGCGTAACGCTCGCCGCCGCGGCTCGTGTGCAGCCGCGCGTGACCGGGGGCGGACCTCAGTCCCCCGTCAGGGGGCCGTCGCTGCCCGCGAGGCGCGCGCGGACCCGCTCCACGACGTCGGCGGTGCGGGCCTCGGCGCCATGGCGGGTGGGGCGGTAGTACCGCTTGCCGTGGACCGCGTCCGGGGCGTACTGCTGGGCCGCGATGCCGCCGGGCAGGTCGTGCGGGTACTGGTACCCGCGGCCGTGGCCCAGGCGTTCGGCGCCCGCGTAGTGGCCGTCGCGCAGGTGGGGCGGCACCGGGCCGGCCAGGCCCGCCCGGACGTCGGCCCGCGCCTCGCCGATGGCGACCACCGCGGCGTTCGACTTCGGCGCCGTGGCCAGCGCGATCGTGGCGTGGCTGAGGGTGATCGCCGCCTCGGGGAAGCCGATCAGGGCCACGGCCTGGGCGGCGGCCACGGCCGTGGGCAGCGCGGTGGGGTCGGCCATGCCGATGTCCTCGCTGGCCAGGATCATCAGGCGGCGGGCGATGAACCGCGGGTCCTCCCCCGCCTCGATCATCCGGGCCAGGTAGTGCAGCGCGGCGTCCACGTCCGAGCCGCGGATGGACTTGATCAGCGCGGAGGCCACGTCGTAGTGCTGGTCGCCGTCCCGGTCGTAGCGGACGGCGGCCCGGTCCACCGCCTCCTCCAGCGTGGCCAGGCCCAGCAGGCTCTCGCCCTTGGCCAGCGCGGCGCCCGCCCCGGCCTCCAGCGCGGTCAGCGCCCTCCGCGCGTCCCCGCCGGCGATCCGCAGCAGGTGCTCCTCGGCCTCCGGCGGCAGCTCCACCGCCCCGCCCAGGCCCCGGGGGTCGGCCACCGCGCGGCGCAGCAGGGCCCGCAGGTCCTCCTCGGCCAGCGGCTCCAGCGTCAGCAGCAGGGACCGGGACAGCAGCGGGGAGATCACGGAGAAGTGGGGGTTCTCCGTGGTGGCGGCGATCAGGGTGACCCAGCGGTTCTCCACCGCCGGGAGCAGCGAATCCTGCTGGGCCTTGCTGAAGCGGTGGATCTCGTCCAGGAACAGGACGGTGTCCTTGCCGTAGGCGCCCGAGGCCCGGCGCGCGCCCTCGATGACCGCGCGGACCTCCTTCACCCCGGCGGTGATGGCCGACAGCTCCGTGAACCGCTTGTCCGTGGCCTGGCTGACGACGTACGCCAGCGTGGTCTTCCCCGTGCCGGGCGGGCCCCAGAGGATCACGGAGGAGGGCCCGGCCGGGCCCCCGCCCCCCTCGCCGACGAGGCGGCGCAGCGGCGAGCCGGGGCGCAGCAGGTGCCCCTGGCCCACCAGCTCCTCCAGCGTGCGCGGGCGCATCCGGACGGCCAGGGGCCGCGCGGAGGGGTCCCTCTCGGCCCGCTCCTCGGCCGCGGCGGTGAACAGATCGGCTTCCACGCCACCGAGCCTAAACGGCGCCACCGACAGCCGGGCGGCCCGCTCGCGACCCGGGCGCGGGGCACGGACCGGGCAGGGGCGCCCGGGCGCGGGTCAGCTCGTCCAGAAGTCCCACCAGTTGGTCAGGATCAGCATCCCGATGATCGCGACGTGCACGGTGGGGATCAGCCAGTGGAACTCCTCCAGCGTCCGGCGCACCCCGGCCGGGGCCGGAAGGAAGCCGTTGCGGACGTTGTGGAGCGTCGTGTACCAGAACATGACGATGGTGGCGACCCAGGCCAGGCAGCACCACAGGCACAGGGCGCGGATCTCGTACAGCGACTGGTACTGGAGCCAGGTGCAGAAGCCGACGCCGAAGAGCGTGCCCCCCTGGAGCCCCAGCCAGAACCACCGCCCGTACCGCGCGCCGGCCAGCAGCCCCATGCCGATGGCGATGACCGCGCCGTAGGTCACCATGCCGAGCATGGGGTTGGGGAAGCCGAAGACCTCCGCCTGCTCGCTCTCCATGATGCTGCCGCAGGAGACGACCGGGTTCAGCGAGCAGGCCGGGGTGTAGTTCTCGTCCTCGAGGATGTGGAACTTGTCCAGCGTGATGACCCAGGCCGCCAGCAGTCCGGCGAAGCCGGTGATCACCAGCAGGAGCGCGAAGCCGCGCCCCGCGCCCACCGCTCTCGCACGCTCGTCGGGCACCGGGTCCTCGCCGGTCCGGACCGCGTCCACCACCGCTGCTGCCATCTGATCCATCCGCTCTCGTCCGGGTTCGGCTCCTCCAGTGTGCACCAGTGACCCAACGCTCACGGGCCGCTGATGTCAACCGGGCCCGGCCGGATCGTGCGTCAGGTGAGCAAGCCGCTCAGCTCCCGCTCCACCGCGTCCAGGGCCACCGCGCGCTGCTCGCCGCTGGCGAGGTCCTTCAGCTGCACGACGCCCTCCGCGAGGTCCCGGTCCCCGGCCACCAGCGCGTAGCGGGCGCCGCTGCGGTTGGCCGCCCGCATCGCCGCCTTCACGCCGCGCCCGCCGAAGGCGAAGTCGGCCGCCACGCCCGCCCGGCGCAGCCCCGTGACCACGGCGAACAGGACCCTCCTGGCCTCCTCGCCCAGCGGCACCGCGTAGACGTCGGTGGCCGCGGGCGCCGCGGGCGCCAGGCCCTCGGCGCGCAGCGCCAGCAGCGTGCGGTCCACGCCGAGCGCCCAGCCGACCGAGGGCAGCGGCGGCCCGCCGATCAGCTCGGAGAGCCCGTCGTACCGCCCGCCGCCGCCGACGGCGGACTGCGCGCCCAGGCCGTCGTGGACGAATTCGAACGTGGTGCGGGTGTAGTAATCCAGTCCGCGTACGAGCCGGTCGTCGTCCGTGAAGGCGACCCCCGCGGCCGTCAGCAGCTCCCGCACCCGCTCGTGGTACTCCTTGCACGCCTCGCACAGGTGGTCGCGCAGCAGCGGAACGCCCTCCAGCTGCCGCCGCACGCTCTCCCGCTTGTCGTCCAGCACCCGCAGCGGGTTGACCTCGATCCGGGTGCGGGTCTCCTCGTCCAGCTCCAGGCCGCGCAGGAACTCCTGCAGCGCGGCCCGGTAGGCGGGGCGGCAGGCCCGGTCGCCCAGGGTGTTCAGCAGCAGGCGGACGCCGGTCAGGCCCAGGGAGCGGTGCGCGTCGGCGGCCAGGATGATCAGCTCGGCGTCCAGCGCCGGGTCCTCGGCGCCGATGGCCTCGGCCCCGACCTGCGAGAAGTGCCGGTACCGGCCGGCCTGCGGGCGTTCGTAGCGGTAGTAGGTGCCCGAGTACCACAGCTTGACCGGGAGGCCGCCCGCCCGGTGGAGGTTCGCCTGGAGGGCGGCGCGCAGGACCGAGGCGGTGCCCTCGGGGCGCAGCGCGAGGCTGGTGCCGCCCTTGGTGGTGAGGGTGTACATCTCCTTGGTGACGATGTCGGTCGACTCGCCGACGCCCCGGGCGAACAGGGCGGTGTGCTCGAAGCCGGGCGTCTCGGCGTACCCGTACCCGGCGCGCCGCAGGGGCGCGGCCAGGGCCTCGCGCACCGCGAGGAACGCGGCGGAGTCGGGCGGCAGGAGGTCGTACGTGCCCTTGGGGGCGGAGAAGGTGCTCACGAGTGGGATCTTCACATTCCGGTTCGGGGGGCCGCGGGGTTCGCGCCCCCGCGGCCGGCTGCCAGCTCCCGCAGGTACGGGTTGGTGGCGCGCTCGCGGCCGATGGTCGTCTGCGGGCCGTGCCCGGAGAGGACCACGGTCGAGTCCTCCAGCGGCAGGCAGACGGAGGCCAGGGACCGCAGGATCGCGGCGTGGTCGCCGCCGGGCAGGTCGGTGCGCCCGATGGAGCCGGCGAACAGCAGGTCGCCCGAGAAGAGCACCGAGGGGATGTCGGCCGTCTCGGGCAGCCGGAAGGTCACCGACCCCCTGGTATGGCCGGGGGCGTGCGCGACCTTGAACGTCAGCCCGGCCAGGGCGAGTTCGCTGCCGTCCGTCAGCTCCCGCAGGTCGTCCGGCTCCCCGGCGGTGATCTCGCCGAGGAGCGGCTCCCCCAGGGTGATGCCCAGCGCCTTGCCCGGGTCGGAGAGCATCTCGCGGTCCTCGGGGTGGATCCAGGCGGGCACGCCGTGCGCGCCGCAGACCGGGATCACGGAGGCGACGTGGTCCAGGTGCCCGTGGGTGAGGACGACGGCCACCGGCTTGAGCCGGTGCTTGGCGATGGTCTCCTCCACGCCCGGGGCGGCCCGGTGGCCGGGGTCGATGATCACGCACTCCTCGCCGGCGGCGGGCGCGACCAGGTAGCAGTTCGTCCCCCAGGCCCCGGAGGGGAAGCCGGCGATGAGCAACGGTGGTCCTTCGGTCGTCGTGCGGTGCGCGGTCGGAACGCCGCGGGCGCGCGGCCCGGACGGAAGCCTACCGGCGCCGCGACGGCCACAGCGAACCCGTATACGGTGACGAGCGGCACCGGCCGGGCGCGCGGCGACGCGGGCGCGGCGGCGACGGTCACGGAACGGACGAGACGGCAGGGAGGGGCGCGGTGGCCACCAGGGATCAGCGGCGCAGGCAGCTCGCGCGGGCGAAGTGGGAGCGTCAGCAGCAGCGCAGGGCGGGCCGCGCGCGCCGCTCGCAACGGCTCCGGGTCCTGCTGTCCGTGCTGGCCGTGGTGCTGGTCGCGGGCGGCGTGACCGGCCTGGTGGTGGTCCTGCGCGACGACGGCGGCGAGGACCCCTCCGCGTCGCCCTCGGGCGAGGAGACCACCCAGGAGCCGGTGGAGGACCCCTGCGCCGAGCCCGCGGAGGGCGAGCCCTCCACCGCGCAGTGGGAGGAGGAGCCGGAGATGGCGGTGGACGACACCCGCGACTACGTGATGCGGCTGGCCACCACCTGCGGCGACATCGAGGTCACCATGGACGCCGGGGCCACGCCGCGCACGGTCAACTCCTTCTCCTTCCTGGCCGGAGAGGGCTTCCTCGACCACTCCCCCTGCCACCGGCTGGTGACCGAGGGCCTGCACGTGCTGCAGTGCGGCGACCCGCAGGGCACCGGCATGGGCGGGCCCGGGTTCACGATCCCGGACGAGAACCTCGACGCCGAGGAGATCGCCGGGGGCGTCTACCCGGCGGGCACGGTCGCGATGGCGAACCAGTACAACGCCGCCACGGGCGAGGGCCGGGACACCGGCGGCAGCCAGTTCTTCCTGGTCTACGAGGACAGCGAGCTGCCGCCCGACTACACGCCCTTCGGGCGGGTCACGGCGGGCCTGGACGTGCTGGAGACGATCGCGGAGGCGGGCGCGGCCCCGGCCGACCCCACCACGGGGAACACGGCCCCCAACGCCACCGTGGTGATCGACGAGGCCGTTGTCGAGCCGGTGCCGGCCGAGTAGCGGGGGCCGCCGGGCGCGGGCGGCCGTTCCGGGCCGGTTTCTGCCCCGCAAGGTGCGGACAGCCGGGCGGGTGGTCCCCTATGTTGGCGTTGTGCAGGGTGCCTGCGCCGGCCGGGCGGGGAAAGCGCGCCGGCCGGACCGGACGAGGAAGTCCCGGATCAGCAGGTGTGGACGGTGCCGGGGGTGTCATGCCCCGTCGCGCGCATCAGACGAGGAGGCGCTGTGAGCAGCGAGCCGTGGGGCCGCGTTGACGAGACCGGGACCGTGTACGTGCGGACGGCCGACGGCGAAAGGGTCGTGGGCTCCTGGCAGGCGGGCTCCCCCGAGGAGGCGCTGGCCTACTTCGAGCGCAAGTACCAGGGCCTGGTGGTGGAGGTCGGCCTGCTGGAGCGCCGGCTGGCGACCACCGACCTGTCCGCCAAGGACGCGATGACCGCGATCGGGCACCTGCGCGAGCAGGTCGACGCGGGCAACGCCGTGGGCGACCTGGCCGCGCTGGCGGCCCGCCTGGACGGGCTGGTCTCGGCCGTGGAGGCCCGCCGCGAGGAGCGCAAGGCGGCGCGGGCCCGGCAGAGCGAGGAGGCCAGGGAGGCCAAGGAGGCGCTGGTCGCGGAGGCCGAGGAGCTGGCCGCCAGCGAGCAGTGGCGCTCGGCCGGGGAGCGGCTGCGCGGCCTGGTCGACACCTGGAAGGGCCTGCCCCGCCTGGACCGCAAGGCCGACGACGAGCTGTGGCACCGCTTCTCGCAGGCCCGCTCGGCCTTCTCCAAGCGCCGCAAGGCGCACTTCGCCTCGCTGGACGCCCAGCGGGAGGAGACCCGGCGCCGCAAGGAGAAGCTGATCGCGGAGGCCGAGGCGCTGTCGGAGTCCACCGACTGGGCCGCCACCGCGGCGCGCTACCGCGACCTGATGCAGGAGTGGAAGGCCGCGGGGCGGGCGCACCGTGACGTGGAGGACGACCTGTGGGCGCGCTTCCGGGCCGCGCAGGACGTGTTCTTCGCGGCGCGCGGCGAGGCGTTCTCCGAGCGGGACGCCGAGCAGCGGGACAACCTCGCGCGCAAGGAGGAGCTGGCGACCGAGGCGGAGAAGCTGCTGCCCATCGGCGACCTGCGCGCGGCGCGGCTCGCACTGCGCTCCATCGCGGAGCGCTGGGAGGCGATCGGGCACGTGCCGCGGGACGCGCGGGCGGGCATCGAGGGACGGATCCAGGCCGTGGAGCGGGCGGTGGCGGAGGCCGAGGAGGCCGAGTGGCGCCGCAGCAACCCGGAGGCCAGGGCGCGCGCCGCCGGGCTGACCGGGCAGCTCCAGGACGCCGTGGACCGGCTGCGCGAGCAGGCCGGGAAGGCGCGCGCGGCGGGGAACACCGCGAAGGCCGAGAAGCTGGAGCAGGAGCTGGCCGGGCGGCAGGCCCTGCTGGACCAGGCCCTCAAGGGGCTGGCCGAATTCGGCGGCTGAACGGCCGCGCCGCCCCCCGGAGCGCCGGGCCGGGGGGCGCGGCCGGGCCCGTCAGGGCCGCCGCGACGTCACGCGGTACACGTCGTAGACGCCCTCCACGCCGCGCACGGCCTTCAGGACGTGCCCCAGGTGCTTGGGGTCGCCCATCTCGAAGGTGAACCGCGAGGTGGCGACCCGGTCGCGGGAGGTCTGCACGGCGGCGGACAGGATGTTCACGTGCTGGTCCGACAGCACCCGCGTGACGTCGGAGAGCAGCCGGGAGCGGTCCAGCGCCTCCACCTGGATGGCGACCAGGAAGACCGAGGACTGGGTGGGGGCCCACTCGACCTCCAGGATGCGCTCCGGCTCCCGGGAGAGGGAGTCGACGTTGACGCAGTCCGCGCGGTGCACCGAGACGCCGCTGCCGCGGGTGACGAAGCCGATGACCGGGTCGCCCGGGACGGGCGTGCAGCAGCGGGCCAGCTTGACCCACACGTCGTCCACGCCCTTGACGACCACGCCCGGGTCGGCCGTTGCCCGGCGCTTGCCGCGGGCGGGCACCGGGGGCGCGGACTCCGCGATGTCCTCGCCGGCCGCCTCCTCGCCGCCGACGGCCTGGACGAGCTTCTGCACGACGCTCTGCGCCGAGACGTGGCCCTCCCCGATGGCGGCGTAGAGGGAGGAGATGTCCGGGTAGCGCATCTCGTGCGCCAGCGTGACCAGGGAGTCGCCGCTGAGCACGTGCTGGATGGGGAGGTTCTGCTTGCGCACGGCCCGCGCGATGGCGTCCTTGCCCTGCTCGATGGCCTCGTCGCGGCGCTCCTTGGAGAACCAGCCGCGGATCTTGTTGCGCGCGCGGGGGGACTTGACGAAGCCGAGCCAGTCGCGGGAGGGGCCCGCGCCGTCCGCCTTGGAGGTGAAGATCTCGACCGTGTCGCCGTTGTCCAGGGTGGACTCCAGCGGCACCAGGCGGCCGTTGACCTTGGCGCCGATGGTGCGGTGGCCCACCTCGGTGTGGACGGCGTAGGCGAAGTCGACGGGGGTGGCTCCGGCGGGCAGCGCGATGACGTCGCCCTTGGGCGTGAAGACGAAGACCTCGGTGCGGGAGAGGTCGAAGCGCAGCGACTCCAGGAACTCCCCGGGGTCCTCGGTCTCCTTCTGCCAGTCCAGCAGTTGCCGCAGCCAGGCCATGTCGTCCACGGTGGCGTGGCCGGCGCCCTTGCGCTCGCGGCGCGGGGCGTCGGAGCGGACCTTGGAGGCGCCGGCGACCGCCTGCTGCTTGTACTTCCAGTGCGCGGCGATGCCGAACTCGGCGCGGCGGTGCATGTCGAAGGTGCGGATCTGCAGCTCGACGGGCTTGCCGCCGGGGCCTATCACCGTGGTGTGCAGGGACTGGTACATGTTGAACTTGGGCATCGCGATGTAGTCCTTGAACCGGCCGGGGACCGGATTCCACCGGGCGTGCACGGTGCCCAGCGCCGCGTAGCAGTCGCGGACGGTGTCGACCAGGACCCGGATGCCCACCAGGTCGTAGATCTCCGCGAAGTCGCGGCCCCGCACGATCATCTTCTGGTACACGCTGTAGTAGTGCTTGGGGCGGCCGGTGACCGTGGCCTTGATCCGGGCGCCGCGCAGGTCGGCCTGCACCTCGTCGATGACGGTGGCCAGGTACTCGTCGCGCTTGGGGGCGCGCTCCGCGACGAGGCGGACGATCTCGTCGTACATCTTGGGGTAGAGGATCGCGAAAGAGAGGTCCTCCAGCTCCCACTTGATGGTGTTCATGCCCAGCCGGTGGGCCAGCGGGGCGTAGATCTCCAGGGTCTCGCGGGCCTTCTGCTCCTGCTTCTCCCGCTTCAGGAAGCGCATGGTGCGCATGTTGTGCAGGCGGTCCGCGAGCTTGATCACCAGGACGCGGGGGTCGCGGGCCATGGCCACGACCATCTTGCGGACGGTCTCGGCCTGGGCGGCCTCGCCGAACTTGACCTTGTCCAGCTTGGTGACGCCGTCCACAAGCTGGGCGACCTGGTCCCCGAAGTCGCGGCGCAGCGACTCCAGCCCGTACTCGGTGTCCTCGACCGTGTCGTGCAGCAGCCCGGCCATGAGGGTGGCCGCGTCCATGCCGAGCTCGGCCAGGATGGTCGTCACCGCGAGGGGGTGCGTGATGTACGGGTCGCCGCTCTTGCGCTTCTGGCCGCGGTGCCAGCGTTCCGCGACCTGGTAGGCGCTCTCGATGCGGCGCAGGGCGGCGGTGTCGGCCTTGGGGTCGTTGGCCCGCACGACCCGCAGCAGGGGCTCCAGGACGGGGTTGTAGGGCGTGGAGCGCTGGACGCCGAGCCGGGCGAGCCGGGCGCGGACCCGGTTCGAGGAGCCGGAGCGGCCCGAGACCCCGGAGACGGCCGGGGCGGAGGGCGGGGCGGCGGGAGCCTGGGCACGCCGGTCCTCGCCCTCGCGGCGGCCGAGGGCCGTGGAGGGCGAGGGACTCTTCCGCTGGGCGGAGGTGAGCGGCTGGGCGTCGTCGGGCAAGGGCACTCCCTGTCAGAAGACCTCTCCGGCCCCGGGACGGCACGCGCGGCCGGGAGGGGCGCCTCCTCCGGGGCCGCGGGCGGCCGAGGAGAAGTCCGGCCGGGAATCGATCGGACTGCCATGGTAACGAGCCCGCGCCCGGCTCACGCGCCCAAGCGGGCACACGCTCCCCGGCGCCCGCCGGTGCGCGGGCGCCCGGGGCGTGTGCGGGCGGCGTCAGACCGTGAGCAGTGCCTGGTAGGGGGCGCCGTCCAGGGCGGGGAGGACGCGCTCACGGCCCGGGAGAAATCCGAGCTCCATCAGCACGGCCAGCCCGGCCACGCGGGCCCCGGAGCGGCGGATCAGCCGCAGGGCGGCCTCCGCGGTGCCTCCGGTGGCCAGCACGTCGTCGATCACCAGGACCCGGTCCCCGGCCGCCAGGTCCTCGGCGTGGATCTCCATCTCGGCGCTGCCGTACTCCAGCTCGTAGGACTGGGAGAGCGTGGCGCCGGGGAGCTTGCCCGCCTTGCGCACGGGGACGAAGCCGACCCCGGCGCGGACGGCCACGGGCGCGGCCAGGATGAACCCACGGGCCTCCAGGCCGACGACCTTGGTGGCGCCGTGCTCGGAGCAGAACGCCGCCAGCGCGTCGGTGAGGGCCGTGAAGGCCGCCGGGTCGGCGAGCAGGGGCGTGATGTCCTTGAAGCGAACGCCCGGCTGCGGGTGGTCGGGAACCTCGCGGATCCGGCTGAGCAGCAGCTCGGCCAGGGCCGCGGGCGCCCCCGGCGCCGGGGCGCTCACCGGCGCCTGCCCTGCGGCCGGCCGCGTCCCCGCCCGCGGGCGGGCGGCTGGCGGCGGGGAGCCCGGACCCCGCCGCCCGCGGCGGCGCCCACCCCGGCGGCGGGGCCGGTCTCCGCGGCCTCCTCCGCGGCGGCGGGCTCGCGCTCGTCCGTACCGCCCCCGGCGGCGCCCTCGGGCTCGCCGTCCTCCTCCTCGCGCTTGGCGCGCTTGGCCAGCACCTTGCGGTCCTGGGCCTTGATCTCCGCCTCCCGGCCCTTGAGGTCGGCGACCAGCGGAGTGGCGATCATGATCGAGGAGTACGCGCCGGCGGTCAGGCCCACGAAGAGCGAGAGCGCGATGTCGTTGAGCATGCCGCCGCCCAGCGCGCCGCCGCCGATGAACAGCAGGGCGGCGACCGGCAGGAGGGCCACCACGGAGGTGTTGATCGAGCGGACCAGGGTGCCGTTGAGGGAGCGGTTGGCCAGCTCGGCGTACGTGAACCGGGTCTGGCGCGTGTAGTTCTTCGTCTGCTCCTTGAGGCCGTCGAAGACGACGACGGTGTCGTACAGCGAATAGCCCAGGATCGTCAGCAGGCCGATGACCGTGCCCGGGGTGACCTCGAAGCCGACCAGGGCGTAGACGCCGACGGTGATGGTGATGTCGTGGACCAGCGCGATCAGTGCCGCAAGGGCCATCCGCCACTCGAAGGCGACAGCGAGGTAGAGCACCACCAGCACGAGAAAGATCCCCAGGCCCTGCCAGGCGCGGTTGGCGATCTGCTCGCCCCAGCTGGGGCCGATCACCTCGGCGTTGAGCTCCTCGGTGGGGATGCCCAGCTCCTCGGCGAGAGCCGCGCGCGTGGCGTTCGACTGGTCGGTGTCCAGGCCGCTGACCTGGATGCGCATCGTGCCGTCGTCGCCGAGGGTCTGCACCAGCGCCTGGCTGCCGGAGGCGTCCTCCGCCACCTCGCGGGCCTCCTCGACGGAGACCTCGGTGGGCGGAGTGGTGAAGACGGCGCCGCCCTCGAACTCCACGCCCATGTGCAGGCCGCGCACCCCGAGGCCGGCGAAGGCCAGGATGGTGATCAGGACCGAGACGCCGTACCAGAACTTCCGCCGTCCCACGAAGTCGAAGCCGACCTCGCCGCGGTAGAGCCTGGCTCCGAGATCGCCGAGCCGCGACATCTCAGGCCTCCTTCGGGTCGGGGGGAACGGGGGCGGGGCGCCGCGTCCGCAGCAGCGGGCGGGCGCCCAGCCGCTTGGGGTCGAGCCCCGACCAGGGATGGCCGCCGGCGAAGAACTTCCTGCGGGCCAGCAGCGTCATCAGCGGCTTGGTGAACAGGAAGACCACCACCACGTCGAGGGCGGTCGTCAGGCCGAGCGTGAACGCGAAGCCCTGCACCTTGCCGACGGTGACCACGAAGAGCACGGCCGCAGCGAGGAAGGACACGAAGTCCGAGACCAGGATGGTGCGCCGGGCGCGGGGCCAGGCCCGCTCCACGGCGGGCCGCAGCGTGCGGCCCTCGCGCACCTCGTCCCGGATGCGTTCGAAGTAGACGATGAAGGAGTCGGCCGTGATGCCGATGGCGACGATCGCGCCGCAGACGGCCGGGAGGTTGAGGGCGAAGCCGATGGCCGGGCCCAGCAGCGACATGATCGTGTAGGTCAGCACGGCCGAGACCAGGAGGCTGGCCACCGCGATCAGGGACAGGCCGCGGTAGTAGGTCAGCATGTAGATCACGACCAGGGCCAGGCCGATGGCGCCCGCGATCAGGCCGGCCCGCAGCTGCTCGCCGCCCAGGGTCGGGGAGACCGTGGAGACGCTGGCCTCCTCGAAGCTCAGCGGCAGGGCGCCGTAGCGCAGGATGTTGGCCAGGTCCTCGGCCGACTCCTGGGAGAAGCTGCCGGAGATCTCGGCCCGGCCGCCGCCCAGGCGCTCCGAGACGGAGGGGGCGGAGACGGCCTCGCCGTCCAGGACGATGGCGAACCTGTTCTGCGGGTCGACCTGGGTGGCCAGCTCGGCGGTGATGTCGGCGAAGCGGTCGGCGCCGGAGTTGTTGAACTCCATCTGCACGACCCAGCCCTGGCCGGTCTGGCTGTCGTAGACGGCGCTGGCGTCGCTGACGTCGGTGCCGGGGACGGCGACGGGGCCGACCATGTACTTCACGGTGCCGTCGGAGGAGCAGACGGGGACGGTGTCCTCGGCGCTCGCCTGGGCCGCGGCGCGGCCGGCCTCCAGCCGGGACTCCTCGCTGGAGCAGTCCAGCGCGTCGAACCGCGCCTGGAGGTCGGCGGCCTGCTGCTCGGCGTCCTCCTCCTCGGTGCCCTCGTCGCCGGAGTCCTCGGCGGGCTCCTCGGTGGAGTCGTCCGTGGGCTCCTCGGTGGGCTCCTCGGTCGCCGGGGCCTCCGTCTCGGAGGTGTACGAGGCGTAGGAGGCGGTGGAGGCGGAGTCGCCGGCCGCGCCGGGGGCAGGCAGGCTCTGGCTGTCCGCGCCCTCGTCGCCGGTGGGCTCGTCCGAGGGCTCGTCCGAGGGCTCCTCCGTCGGCTCCTCCGTGGCCTCGCCGGTGGGCTCGTCCGTCGGCTCGTCGGTGGGCTCCTCGGAGGGCTGCTCCTCCTCGCCCTCGCCGCCGGTGTCCTCGGCCGGGGTCCCGGCGGCCATGGTGAGCACGGGGCGGAAGCCCAGTTCGGCGGTGGTGCCGACCTGTTCGCGCGCCTGCTGCTCGTCGGTGCCCTCGGGGATGTTGACGATGATGTTCCGGTCGCCCTGGGTCTGCACCTCGGCCTCGGAGACGCCCAGGCCGTTCACCCGGCGCTCGATGATGTTGACCGCGGTGTTGAGGTTCGTCGGGTTGATCGCGTCCTCTTCACCCTCCTCGGCGACCGCGGAGAGCGTGATGCTGGTGCCCCCCGCGAGGTCGATGCCCAGGCGGGGCTGGGTGTGCCCCGAGGCGAACATCCCGGCTGTCAGCCCGCCCATGATGAGCAGGATCAGCAGCAGCGCGCGCCCCGGTCTCCCGCCCTGGGCGCGCCGGGACCCGATGGTCCTCTTCCGTGAGGACCTGAGGTCCTTCTTCGGTGTCGCCACCTTCTCGTCTCTTCCTGTCCTTAACGACCCGCGCCCGGTGAGCGCCGCGCGCCTGAAGGGGTGTGTCCGATCGGGGGCCGAGCCGCCCGGCTCAGGACCTGGGGCCGTCCTCGCCCTCGTCCTCGCCGGGCTTGCCCAGCTCGACGCGGCCGTCCTCGCCGCTGTCCTTGCCGCCGGCCTTGCCGTCCTTCGCCTCCGGGGCGGCCTCCTCCCCCGGAAGATCCGCGTCGCCGGTCAGCGAGGAGGCGTCGTCCGGAACGTCCGGGGTCTCCTCGTCCGGGAAGGCGGACTCGCCGCTGACGATGCGGCGGTACTCGTCGTGGTCCAGCACGGCGTGGATGGCGTTCTTCGCGTAGACCGCGTGCACCCCCGGCTCGATCTCCAGCAGGACCGTGTCGTCACGGACCTCCTTGACCTCGGCGTACATGCCGCCGATCGTGCGGACGCCGGCTCCCGGCTCGATCGCCTCCCGCATCTGCATGGCCTGGCGCTGCCTGTTCCGGGCGGAGCGGCTCATGAGGAAGAAGACACCGATGAGGAGGACGAGCGGAAAGAGAATCGTTGGGTCCACGGCGGAGGGGATTCCTTTGTTTGGCTGCTGGCGCGGCCGGGGTATGGGGGACGAGCATGCCTTCCTTCGATGCGGACGGCATCGGCGGAGTCTAGGCGAGGCCACGCCTGGGGAACAACGTCCGAGATGCTATCGGAGTTCCGCGCGAGGGTAATTCGCCCGCGGGCGCAGGGGGCAACGTCGGGGGCGCAGGCCGTTCAGCCCTCGAAGAGGCCGTCCTGCCCGGCGCCCGGGGCCTGTGCGGGGGGCGTGAGGCCCAGGTGCCGCCAGGCGGCGGGGGTGGCCACCCGGCCGCGCGGGGTGCGGGCCAGCAGCCCCTCCCGCACGAGGAAGGGCTCGGCCACCTCCTCCACGGTCTCCCGCTCCTCCCCCACCGCGACGGCGAGAGTGGCCACGCCCACCGGGCCGCCGCCGAAGAGGCGCAGCAGCGCGCCGAGCACCGCGCGGTCCAGCCGGTCCAGGCCGCGTTCGTCCACCTCGTACACCGCCAGGGCGCTGACGGCGGCCTCGTGGGTGACGACGCCGTCCCCGCGGACCTGGGCCCAGTCGCGGACCCGGCGCAGCAGCCGGTTGGCGATGCGGGGGGTGCCGCGCGAGCGGCCGGCGATCTCGGCGGCGCCCTCGGCGGTGACCTCCACGCCGAGCAGCCCGGCGGAGCGGTGGACGACGCGCTGCAGCTCGGCGGGCTCGTAGTACTCCATGTGCCCGGTGAAGCCGAAGCGGTCGCGCAGGGGCGGCGGCAGCAGGCCGGCGCGGGTGGTGGCGCCGACGAGGGTGAAGGGGGGCAGCTCCAGCGGGATGGCGGTGGCGCCGGGGCCCTTGCCGACGACGACGTCCACCCGGAAGTCCTCCATGGCCATGTAGAGCATCTCCTCGGCGGGCCGGGACATCCGGTGGATCTCGTCCAGGAACAGGACCTCTCCCTCGCCGAGGGAGGAGAGGATCGCGGCCAGGTCCCCGGCGTGCTGGATGGCCGGGCCGGAGGTGACGCGGATGGGGGCGCCCATCTCGGCGGCGATGATCATCGAAAGGGTGGTCTTGCCGAGGCCGGGGGCGCCGGAGAGCAGCACGTGGTCGGCCGTGGCGCCGCGGGCGCGGGCGGCCCGCAGCACGAGGTCGAGCTGCTCGCGGACGCGGCTCTGCCCGATGAACTCGCCCAGGTCGCGCGGGCGCAGGGCCGCCTCGACCGCCTGGTCCTCGCGGTCGGCCGCGGTGGCGACCAGGCGCTCCTCCTCCTGACCGTCGCCGGGGCTCACCGTGCCTCCCCGTAAGCTTCTCCGCCCGCGCGCCACAGCGCGGCCATCGTCCTCGCCCGCGGACCGGCAGCCGCGCTGGGGGTACCTCCCGCCCCCAGGCTTCGCCCGGGGGGACC
Organism: Streptomyces boetiae; assembly: GCF_031845405.1. Classification (NCBI taxonomy): domain Bacteria; kingdom Bacillati; phylum Actinomycetota; class Actinomycetes; order Kitasatosporales; family Streptomycetaceae; genus Streptomyces; species Streptomyces boetiae. Next base: position 48,068 of record NZ_JAVREN010000026.1, read on the forward strand.
CCCACGCGGGGGAGCGTCGCTCACCGGGAACGCCTCCTCGCGGCTGCGGCCTGCGGCGGCATGCTGGGCTCCCTTCCGGGGCGGGGACGCGTCACCGCGTGCGGTTCAGGGTCTGGAGGGCGGCGCGCAGGAGGCGGGCGACGTCGGGCGGGCCGTCCCCGGCGGGCGGGGCGACGGCCTCGACGGCCCGGTCGGCGTCGCGGGGGGCGTACCCCAGGCCGGTGAGGGCCTCGTGCAGCTGCTCGCGCCAGCCGGCCGGCGCGGGCGCGGCGGCGGGCCGGGCGGCGGGGCCCGAGGGGGGCGCGCCGAGCCGGTCCTTCAGCTCCAGGAGGAGCTTCTGGGCGCCCTTCTTGCCGATGCCGGGGACGGCGGTGAGGGCCTTCTCGTCGCCGGTGGCGACCGCGAGGCGCAGGCCGTCGGGGGTGTGCACGGCGAGCATGGCCTGAGCGAGCCTCGGGCCGACGCCGCTGGCGGTCTGGAGCAGCTCGAACACCTGGCGTTCGTCCTCGTCGGCGAAGCCGTAGAGGGTGAGGGAGTCCTCGCGGACGACGAGGGCGGTGGCGAGCCGGGCGGGCTGCCCGACGCGCAGCCCGGCCAGGGTGCCGGGCGTGCAGCGGACGGCGAGGCCGACGCCGCCGACCTCGACGACGGCCGTGTCGGGGGCCAGGGCGGTGACGGTGCCCGAGACGAACGCGATCACGGTGCGGTGGTGCCTTCCGGGCGGAGCGCGGCGGCGGCCCGGCGGAGCCTGTCCTGGGCGGGGGCGCGCCAGATGTGGCAGATCGCCAGGGCGAGGGCGTCGGCGGCGTCGGCGGGGCGGGGGGGGCCGTCGAGCCGCAGCAGGCGGGCGACCATGGCGCCGACCTGCGTCTTGTCGGCCCGGCCGCTGCCGGTGACGGCGGCCTTGACCTCGCTGGGGGTGTGCAGGGCGACGGGCAGGCCGCGGCGGGCGGCACAGAGCATGGCGACGGCGCTGGCCTGGGCGGTGCCCATGACGGTGCGGACGTTGTGCTGGCTGAAGACGCGCTCGACGGCGACGGCCTGCGGGCGGTGCTCGTCCAGCCAGGCGTCGATGCCGCGCTCGATGAGGACCAGGCGCCGCGGCGTCTCCTCCTCGGCAGAGGTCCGCAGCACGCCGACGCCGACCATGGCCAGCGCCCGCCCCGGCGCCCCGTCCACGACCCCGACACCGCACCGCGTCAGCCCCGGATCAACCCCCAGCACCCGCACCCGGCCCTCCCGCCCTAGTCCAACCACCCCGGCAGGCTACCGGCCCGCACCGACAACCCCGGGAAGCGGCGCCTCCCGGCAGCGCCGCTCGGGGCCAGAACCCCGCCCCGGAGGACCGGGAGACGGGCGGCGGCGCGGCCCCCGGGGAGCCGGGAGGCGCCGGCACCCGGAAAGCGCAGGGGCCGCACCGCCCCGGAATTGCTCGCGGGACGCCGCCCGCGGGCAAGGCACCCGGAGCGCGAGTTCCCGGGCCACGCCCAGACGCAGCGGACGGGGGGCGCAACCCTCGAAGGCGCCCGGGGCGCAGCCCAGGAGGGCGTTGCGGCGCAGCCGCCGAAGGCGCCGGCCCCGCGGTCGCGCTCCCGCGCAGCGGGCCCGGGGAGCAGCCCCGGAGGGTTCCCGGGGGCGCCGGCCCCAGGAGGCGGGTCAAGCCCGGGCGGCAAGCCCTACGCGTCGACCTTCGCCATGATCTCGTCGGCCACGTCGAAGTTCGCGAAGACGTTCTGCACGTCGTCGCTGTCCTCCAGCGCGTCGATGAGGCGGAAGATCTTGCGGGCGCCGTCCTCGTCCAGCTCGACCTGCATCGTGGGGACGAAGGCCGCGTCCGCCGAGTCGTAGTCGATGCCGGCCTCCTGGAGGGCGGTGCGGACCGCAACCAGGTCGCCGGCCTCGCTGACCACCTCGAAGGACTCGCCCAGGTCGTTGACCTCCTCCGCGCCCGCGTCCAGCACGGCGCCGAGCACGTCGTCCTCGGCCAGCCCGTTCTTCGGGACGATGACGACGCCCTTGCGGTGGAAGAGGTAGGAGACCGAGCCCGGGTCGGCCATGGAGCCGCCGTTGCGGGTCATGGCGACGCGCACGTCGGAGGCGGCGCGGTTGCGGTTGTCGGTGAGGCACTCGATCAGGACGGCGACGCCGTTGGGGCCGTAGCCCTCGTACATGATCGTCTGGTAGTCGGCGCCGCCGGCCTCCAGGCCCGCGCCGCGCTTGACGGCCCGCTCGATGTTGGTGTTGGGAACACTGCTCTTCTTCGCCTTCTGGATGGCGTCGAAGAGGGTGGGGTTGCCGTCCGGGTCACCGCCGCCGGTCCGCGCCGCCACCTCGATGTTCTTGATCAGCTTCGCGAACAGCTTGCCGCGCTTGGCATCGATCACGGCCTTCTTGTGCTTGGTGGTTGCCCACTTGGAGTGGCCGGACACAGCGCTGCTCCTTAGATGTCACCCGATGTCACCGGAACTTCAACCGACGTGGTGATCCTACCGGCAGTGGCCTAGGCCGCCGCGCGCACCATTTCGGCGAACAGGGCGTGGATGCGGTGGTCCCCGGTCAGCTCCGGGTGGAAGGCGGTTGCCAGCAGGTTCCCCTGGCGCACGGCCACGCTGCGGCCCCCGTACTCGGCCAGGGACCGGGCCCGGGCGCCGATGGACTCCACCCAGGGGGCGCGGATGAAGACGCCCTCGACCGGTCCGCCCTCCACGCCGGCCACCTCGACGGCGGCCTCGAAGCTCTCGTTCTGCCGCCCGAAAGCGTTACGCCGCACGATCATGTCGATGCCGCCGATGGTCTCCTGCCCGGAGCGCGGCTCGAGGATCTTGTCGGCGAGCATGATCATGCCCGCGCAGGAGCCGTAGGCCGGCATGCCGTCCCGCACGCGCTCGCGCAGGGGCTCCAGCACGCCGAAGGCGGCGGCCAGCTTGGAGATCGCGGTGGACTCCCCGCCGGGGATCACCAGCCCCTCCACGGCCGCCAGCTCCTCGGGGCGGCGCACCGGAAGGGTCCGGGCGCCGGCCCCGGCGAGCGCGGCGAGGTGCTCGCGGACGTCGCCCTGGAGGGCGAGGACGCCGATGACGGGGCCGAGCACGGGCGCGGTCGTCCCGCTCACCAGCCGCGGGCGGCGTAACGCTCGCCCTCGGGCAGGGTGTCGATGTTGATGCCGACCATGGCCTCGCCCAGGCCGCGGGAGACGTCCGCGATGACCTTGGGGTCGTCGTAGAAGGTGGTCGCCTTGACGATGGCCGCGGCGCGCTTGGCGGGGTCGCCCGACTTGAAGATGCCGGAGCCGACGAAGACGCCCTCGGCGCCGAGCTGCCGCATCAGGGCGGCGTCGGCGGGGGTGGCCACGCCGCCGGCGGAGAACAGCACGACGGGCAGCCGGCCCAGGTCCGCGACCTCGCGGACCAGCTCGTAGGGGGCGCGCAGCTCCTTGGCCGCGGCGAACAGCTCGCCGCCGTCCAGGCCCCTGAGGCGGGAGATGTCGCCGCGGATCTGCCGCAGGTGGCGGACGGCCTCCACGACGTTGCCGGTGCCGGCCTCGCCCTTGGAGCGGATCATGGCGGCGCCCTCGGCGATGCGCCGCAGGGCCTCGCCGAGGTTGGTGGCGCCGCAGACGAAGGGGGTGGTGAAGGCCCACTTGTCGGTGTGGTTGACCTCGTCGGCGGGGGTGAGGACCTCGGACTCGTCGATGTAGTCGACGCCGAGGGCCTGGAGCACCTGGGCCTCCACGAGGTGGCCGATGCGGGACTTGGCCATCACCGGGATGGAGACGGCCTCGATGATGCCGTCGATCATGTCCGGGTCGGACATCCGGGCCACGCCACCGTCCTTGCGGATGTCCGCGGGGACCCGCTCCAGGGCCATGACGGCCACCGCGCCCGCGTCCTCGGCGATCTTCGCCTGCTCGGGGGTGACGACGTCCATGATGACGCCGCCCTTGAGCTGCTCGGCCATGCCGCGCTTGACGCGCGCGGTGCCGGTCTCGGCGGGGGCGGGGGCGGGGCTTGCGGACGCGGTGGACACGGGATCTGACCTCACTCGGGGCGCTCGGGACGACACGTCGGCGGTCCGTCACCGCGGAGGGCCGGACGGCGCCGGGCCGTCATGTCGTCACGTCGGCAGGGCGACTCGTCCCATCGTAGGCCCGGCCCCGGCCGGGGAACGAAGGCCGGGGGACCGCGGTGGCGAATGCCACACCAGGCAGGAAACCGGACAGTGGCCCGACGGGAACAGGGCCAATCGCCGCTCAGTGGCCCGCTTCCGCAGCCCCGTTCGCGTACTCGGCCAGGGCGGCGGGCGGCTCGTCGTCCATCTCGAACGCCAGGGGGAACGGCGCGTGCCCGGCCAGGCGGAGCCAGCGGACGGTGCGGTGGCGGCGCACGGCCCGCGCGGCGCGCACGGCGTCGTTGTGGAAGCGGCGGGCCATCGGCACCCGGCGGACGGCCGCGACCAGCTCCTCGGCGCTGGCCTGCCCGCCGGGGGCGTCGCGGACGGCGCGTAGCTGGGCGGGCTCGGCGAGGACGGCGCGCAGCGCCTGGCTCAGCTCGCTCTCGGCGACCTCGCGCTGCTCGTCCCGGGCCAGCCGGGCGGCGTGCGCGGCCTGGTAGAGCACCATGGAGGCGGCCGGGTCGAACACCCCGGCGGTGGCCAGCTCCTGGGCGATGGAGGCGCGCCGCAGGAGCTGCGCGTCGAGGGCGGCGCGGGCGGCGTCGATCCGGGCGTGCAGCCGGTCGAGGCGGCCCGCGGTCCAGCTGAGGTAGAGGCCGATCAGCAGCGCGACGGCGGCGATCCAGATGACGGTGGTCACGCCGCGTCACCCTACCCCGGCCACACGGCCGCTCCGCCCGCGGCGGCCTGCCCGGGCGTCCGGCCGGACAGGTCCCGGACACGTCCACCAGGTGCGAACGCCCGCGGCGGCGCGGGACGTGCGGCCCCGGCCTTCAGTCCCGGGCGAAGCCCAGGCGGCCCAGGAGGCCGGCGCGGTCGTCGGTGGCCACCGCCCCCGCGCCGTCCCTGACCGTCTCGTAGACGGCGAGGATGTCGTTGCCCACCGTGGACCAGTCGAAGCGGCGCACGTGCCGGCTGCCCCGCTCGCGCAGCTCCGCCAGCCGGGCCGGGTCGCCCAGCAGCCGGACCGCCGCGGCGGCCAGCGCCTCGGCGTTCTCGTTGGGGAACAGCTCCCCCGCCGCGCCCCCGTCCAGCACCTGGGCGAAGGCGTCCAGGTCGCTGGCCAGCACGGGCGCGCCCGCCGACATCGCCTCGACCAGGATGATGCCGAAGCTCTCGCCGCCGGTGTTGGGCGCGACGTAGAGGTCGACGCTGCGCAGCAGGCGGGCCTTGTCCTCGTCGCTGACCATCCCGAGGAAGTGCACGCGCTCGCGCATCGCCTCGGGCAGGTCGGCCACGGCCTCCCGCTGGTCGCCGCGCCCGGCCACCAGCAGCCGGGTGTCCGGCCGGGCCGCGAGGATCGCGGGCAGGGCCCGCATCAGCACGGGCAGCCCCTTGCGGGGCTCGTCGATGCGGCCGACGAAGCCGATGGTCTGCCCCTGCCACTCGGCCTTGGGCTCGGCCTCGGCGAAGAAACGCACGTCCACGCCGTTGGGGATGACCACCGCGTCGCCGCCGAGGTGCTCCACCAGGGTGCGCCGGGCGTACTCGCTGACCGCGATGCGGGCGCTGATCTTCTCCAGGGCGGGCTGGAGGATCGGGTAGGCGGCGATCATCGCCCGGGAGCGCGGGTTGGAGGTGTGGAAGGTGGCGACGATCGGGCCGCGGGCGGCCCAGCAGGTCAGCAGGGCGAGCGAGGGGGCGGCCGGCTCGTGGATGTGGAGGACGTCGAAGTCGCCCTCGTGGACCCAGCGGCGGACGCGGGCCGCGGAGAGGAAGCCGAAGTTGAGGCGGGCGACCGAGCCGTTGTAGGGAACGGGGACGGCGCGGCCCGCGGAGACCACGTAAGCGGGCAGCGGGGTGTCGTCGTCGGCGGGCGCCAGGACGGAGACGGAGTGCCCCTGCCGGATGAGGTGCTCGGCCAGGTCGCGCACGTGGAACTGCACGCCCCCTGGCACGTCCCACGAGTACGGGCAGACGATGCCGACCCTCATGCCGCTCTCCCTCCCTCGGCCGCCTCCGTGGCGGGGGCGGTGTCGCTGACCCAGAGCCGCTGGAGCATGTGCCAGTCCCGCGGGTGCGCGGAGATGCCGGCGGCGAAGGTGTCGGCCACGGCCTGGGTCATCGCGACGCACTTCTCGGCCCGGGTGCCGGTCTCGGGGACCGGGACGGGCGCGTGGACGCGCCCCTTCATGACCGGCGACTCGTCGTACCACAGGGTGGCGGGCATCAGCAGGGCGCCGGTCTGCACGGCCAGCATGGCAGGCCCGGCGGGCATCCGGGCCGTTTCGCCGAAGAACGTCACCTCGGTCCCGCTCGCGGACAGGTCGCGGTCGGCCACCAGCGCCACCAGGCCGCCGGCGCGCAGCCGCCGGGCGAGCCGCCCGAAGGAGGCGCCGCCGGTGTGCGGCAGAACCTCCATGCCCAGGCCCTCGCGGTAGGCGACGAACCGGTCGTAGAGCCCCTCGGGCCTGAGGCGCTCCGCGACGGTGGTGAACGGCACGCCCAGGCCGACGCCGAGCCAGGCGCCCGCCAGGTCCCAGTTGCCCATGTGCGGCAGGGCGACGACGACACCGCGCCCGGAGTCCAGGCCCTCGGTGAGGTGGTGCATGCCCTCGCCCGCGAAGGAGTCGCGCACCCGCTCCCGGCTCCAGGTGGGCAGGCGGAAGAACTCCATCCAGTACCGCAGGTAGCTGCGCATCCCCTCGCGCGAGAGCTCCCGCAGCTCCTCGGGGGAGGCATGGGGAACGACCCGGGCGAGGTTGGCCTCCAGGCGCCGGACCCCGGCGCCGCGGCGGCGCCAGGCGCGGTCGGCCACGCCGCGGCCCAGGGCGCGGGCGGCGGGCTCGGGCAGGCGTTTGACGGCCGTCCAGCCCAGGCCGTACAGCGCCTCGGTGGCGCGGTCGCGGGCCGTCACGCGGGGCCGCCTCGCCGCCGGTGCGCGGCAACGCCCCGCTGCGGCGCGGCCTCGGAGGTGCGGCTCTCGGCGGTGCCGGTCCCGGCGGGGCGGGCCTCGGCGTCGGCCTCGGCGGACTCGCGGCGGACGGTGACCACGCGCTGGACGAGCGTGATGAGGCTGCCGGCGGCCACGATCCACAGGGCGACGGGCAGCAGGATCCCGATGTGGGGGACGTCGAAGGTCCGCTCGAAGCCGGCCAGGCCGCCCAGGACGAGCGTGATGACCAGGCGCTCGGCGCGTTCCACGAGGCCGTTGACCTTCACCGGCAGGCCGATGCTCTCGCCGCGGGCCTTGGTGTAGGAGACGACCTGGCCGCTGGCCAGGCAGAACAGCGTGACGGCGCACAGCGCCAGGTTGTCGCCCCCGCCCGCGTACCACAGGGCGATGCCGGAGAAGATCGCGGCGTCGGCGAGCCGGTCGAGGGTGGAGTCGAGGAACGCCCCCCAGCGGCTGGAGGTCCCGATCTGGCGGGCCATGTTGCCGTCGACGAGGTCGGAGAAGACGAAGAGCGTGATGACGACGGTGCCCCAGAAGAACTCGCCGCGCGGGTACCAGGCCAGCGCTCCGGCCATCACCCCGGCCGTCCCGATGAGCGTCACCGCGTCCGGGGTCACCCGCAGCCTCAGCAGCAGGGCGGCGAACGGCGTGAGGACACGCGTGAAGAAAGCACGCGCGTACTTGTTGAGCATGTCCTTCCCAGGGGTCGCAGCGGGGCCGCGCGAGGGGCGGCCTCCGTAGGGCCCCATCGTAATCACGCCGGGAGACCGGCGGCGCCGGGCGGGACGGGGGGCGGGTCCCGCCGCCGGGGGCCGGCGTTCTCCGGGGTGGGGGCGCCCGGACGGGTGGCGGCGTTAGGCTGATCGGAGGGCAGGTGTGCCGCGCCCGCCGAAGGGGAACTGCCCTGAGGGCGGCTGGCGTTCGACGGCCGGCGCGGATGGCGTTCGAGGAGCTGGGGGTGTCCCGATGGCGGGGCTGGACGACCTGAGGAATGCGGCGGGGGTGGAGTTCGACTTCGCGCCCGGCGCGCAGGTTCCGCTGTCCGGCGCGGACAGCGGGCGGACCGGGGTGAGCCACGCCATCGCCTCGGTCGCCTACCGGGACGGCGACCCGAAGGACATATGCGAGCCGAACGACGGCGCCTCGGTGAAGGAGGGCCGCTTCTCGCTGTTGGAGCCCAACCTCGGGGAGGCGTTCACCCGGGCCGTGGAGACGCGGATGCTCGGGGAGAAGCGCAAGCCGCTGATCCAGTCCTTCGGCGCGGAGCCGCAGACCGTGGTGGAGCACGCGCTGGCGGCCAAGCGCATCCGGCGCCTGCGGGACCGGCGGCTGACGGTGATCATGCTGGTGTGCGGGGTGCTCTTCCTGCCGGGCGTGCTGATCTGGCTGGGCCTCTTCCAGCTGCGGCGCACGATCGCCGGGTCCCAGGACCGGCGCGCGGGCGTGCTGGGGATGGCGCTGCTCGTGCTGCTCACGGCGCTGATCATCTTCGGGGCGCTGCGGCTGCCGGTGGACGGCGTGCTGCGGATCTACGTCTGGAGCATGCTGCCGGCGCCGGTCATCGGCTGGTTCCTGGCCCGGGAGATCTGCGAGCGCACCGCCAAGCAGTTGCGCGGGCAGTGGAAGTCGCTGGTCGGCGGGGGCGGGGCGGGCGCGGTCATCCCCGAGGCGGTCCCGCGCAACCCGAACGACGCGGAGGCCGAGCGGCTGCGGGTGGGCCTGGCCCGGCTGGCGGCCGAGCAGCGCAGCAACCTCGTCTACTACGCCGGCCCCAAGGGGATACTGGGCATGGGCGTGCGCTGGGCGAGCTGGCAGCTGGCGGAGGAGCTGCGGCCCAAGGACGAGGGGCGGGACATCGACCCCTTCCGCAGCTGGGACGTGGCGCGCGCCATGCACGACCAGCTCCGGCTGCTGGAGCGCGGCCCGCTGCACACCGGCGGCTTCTCCCAGCCCTCGATAACGCACTGGGTGGTCCGGCACGTCGGCGAGGGCGCCTCGGAGGTGGCGCGCCCGGAGGGCCCGACCGCCGACGGGTACAGCTTCTCCAACATCGAGGTGCAGCGGATCTGCAACGAGCAGCAGTTCGGCAGCGGCGACCGGCACTACCTGGGCGTGCAGTTCGTGCAGTGGGACGGCGAGCTGGTGATCACGATGATGATCACGGTGACCGTGCTGCACCGCACGCTGCGCATCGAGGTCACGGCGCACGCGCTGGGCCCGGTGCACGGCTTCTTCCGCAAGGGCCCGGAGGCCAAGAAGCGCGAGGTGCGCAACCCGCTGCGGCCCTGGAGGAAGGAGGAGCAGGAGCTGCCGCTGGTCACCCCGCAGGAGGTCGTGCGGCTGGCCGCGCGGGCGCCGCTGACCTGGTTCCCCGGGCGGCTGGACAAGCTGGGGGGAACGCTCTCCCTGCCCGAGCCGTTCGGGCTGCGGCACACGTGGGCCACGACGCCCTGGCGCAACCGCTTCATGGTGGACGACGTGCTGCGCACGGCGACGCCCGTGCTGCGGGTGGCGCACGCGGCGGCGGTGCGGGTGCTGGCCGAGCACGGCGTGGACGTGTCGGCGTTCGAGAACCGCTCGCAGGTGCTCAGCGGCCTGGTGCAGACCGCCGAGCCCCGGCAGGCGGACGAGTACAACCTCTAGGAGCCCCGGAAGGACGGGCCGTCCGCGGGCGCCGGAAGTGCGCAACGGCCCGCCGCGCGCCGTCAGTCGGCCGCGGGCCGGTCCGCGGCCGGGCGTTCCTCCGCGCCGGGCCAGGCCGCGGCGAGCATCCGCCGCGTATCGGCGAGGAGTTGGGGCAGCACCTTGGTGTGGCCGACGACGGGCATGAAGTTGGCGTCGCCGCCCCAGCGGGGCACCACGTGCTGGTGCAGGTGCGGCGCGATGCCGGCGCCGGCCGCGGAGCCCTGATTGAGGCCGATGTTGAAGCCGTGGGCGCCGGAGGCGCGGCGGATCGCGGTCATGGCCCGCTTGGTCAGCTCGGCCAGCTCCAGCGTCTCGGCGGCGTCGAGGTCGGTGTAGTCCGCGACGTGCCGGTAGGGGACCACCAGGAGGTGGCCGCCGTTGTACGGGTAGAGGTTGAGCACGGCGTAGACGCTCTCGCCGCGGGTGATGATGAGGCCGTCCTCGTCGCTCTTGCCGGGGATCGCGCAGAAGGGGCAGCCGTCCCCGGACCCCGGGCCGGTGGGCTTGCCCTCGCCCTGGATGTAGGCCATGCGGTGCGGCGTCCACAGCCGCTGGAACGCGTCCGGCGTTCCCACCCCGATCTGCTGCTCCGGCTCGCTGCTCATGGCGGCCAGCATATGGCGTTGAGCCTGGCGCCCGGGTCCCGGGGCGCGGGGCCCCGGGACGGCGGACGGGCGGGCGTTCGCGGGCGGGCGGGCGGCTCAGACCTGGGTGCGGCTCTCGACGGCCGCGGCGATCTCGGCCAGGGCGTCGGCGCGCGGGATGCCGTTCTTCTGGGAGCCGTCGCGGTAGCGGAAGCTGACGGCCCCGGCCGCCACGTCCTCGTCCCCGGCGATCACCATGAAGGGGATCTTCTGCTTCTGCGCGGTGCGGATCTTCTTCTGCATGCGGTCCGCGGAGGAGTCCACCTCCATCCGCAGGCCGGCGGCCTTGGCCTCGGCCGCGAACTCCTTCAGGTAGGGCACGTGGGCGTCCCCGACGGGGATGCCCACGGCCTGGACGGGGGCCAGCCACGGGGGGAAGACGCCCGCGTAGTGCTCCAGCAGGACGGCGAAGAACCGCTCGATGGAGCCGAAGAGCGCGCGGTGGATCATGACGGGGGTCTGGCGGGAGCCGTCGGCCGCGGTGTACTCCAGGCCGAAGCGCTTGGGCTGCTGGAAGTCGACCTGGAGGGTGGACATCTGCCAGGAGCGGCCGATGGCGTCGCGGGCCTGCACGGAGATCTTGGGGCCGTAGTAGGCGGCGCCGCCGGGGTCCATGACCAGGCTGAGCCCCTGCTTGCCGGCGGCCTGGCGCAGCGTCTCGGTGGCCTCCTCCCACTCCTCGGGGGAGCCGATGAACTTGTCGCCCTCGCCGCGGGTGGACAGCTCCAGGTAGAAGTCGCTCAGGCCGTAGTCCCGCAGCAGGCCGAGCACGAAGGTGAGCAGGGCGTCCAGCTCGTCCGCCATCTGCTCCTTGGTGCAGTAGATGTGGGAGTCGTCCTGGGTGAATCCCCGGGTGCGGGTGAGGCCGTGCACGACGCCGGACTTCTCGTAGCGGTAGACGGTGCCGAACTCGAAAAGCCGCAGTGGCAATTCCCGGTAGGACCGCCCGCGCGCCCGGAAAATCAGGTTGTGCATGGGGCAGTTCATCGCCTTGAGGTAATAGTCGTGCCCCTCGAATTCCATGGGGGGGAACATCGACTCGGCGTAGTTCGGCAGGTGCCCCGAGACCTCGAAGAGCTTCCCCTTGGAGATGTGCGGCGTGTTGACGAATTCGTACCCGGCCTCCTCGTGGCGGCGGCGCGAGTAGTCCTCCATGACCTTGCGGACGGTGCCGCCCTTGGGATGGAAGACGGCCAGGCCCGAGCCCAGCTCCTCCGGGATGGAGAACAGGTCCAGCTCGGTGCCCAGGCGCCGGTGGTCGCGGCGCTCGGCCTCGGCCAGGAACTCCAGGTGCGCCTTGAGCGCGTCCTTGGTGGGCCAGGCGGTGCCGTAGATCCGCTGGAGCTGGGGATTGCGCTCGCTGCCGCGCCAGTAGGCGGCGGCGGAGCGCATCAGCTTGAACGCCGGGATCAGGCGGGTGCTGGGCAGGTGCGGCCCGCGGCACAGGTCCTTCCAGCACAGCTCGCCGGACTTGGGGTCGAGGTTGTCGTAGATGGTCAGCTCGCCCGCGCCGACCTCGGCGGAGGCGCCCTCGGCGGACTCGGCGGCGGCGCCCTTGAGGCCGATCAGCTCCAGCTTGTAGGGCTCGGCGGCCAGTTCCTCGCGGGCCTCCTCGTCGCTGACGGCCCGCCGGGCGAAGCGCTGGCCCTGCTTCTGGATCTGCTGCATCCGCTTCTCGATGCGGCCCAGGTCCTCGGGGTTGAACGGCCGCTCGACGTCGAAGTCGTAGTAGAAGCCGTCCTTGATGGGCGGGCCGATGCCCAGCCTGGCCTCGGGGAACAGCTCCTGCACGGCCTGGGCCAAGACGTGCGCGGTGGAGTGCCGCAGGATGTCGAGGCCGTCGGGGGAGGCGATGTCCACGGGCTCGACCTCGTCGCCGTCGGCCAGCGGGTGGGCCAGGTCGCGCAGCGCTCCGCCGACCCGGGCGGCGATGACCGCACGCTCCCCCTTCAAGAGGGCGCCGGCCGTCGTGCCCGTGGCCACCACGCGTTCTTCCCGCTCGGAATCGCGCTGGATGATCACACGGACGTCTGACACCGGTCTCTCCTGACTGACGGCCCCTGCCGCGGGGCGACGGAACGCGGCCCGCGCCGCGCCGGGGGCATCGTACCGAGCGCCGCGCGGGGGCGCGGCGGCGGCGAGCGTGCGGCGCCCCGGGCCGCGTACTTCACGACAACGCGAAGGCCGGTCCGCTCTGTTGCGGACCGGCCTTCCCGGCTGTGGGCGATACTGGGATCGAACCAGTGACCTCTTCGGTGTGAACGAAGCGCTCTCCCGCTGAGCTAATCGCCCCGGGTGCCCTGCGGCACGGGAAGAACCATACAGTGCCCCTCAGCCCTCATCCAAATGCGATCCCGCCCGAACTCCCAGCCGGGCGCGCAGACCTCGCCGCCCGGCGCGCATCATCAGCGCGTGATTGGCGATCAGCAGCGGCCGGGCGGGGCGGGCGAGCCGGCGCAGCCCGGGTTTGCGCAGGGCGGTGTCCTGCTCGTAGCGCACGGCCGTGCCGCCGGGGCGGGGCCTCAGCAGCCAGCGGACCCGGCCGTCGAGGTCCCCGGCGAGGACGACCTCCAGCAGCCCGGCCGCCGGGTCCCGGCGCGCCGCGGTGGCCGTCACCCGCAGCTCGAAGGGGAGGAAGGAGCGGAACCGGCAGCGCCCGGAATCGGGGCCGTCGCGAATCACCTCCCGGACCTGGGGCCACCACGCGGGATAGTCCTCGACGTTTTCCAGGACGGCGAAGACGGCCGCCGCGGGCGCGGGGATCCGCCAGTCACTGCGGAATCTGAATCGGCGTTCCGCCCCGTCCGTCATCCTGCGCCTCCCGTTGCACCACATATTGTCACTCGCCCATTGGAATGACTTTAAAGGCCACAAATAGGGCGGAGGTGTTTACAACCGGCGCGTACGTGGCATCTCGATTTGGCCGACGTGCGAATCCCCGAGCGCACACTGAGCGAAAGGCCCTGGCGCTTATGAACACCACGGTCAGCTGCGAGCTGCACCTGCGCCTCGTCGTATCGAGCGAGTCCTCACTTCCTGTACCCGCGGGGCTGCGGTATGACACGGCGGACCCCTACGCCGTCCATGCGACGTTTCACACCGGAGCCGAAGAAACCGTCGAATGGGTTTTCGCCCGAGATCTCCTCGCCGAGGGGCTGCACCGGCCCACCGGCACCGGCGACGTCCGGGTGTGGCCCTCCCGCAGCCACGGCCAGGGCGTGGTCTGCATCGCCCTCAGCTCCCCGGAGGGCGAGGCGCTGCTGGAGGCGCCGGCCCGGGCCCTGGAGTCGTTCCTCAAGCGCACCGACGCCGCCGTGCCGCCGGGCACGGAGCACCGGCACTTCGACCTCGACACCGAGCTTTCGCACATCCTGGCGGAGAGCTAGAGACCCGCCGGCCTCCCGCGCCGTCTGACTCGGGGCGACGGCGCGGGGCCGGCGACAAACCCTCCCACGGCGCCGCCGCGGTTTCCCACCGCGGCGGCGCCGTCGTGCGGTCGGCGCTAGGCTCTCGGGAACCGCCCGTCGCCTGCCGTCCGCCGCCGGGCGGCCGGCGGCGGACCCCGGAGCCCTCCGTGCTGATCACTCACGACACCCGCTGCGCCCTCGACCAGGCCGTCGCTCTGCTGAACACCGCGGGCGCGGAGGACACGCCCGACGAGCTGGCGGACGTCCCCGCGCTGCGGGCGTTCGTCGCCGCCCACGCCGTCAGCGACGTGCGCCTGGCCGACCTGGACGAACGCCACCTGCGGGCGGTGCGCCGCGTGCGCGCCGCCTTCGCCGAGGTCTTCGCCGCGACCTCCGACGCGCGCGCCGCGGAGCTGATCAACGCCCTGGTGGCCGCGGCCGGGACCACCCCGCGGCTGACGGACCACGACGGGCACGACTGGCACCTGCACTACTTCGCGCCGGGGGCCTCGGTCGCCGACCACCTGGCGGCCGACTGCGGCATGGCCCTGGCGTTCATGGTCGTGGCCGGGGAACGGGAGCGGCTGCGCCGCTGCGAGGCGCCGGGCTGCGGCCGGGCGTTCGTCGACCTCTCCCGGAACCGCTCGCGCCGCTACTGCTCCAGCCGCACCTGCGGGAACCGGCTGCACGTCGCGGCCTACCGCGCCCGCCAGCGCACGGCCTGAGGCCCCCTTCACAGCAGGCCCCGCTCTACAGGAGAAACTGGTCGTGCAGGCCGGTGATCAGCAGCAGCGCTCCGATCACCGCCAGGAAGAGCATCAGCGGGGGCTGTGAGAGGGCGAAGAGGCAGCCGCGGCCCTCCGCCGGGGGCTCGGGCGGACGGGCCGGGTCCGGGTCGTCCTCGGTGGAATGCGCCATGACGCGCCGATGATGACCCGGCCGGGGCGGTGGAACGCACCGATTCGGCCGTCTTTCGGCCGCGCGCCCCCGGTCGTCATATGCCGTGCTTCTTCAGGATCGCCTCGATCTCGGAGAAGTCGGACGCGTCCTCCGCGCCCCGCCCGGCGCCCCGCCCGGCGCCCGCGGCGGGCAGCGGGCGGCCCGGCGCGGCGGCGGGCCCCGCCGCGGGCGCCGCCGGAGCGGGCCGGCCCCGGCCGGAGGCCAGGCGGCCGGTCAGGAACAGGAGGGCGGCCGTGCCGAGCACCCCGAAGCCCGCCCAGGCCACGGGGTCGAAGGTCATGGTCACGACGAACCGCACCACGCCCGTCATGGCCAGGCCCACGGGCAGCAGCGCCACGGCAGCCACGCGCAGGGCCAGGGCGTAGCGGCGGCGGCGGGCCACCAGCAGGGCCGCGCCCAGGCCGGCGGCGGAGAGGAGGGTGCAGACGGTGCCGATCAGCATGTGTCCATCGTGCCGCGCCGCCCGGCGGAAAGCCATGGCCCCGGTCGCGGATCAGGGACATCTCCGGGCGGCCCCCGAGGGCACCCGGACGGAACCCCGGCCCGGGGCCCCGGGGACCGCTCAGAGCAGGGGCTTGGCCAGGCCGATCTCCACCGGCCGGTAGCCCAGGGACGCGTACAGCCGCAGCGCGGAGACGTTCCCCGCGAAGACGTTCAGCCCCAGCAGCCGCCCGCCCGCGGCGCGGCAGACCCGCTCCGCCTCCCGCATCAGGGCCCGGCCGTGGCCGCGCCCGCGCCGCTCCTCGGGCACACGGACGGACAGGACGAAGGCGTCCACGCCGTGCCTCAGGCGCGGTGCGTCCGTGGAGACCCACAGGGCGCCCGCCTCCCCCGCCCCGTGCGTGAGGACCCGCAGCGCGGTGTGCTCCCCGGCGGGCCCGTCGGGCAGGTACGTGGCCCGCGCGGCCTCCGCGCGGGCGCGGGCGGCGGCCGGGCTCAGGCCCCGCCCGGTCCAGCCGGCCGCGAACGTGGCCTGCTCCTCCTCCAGCCACGCCGGGTACTCCTCCGGGCCCATGGCACGGGCCGTGTACCCGGGCGGGAGGGGCGGGGGCTGCTCGGGAAGGGGCTTCGCCAGGAAGCGGTTGCGCTCGGCGTAGCCCAGCGCCGCGGCCAGGGCCAGGGGCCCCTCGGCTCCGGCGGGCAGGGCCACGGCCGCCTCGCGGCAGCCCCAGCCGCGCAGCACCTCCTCGGCGGCCAGCGCCGCGACCGTCGCCCGGCCCCGGCGCCGGTCCTCCGGCTGGATCTCCAACTCCTCGATCCGGCCGGCGCCGCCCAGCGCGGGCGGCTCGGCGGACAGGCGCAGGCCGCCGGCGCGGCGGCCGTTGACCCGGACGTCGAAGGCGCGGGCCCGGGCGCCGTCCGGGGCGCGCTCCTCGGGCCCGGCGGGGCGCAGTGTGGTGGTCATCGCCGTATCCCTGCCCGCCCGCGGGGCTCGCGCATCGCCTCTGCACCGCCGGGTGCGCCACCGGGTGCGCGGGCGGGGCCGGTCACGGGTCGAGGTCGGCGGCCGACCGCTCCCGGAAGACCCGCAGGGCCTTGGCGGTCACCGGCCCCGGCGCCCCCGGCAGCTCCCGGCCGTCCACCCGCCGCACCGCCTGGACGTCGCGCGTGGAGGAGGTGAGGAAGATCTCCTCGGCCTCGGCCAGGCACTCCAGCGGCAGGTCGGTCTCGCGGGCGCCGGTCCACTCCACGACCAGGGCGCGGGTGATCCCGGCCAGGCAGCCGGAGGACAGCGGCGGGGTGTGCAGCTCGCCGCCCAGGACGACGAAGACGTTGGTGCCCGTGCCCTCGCACAGCCGTCCTGCGGTGTTGGCGAACAGGGCCTCGCTGGCGGCCTCCTGGCGGGCGCGGGCCAGGGCCAGGACGTTCTCCGCGTAGGAGGTGGTCTTCAGGCCGGTCAGGGCGCCGCGCTCGTTCCGGGTCCAGGGGACGGTGATCACCGCGGTGGTGTCGGGGCGGCGCGGGGTCTCGGCGTGGGCGATGACCAGGGTGGGCAGCGCAACGGGCCCGCGGTCTGAGCCCAGGGGCGCGACGCCGCCGGTGTAGGTGATCCGCAGGCGCCCCAGGGGCAGCGGAACGGCCTCCAGCACGGCGGCGCAGCCGCGGCGCACCTCGTCCGGGTCCGGGGCGGGCAGGCCGAGCCCGGCCGCGGAGGCGGCCAGCCGCTCCAGGTGGCGGGTGAGGGCGAACGGCCTGCCGCCCTCCGTCTTGACGGTCTCGAACACGCCGTCGCCGACGACCAGTCCGTGGTCGAAGACGGAGATCCGCGCGCTGTCGGGGTCGCGCAGCTCACCGTCCAGCCAGATCAGCGCCATGGTGGCTTCCTCTCGGGTCGCTCGCCGCCTGCCCCTCCGACGCTACCCCGATCAGGCGGGCCGCCTTCAGCTCGGTCTCGGCCCACTCCCCCGCCGGGTCGGAGTCCCAGGTGATGCCGGCGCCGGTGCCGAAGCGCAGCAGCGGCGGGCCGCCGCCGGTCCGGTCGATCCAGAACGTCCGGATTCCGACGGCGAGTTCGCCGGTGCGGCGGTCGGCGTCGACCCAGCCGACGGCGCCGCAGTAGGGTCCGCGCGCGACCGGCTCCAGGGCGCGGATGACGCGCAGGGAGCTGGACTTGGGCGCGCCGGTAACCGAGCCGGGCGGGAAGGTGCCCTCCAGCAATCGCGGCCACCCGGCGCCGGGGGCCAGCTCGCCGCGGACGGTGGAGACCAGGTGGACCAGGCCGGGGTAGGGCTCGGGCACGCACAGCCCGGGAACGGCCACGGTGCCGGGCGAGCAGACGCGGCCCAGGTCGTTGCGCACCAGGTCGGTGATCATGACGTTCTCGGCGGTGTCCTTGGGCAGCAGGGCCTCGGCGCCGGTGGCGGTGCCCTTGATCGGGCCCGACTCCACGGTGCGCCCGTCCCGGCGCAGGAACAGCTCGGGCGAGGCGGTGGCGATCTCCACGCCGTGGGCGGGGAGACGGACGCTGCCCGCGTAACGCGCGGGGTGGCGGCGGGCCAGCAGCCCGGCGAGCGCGTCGATGTCCTGGCCGGGGCCGCCGGGGCCGCCGGGGAGCGGGGCGGTCAGGACGCGGCAGAGGTTGACCTGGTAGACCTCGCCGGCCGCGATCTGCCGCCTGACCGCCTCGACGCCCGCGGTGTAGCCCTCGCGGTCCAGGGAGGAGACCCACTCCCCCGCCCCGGGCCCGCGCCAGCCGGCGGCGGGCGCCGCGGGGGCGGGCACGACCCGGTCGAACCGGGCGCACACCAGCCGCCCCTCGAAGCCGGCGACCACCGCCCACCAGCCCGTGGACTCCAGGGCGGCGGGGTCGTCGGTCACGTCCCGCAGCCCGGTGGCGAGGAATCCGCCGAGGCGGGCGAGGGGGAGGACATCGTGCACGTGTGCGAGTCTAGGCGGTGGCGCAGGGGGAACTGAGTTTGAGCTGGCCGGTGAATCCGCTACAGTTCATGGCGTCCCCGGGGCACGGAAGTGGCGCCGGAGACGGCATATTGCGGACGTAGCTCAGTTGGTAGAGCACCACCTTGCCAAGGTGGGGGTCGCGAGTTCGAGTCTCGTCGTCCGCTCGAAGGGGGCCCGCCCCCATCCGGTGGAGTGGCCGAGAGGCGAGGCAACGGCCTGCAAAGCCGTCTACACGGGTTCAAATCCCGTCTCCACCTCGGACGATTAGCTCAGCGGGAGAGCGCTTCCCTGACACGGAAGAGGTCACTGGTTCAATCCCAGTATCGTCCACACAGCTCAGGGGCCGTTTCCCTTCATGGGAGACGGCCCCTGGTTCGTGCCGAGTGACTAACTGCGTGACTAAGCCTCTCGTTCGCTCCTGAAGATCCGGTCCATGACGACCGCCCCCGTCTGGATCACCGGCCGGATCTGATGACGGTAGACGACCTCCGTCGTCTTCGAAGTGTTGTGCCCTACCAGGAGGGCGATCTTGTCGGCCGGAACGCCGTGGTCCGACAGGAGCGACACGAAGCTGTGCCTGAGCTCCCTCGGGGTCCACTCCCCTGCCGTGAGGCCGGCCCGGACGAGGACCCGCCGGAAGGCCCGGCGCACGTTCGCCGCATCCAGCGCGGTACCCACCTCGGAGGCGAAGACGAGGCCGCGCTCGTGCCACCGCTCGCCCGCCCGCCGCCGCGCCTCCTGCTGCTCCTGGTGGTGCTTGACCAGCGCCTCGACGCAACGTGCGGGCAACGCCAGGGTGCGCCGTGACCTTCGGGTCTTGGTGTCCCCGCTGGTCCGCACCGAGCGCCATACGGCGATGTGCGGCGGGATCTCCGGGGCCGCGTCCGGCTTCCCTTCCAGGTCCACGTGGTCCCAGGTGAGTGCGCGCAGTTCCTCGGTCCGTGCCCCGGTGAGGAGGGACGCCACGATGTAGGCGTGCAGCGCGGAGTCCTCGGCGGCCCGGAGCACCGCATCGGCCTGGGCGAAGGTGAGCGCCTTGGAGGGCCGACCCGGCTGCCCCGTGGGCACCGAGCACAGCTCCACGACGTTCCGCTTCACCTTGTCCCGGGCCATGGCCCGCTTCACCGCCCGGTTGAGGCACGAACGGATCATGCGCAGGGTGCTGGTGCTGAGCGTCCGGGCCTTCTCAGCAAGCCACTTGTCGACATCGTCCGCGCTCAGGTCACGGAGCTTACGGGCCCCGAGCGCCGGAATGACGTGCGTCTCGCACAGGATGCGGTTCTTGGTCACCGTTCCTGCGTCGAGGTCGGCGAGGCCGTAGGCAAGCCAGTCATGCACCGCGTCGGCCACCGTGTAGCCGGTGGGCGCGATGGCCAGGCCGTCTTCGTAGTCGCGGAGGACTTCCTTGAGCTTCGCCTTGGCCTCAGTCTTGGTCCGGCCGCTTCCACGCTTGACGATGCGCTTGCCGGCGGCGTTGTAGCCGAGGCTGGCCGTGGCGATCCAGCGTTCTCGCTTGGCGTCCCAGTGGAGCCCGCCGTCGCCCCTGCTCCGTCGCTTGGTCACCGGCGCTCGCCCGCTTCGCGTTCGAGGAGTTCGACGTACGCACGGAGCGCGCTGGCCGGGATGCGGCAGGCGCGGCCCTCGTGCACGACGCGCAGACGTCCGGTGCGGATCAGCTCGTAGACGACGCTGCGGCTCAGGTTGAGCACGCGCGTGGCGTCCTCCACCCGGTAGAGGAGCGGAACGTTGGAGGGCTCGTGTCGGGCAGTGAGGGCGCTCATGGTCACCGTCCCCCCTCGGAGCTGGGCGAACGGCTGGTACCTTCCGCCGAGGCCGGAGCCAAGGTGGCGGACAGCCAGGCTTCGGCGGGGGCCAGGCCGCTTCCGGCGTAGGCCCAGTGGGCGAGGACGAGGGTTGTCTCCTCGGGGTGGTGGGGCTCTCCGTTCTGGGTGCGTCGCCAGTCGGTGCGGGCGTCGCGGAGGGCGGTGAGGGTGGTGGAGTAGCGGCGGGACTTGGTGGAGAAGTGGCCGCGGAAGCCGAGCATGTGGGCCCAGGCGCGCAGGCGGAGGTGTTCGAGGTCTCTGCGCGCGCCGAGCGTCCAGGCGGTGCGGATCAGCCGGCGGGCGTGGTCGGTCAGGCCGAGGGGCGCCAGCTCGGCGAGGAAGCGCAAGGGCCGGTCAAGGGTGCCGGTGGCGGTTTCGGCGCCCTTGGTGGCGTACTTGGCGATGTAGGCGGCAACGGCCTGGTCGGTCAGTTCGGTGCCTGAATCGAAGGCGGCGGAGCGGATCGTGCGCACGTCGAGCTGTGGGCCGAAGGTGAAGGTGTGGGCGCGGCCGTCGATGACGGGCCCGGGAACGCCAGCGGTGGCCGCGGCGGCGCGGACGGCATCGGTGAGCAGGTCGGGCGTTGCCCAGGCCGGGGGCGAGGTGTGGTCGTCGCCGGGGCCGTCGAGGCGGATGACGGCGTGGAAGTGGACGGCGCCGCGTTTCTGGTACTCGGCGACCTTGGCGAAGGAGACGCGGGCGTGGTGGGGGAAGGCGCGTTGGGTGAGTCCGGCCCGCTTGGCGATCTCGCGGCGCAGGTGGATGGTGAAGCGGCGCCACAGGGCCCCGGCGTGGGCGTTCCACAGGACGGCGGCTTCGTAGTCGTAGACGTCGGGGTGGAGGGGTGTGCCGAGTTGTTCGTCCGCCTGGTCGTGCCGGATGCCGCAGCGGCAGGCCGGGCGGGTGGTGGGGCGGTTGTGGACGGGCCCGAAGCTGGGGGCGGTGAAGGTGGCGAAGACGCGGGGGTGCGAGGCGACGTGTTCGGGGACGTTCTTTCCGCCGCGCAGGCCGGCGGTGATCAGGTGGTAGGTGTCGCGACGGTAGGTCTCGGCGCAGGCCCGGCAGCGGGTGGCGCGGCGGTTGTTGCAGCGGGTCAGGAGGTGCCCGGCGGGCAGCTCGGCGGAGTCGAGGTGGCGCAGGACGTTGCCGATTTCGCCGGTTGACCGGTCGATGTGGTGTTCGGTGCGCTGTCCGGTCAGGCGGATGGGGCGTGTGCATCCGCCCAGGCCGGAGAGCTGCCGGGCGAGGGCGGGCAGGGTGCCGGTGGCGGCCAGCTTGCCGAGTTCGGGCAGCGGCGGCGGCGTGGTGCGGGGGATGATGGGGGTTCTCCTTCTGCGCTGTAGACGTGGGAGGGGTTGGGTCCCGGGGCGGCGGATGCTTGGCGGTATCGAGGCCGCCCCGGGGCCGTGGGCTTGATGCGCGGGTCAGTCCTGGGTGTCGTTGACGATCTGGACGCCCGAACGGGTGCCGGAGTCGATGAGCGGTGCGGCGATGGTGTCGGCGAGGTAGAAGCCGAAGAGGGTGATCACCGCGACGAGCCAGGGGCGGACGCCGAGGAACTTCACGGCGCCCAGGGCGATCAGGCCGAGGATGACGACCAGGGGCAGGCTGACGTTCACGGGTTGCGGGCTCCTTTCAGCGGGCGGGGCAGCGGTGCGTGCGGGCGGCGAGTTCGGCGGCCGAGCGGGTGTCGTACTCGGCGGAGAAGCCGCAGCGCGGGGCGGTGCAGGCGGCGGTGTGCTTGGTGCGACCCCGCCGGTCGTCGGCGGTGCCGACCTTGACCGGGCCGAGGCGGATGACGTCGCGGAAGCGGCGCAGCATGCGGGACCTCTCTCCTTCACAGGCGGGTGACGATGGCTTCGGCGAGCGGCTGGGGAACGCCGAGGCGGGCGCGCAGGGTCGGTGCGTCGATGGGACTGCCGGTCCGGGCGCGATGCTCGGCGGCGACCTTGCGGGCGTGGGTGAGCAGGGCGTCGGGGACGGGAGCAGCCGCGGGGGGCCGGGCCGGTTCCGGCGCGGCTGGCTGCTCCTGGCCGTTCGGAGCCGGCGGGGTGTGGGCGAGGAGGGTTCCGCCCAGGAACGCGACGGCGGGCCATCCGGCGACGAGGATGCGCAGCCAGACGGGCACGGCGGCCAGGTCGAGCAGCCCGGCCGTCGCGACGTTCGCGCCGAGCGAGGCGGCCAGGGCGATGAGGAACCAGCACCATCCGGCGGCCGGGGTGGCGCCGTCGCGCAGGCGGCGCCAGGCGGCGACGAGGAGCAGGTCAACGGAGACCGGGTAGGCCCACGCCTTCCAGCCGCCCTGTCCGGCCGCCGCCGCCAGGTCGTGGATGTGGGCGAAGGACAGCGCGGCTGCGATGACCGCTTGGACGAGCACGGCGTCCACGCGGGCCAGGTGCACGCGCACGGCGGGCCTCCTTCCTGGTTGTTTCCTGGTTGCGGGCGTGAGGGGGCAGGGGCGGGGCGCCCGAGGAGGGGCGCGCCGTCCGTTCGCGTGGTGGGCGGGTGTGGTCAGGCCGCTTCGGCGGCGGTGCTGCCGGTCACGGGCCGGAAGGGCATGAGCGGGGGAAGGTCCGGCACCAGATGCGCGGTCGTGCGGCAGCGGTCGGCCGCGTCGGCCAGGGCGAGGAAGGGGGTACGGATGCGGGTCCACCCGCCGGAGGTGTCGCCGGCCACGGCCAGCCCGGGGCGTTCCGGGGCGATGGCGCAGGCCGCGGTGACCGCCTCGGGTGCGATGTCACCCAGCGCCATCTTCGCCGTGGCCTCGTCGTTGACGCGGTGGCAGACGCGGCCGGTGAGCTGGGCCCGGAGCATGGTGGCGCCCTTGCCCAGCTCGGCGCCGAAGCGCTGGCCGCAGATCTCCAGGAAGATCCCGGCGGCGCGGCCGAGTTGAGCGAGGCGGACGAGCTGGGTGACCATCTCGTCGCGGCGTTCCTCGTCCTTGCGGGAGGCGGTCAGGAACAGCTCCGCCACCTCGTCGATGAACACCACGACCGGCACCGGGCGTTCGCTCTCCGGCAAGCCCCAGACGTCGGAGGTCATCTCCTCGGGGGCGGTGCCGCGCGGGATGCGCTGCCGGGCGCGTATGAGGTCGTAGCGCTCCTCCATCAGCCGCACCAGCACCGGCAGCAGCTCGGCCGCTTCGCCGGGGTCGGTGGCCAGCGCGGACAGGCGCGGGGCGAACGGCGCCAGCTCGACGCCCCGCTTGCAGTCGATGCCCACCAGCGCCACCGGCTGACCGGCCAGCCCCGCGAGGAGGTGCCGCAGGTACATGGACTTGCCCGACAGCGTTGCGCCGAGGGTGAGTTGGTGCGGCACGGCCCGATAGTCACGGAGGTAGGCGGTGGCGTCCTCGCGCAACGCGACCGGCACGCGCAGGAATCCACTGCCGGTGCGGCGCGGCATCCGCACCATGCGCAGCACGTCGAAGCCGACGAGCCGCAGTTCCACCGTGCCGGGCTTGATCTCGGCGACGTGGACGGCATGAACACCCCAGGCGTGGCGGAGGCGTTCGGTCGAGGCGGCCAGGTCCGCGACTTCCTGGCCCGGGGCCAGGCGCAGCCGCAACCGCAGCCCGGTCGCGGTGGGGCGCAGCATGCCGCGCCGGGGCGGAACGGGCCGCACTTCCCGGCGCGTTGCCGCCCGGACCGCCAGGGCATGCAGCCGGGAGGGCGGCACGGTCAGGCCGCACGCCTCCATGACCGACCCGTAGGTGCCCAGCAGGCGGGCGGCGGAGAACGGCAGCCCGACCGCCGGCCAGTACAGGGCCGGGTGCCGACTCCGGGCGTAGAGGGCGGTGCCGCCCAGCGCAGCGGCCGGGCCGCCCACACCGAGCACTGTCAGCAGTTCCGACACGGTGCTCAGGCCCCCGCCGCCACGGCCGGGAACGCGGCCGGGGTTACGGCGGCGGCGCGGAAGGCGATGCCGTGGCGCTGCCGGCCGTTGAACACCGACTCCCACGGCCGGGCGATCAGGCCCGGCAGGGCCACCGGGGCGCCCAGGGTCAGACCCTCGGCCACGCCGCTTTCGGGGATGGTGACCTGGATGAGCGAGGACTCGCCGTCCTCGATGTAGACGACGCCGACGCGCATGAGGCGTTCGCCGGTCTCGGCATCCTGGGCGATCTCGCCCGTCTGCCGGTCCCGGACCTTGGGGGCCGGGGCTTCGGTCAGCAGGATGGTCGCCGCGGATGACTCCACGCGGATGGTGCGCACGAAGATGCTCTCCCTTGTGCCGCGCCGGATGAGGCGCTTAACCGTGATGAATGGGTGCACAACGGGAGGTTGACCGCATACGGGGCGGGCGCGATACGCTGCCAGAGCGTTGATGCCAAAGACGCACCCGGCCTGAGTGGGTCTGCCTCCCGCTCAGGCCACATCTGTTGCTGTGGCCCTGCTGCTCGCGCGCCGGTTCAGGTCTGCCTTCCTGCCCGGCGCGTTCGCGTGCCCGCATCGCCCTCCCCGCAGGCTGCGGAGAGGAGCGTGCCGACATCCACCACAGTAACCCGCACTGAAAGTACTGTCTAGTACTTCAGGTACCAGTTCGCATTTCGTGTACGCCCAACTCCCGGGCCATCTCGCGAAGCTGATCGGACGGCAGCGGACTCATCGCCACCAGGTCGGACACGAGCTGCTTGACGCCGGGCTTCGCCAGGAACATCTCCGGCAGCAGCTCGCGTGCTTTGGCCAGGGCGGCTACGGCCTCGGCGACCTGGCGGCGCTGGGCGTGGGCCTTTGCCACGTCGATGCCGAAGCGGGCCTGGCGTTCCGGGGAGAGGCCGGAGGCGTCCACGTTCTCGGCTGCCCGCAGCGCGACTCCGGCGTCCCCGAGGTCGACCGCCACGGCCACTTCGTGCAGGGCGACGTTCGTGGGCCCGAATTCGGTGTTGTAGTCGTTGCGGCCCTCGCCCACGCGCTCGGCCAGCTCCCCGGCCTGCCGCAGATGGGCGTACGCCTCGTCGGCCCGGTTCAGCCGGCCCGCGGCGACCGCGCGTTGCAGTGTCAGCGCGCCGCGCAGGGCAACGGCCTCGGGGCCGCCGTCCTCGGCCAGCGGGGCGAGCGCTTCGGCGGCGCTGCCGGAGACGCGGGCGGCCTGGTCGTAGTGGCGGGCGCCGAGGAAGACGATGGACAGGCGGAACTCCCCGGCGGCCATCAGCAGCGGGTCGCCCGCGCGTTCGGCGGCGACGACGGAGCGGTCCACGGCGATCCAGGCGGCTTCGGGCTCGCCCATGTTCGCCAGCGCGGCGCTGCACGTGTGGTACATCGCGGCCAGCAGCCGGAACAGCTCCGGGCGTTCCGCCTCGGTGCCCGCGCGGGTGGCCGACTCCAGGCGCGGCACGAGGTCTTCCAGCAGCTCGGCCAGGTCCGCGTAGTTGCCCTCGTGGGTCAGCGACCAGGCGCGTTCGACCTCGGCCCGCAGGGCGGGAACGTCCGGCGGCTCCGGCCGGCCGAGGATCGCCTTCAGTGAGTGCGCGGCGCTGAGGACCAGGCGCAGGCGGCTGGCGCCCGGGGCTTCGCCCTCGGCCACGGATGCGACGATGGGCGCTTCGGCCGCAAGCTCCCCGACGGGCAGGTCCAAGACCTCGGCCACCTTCTCCAGCACGGTCATCCGGTCGATGCGCCGCACGCCGCGTTCCACCTGGGAGACCCAGGCTTCCGAGCGGCCCAGCAGCCCGGCGAACTCCTTCTGGGACAGGCCGCGCCGCTTGCGGTGGAAGGCGATCTTCCGGCCGAGGGCCTTCTCGTAGTCGGCGTTGCTCACGGGGCGTCCACGCCGTGGTCGGAGACGAAGGCCAGGCGGTCCACCTCGGTCGCGGACAGGTACTGCCCCCGCTCGGCGAGGAACGCGCGCACGTAGGGCTGCTCCTCATGGGCCTGGAACGCGGCCTCGTCGCGGTACAGCTCGTAGAAGATCCGCTGGAGCGGCCGGCCGTCAACGCGGTGCACCGCATAGACCACCGTGCCTGGTTCGTTCGCGCGGATCTGCGTTCCCGTCCGCTCCACCAGCTCGTCGAACGCGGCGGCGGCCGTCTCGTCCTTGCAGGTGAAGCGCACCATCAGTCCGAACATCCCGGTTCCTCTCTCGTCGGCGTCTCGGGGTGGGCACCGCCGTCAGGCGAACGCTACGGGGTGGCCATCCGCACGAAAAATGCGGACTGACACTTTCGGCGCCCGCACATAGAGTACGGTGCTAGTACTAATTCTACGTGTCGTGGCGGTCCGTGTCAGCCCGACTCCGGTGCCGAGACCCGGAACCGCACGTGGACAGGGACGGAGCCCCCCATGCCGACCTACCACCGCACCTTCCCCGCACGCCCCGAAGAGATCACCCGCGCCCGCCGCTGGACCCGCGCCGTCCTGGGCACCCACCCCTGCGCGGACGACGCCGCCCTCGTCGTCACAGAACTCGGCACCAACGCGATCGCCCACACCACCAGCCCGCACCCCGCCTTCCGGCTCGCCATCACGGACGACGGCGGCCAGGCCGTGACCATCTCCGTCACCGACTCTGGCAGCACCGCCAGCCGGCCCCACGTCGAGCACGCCGACGACGGCGCGACCGGCGGACGCGGCCTCTACCTCGTCACCGCCTGCGCCACCGCATGGCAGGTCACCGGCGACCACCACGGCCACACCGTCACGGCCCACCTCCGAACCCCGGCGTAACAACGTGGAGACACCCCTCATGAGCAACCGCACTGACCGTGCGCAGGTGCCCTACATCACCCAGTGGAGCGGGGAACGCCCCGTGGACGTCGAAGTCGTGGAGCGGCGCGGGCGCCTGGCCTACGCCGACGAACGCTCCTACGACCGCGACACCGGAGGCATCCTGTGGCGCCGCATCCCCTCCACTCCCGGCAAAGGACAGCCCAGGTTCGGCGCGGTACACGCCCTGCGGCAGCGCGTCGCGATGACCGGCCTGCTCTGCCAGGTCTGCGGCGGCCCCGCCGACCGCAACGAACACGGCGTCCTGTGGCTGCTCGGCGAAGCCTCCGACGCGCCAGGCTCCTGGCCCCAGGGCCTGGAGACCGCCCACCCACCGGTCTGCCGCACCTGCGCAACCCTCGCGGTCCGAGCCTGCCCCCACCTACGCCGACGCCACGTCGCCCTGCGAGTCCACAGCTGCACCCTGGCCGGAGTCCACGGAGCCCTCTACCACCCAGGCCGCCGAGGCCCCGTCCTCACCGACGTCACCGGCATCCCGTTCGGCCACCCCGCCATACGCTGGATCATCGCCGGCCAGCTCTTCATGCGCCTCAACCGCTTCGCCCTCGTGGACATCACCGCCGAGCCCGAGTAACAACCTTCTCCACGACTTCAAGGCGCCGCGCATCCGCGCGGCGCGCGCGGCGCGGCGGCCCCGGGCCGCCGCTCCTGTCTCCGCCCCGCTCCGGCCCGGCCCGCCGGCCGCGCCCCAGACACGATGACGGGGACCTGCCGTCACGTCAGGGCCGGACGGCTCCGCGGCTTTAGCCACCTCCCCGGACCGGGGCCCGCATCGGGCAAGCCCAGGGGGCCAATCGGGCACAACAGCGGGCAGGCCAAGGCTGCCCGATCCGCCGGCCAGCGTACGGCCCCCTGGCCATGCCCGATCCCAACCCGGGCAGGCCACCGACCAAACCCGCTCCGCCGCCCTCAGCGACAGACCAGCCTGGCGATTTCTTCGCAGTTGACGTCTACACGGGCGGGCGGATCTACTCCCGTCATGTCATCAGCAGAGAGCACGGCGGATTCGTCAGATGGGCGAAGCCCTAGCCCGGCAGCGGAGCACTACGTACAGACCCGTCTCACCCAGTACCAGAGCTGGTACGACACGAAGGCCGTCAAAACCAAGGCCATGCATCTGAGGATGCGGTCGTTGTCTGTGGTGGGTGGTGCACTCGTTCCGGCTTTGGTGAACGTAGATCACACAGCGGCACGAATCACAGCCACCGTGGTCAGTCTCCTGGTGTTGATCTCCGTCTCTCTCGAAAGCGTGTACCGCTACCGTGAGCAGTGGAAGAACTACAGATCAACCGAGCAACTACTTGGCCATGAACGCGTCTACTATGAAACTCGAGTGGGCCCTTACACGGCCTTGTCCGACGACAAGGCCTTCTCTCTACTGGTTGCCCGTGTCGAAAAGGCGATTGCGAACGAAAACTCAGCGACACTGAATGTTATGACGCTGGGTGGCCAGGTCAGCGCTGATATCCACGAACAGCGCCTCGCACCTCAGGAAACAACCAAGATAGAACGCTGACACTTCAGCCACTCCCCCTTAAGCCGCCCCGCACGACTGCACTGGTGCCGGAGAGGTTCGCGCCCCTGCGGCCGGGGCACTCGGCCGTCGCTCCGATAGGGAGCCGACCGACTGGCCGCTTCGTACACTGGATGGCGGACGCCCATGGGGGGTGGGCAAGGCCAGCGAGGTGAAGGCAGTCGGGCGAAGGTGCTAAGGTCTGGGACCAGCAGCGGGTGAGTGACTAACTGCGTGACAACCGGTGCGGACTTGGGCGGACGCCCAGGGACGTCGGGGCACGTGGGGAGGCTCATCCGGGGCCCGGCGCGATTAGCTCAGCGGGAGAGCGCTTCCCTGACACGGAAGAGGTCACTGGTTCAATCCCAGTATCGCGCACGGCATACGGCAAGGGGCCGGTGAGCGTCACCTACGCTCACCGGCCCCTTGCCGTGCGTGCCGGTCGTGTGTGTCCCGCCGCGCGGGGCGGGCGGCGGGAAACGCGATGCCCGGGCAGCTCCCCAGCTGCCCGGGCATCTTGGCCGTCCGTCTCACCCCCGTCCCCACGGGGTCTTGGCCGGTGTCCCCGACCCGGGCCGCTCTCCCGGGCCCGGGGCGCCGCTCAGCGCCCCAGCAGTCCGGCCACGGACGACGCCTGTGTCATGACGGCCTCCACGCCGCCGGTCACGACGGCGAGAGCGAGGGCCAGCGGCAGCACCATGGCGGCGGCGACCAGCGGGTGCCGGTCGGCCCTCGCGGGTGCCGGCCGGGTGGCGATGCGGGCCATCTCTCCCCTTCCGTCGTGGACTTGGGGCGGCGGGCGGGTGACCTCGGGGGACGAGTGCTGCGCCCGCCGCTTGAGAAACAACCCTAGGCGCGGGCCCGGCCCCCCGCGTCCGCCCGGCGTACTGACCTGGGGGCATCCCGGAGGAGGAGGCAGGGGCGGCGCGGCTACTCCCCAGGGTGGATATCGCGCCGCGCCACCCCCGGGGTTTCCCGGAGGGGTGTGCCGGGGCAACGCCCGCGCGCGGCCTTGTCGCTGCCCGGGGCGCCCAGTCCGTAAGCTGTGGACCGGCACAAGCACCGGGCAGCGAGGTGGACATGGCGATGATGCGGCTCCGGCGCGAGGACCCGCGAGTCGTCGGGGCGTTCCGGCTGCACCGGCGGCTGGGGGCCGGCGGGATGGGCGTGGTGTACCTGGGCTCCGACCGGCGCGGGCAGCGGGTGGCCCTGAAGGTGATCAGACCGGACCTCGCCGAGGACCAGGAGTTCCGCTCGCGGTTCGCCCGGGAGGTCTCGGCGGCGCGGCGCATCCGCGGCGGGTGCACGGCCCGGCTGGTGGCCGCGGACCTGGACGCCGCGCGCCCCTGGTTCGCCACCCAGTACGTCCCCGGCCCCTCCCTCCACGACCGGGTGATGGAGCACGGGCCCCTGCCGGCCGCGGAGACGGCCTCGATCGGCGCCGCGCTGGCCGAAGGCCTGGTGGCCGTCCACGAGGCGGGGGTGGTCCACCGGGACCTGAAGCCCTCGAACATCCTGCTCTCGCCCAAGGGCCCGCGGATCATCGACTTCGGCATCGCCTGGGCCACCGGCGCCTCCACGCTCACGCACGTCGGAACGGCCGTGGGCTCCCCCGGCTTCCTGGCTCCCGAGCAGGTGCGCGGGCAGCCGGTGACACCGGCCACGGACGTGTTCTCGCTGGGGGCCACGCTGGCGTACGCAGCGCTGGGCGACTCCCCCTTCGGGCAGGGCAGTTCCGAGGTGATGCTCTACCGCGTGGTGCACGAGGAGCCGCAGTTGCGCGGCGTCCCGGCCGCGCTGGCGCCGTTGCTGCGCTCCTGCCTGGCCAAGTCGCCCGAGGAGCGGCCCAGCACGCTCCAGCTCTCGCTGCGGCTGAAGGAGATCGCGGCCCGCGAGGCGCGCGGCGTGCGGCCCGCCTCGGGACGTTCCCGGCCGGAGGCGGCCCCCCGCGCGCCCCAGCCCCGCCGCCCCGAGCCGCGCCCCGAGTCCCGCCCGGCCGGCACGGCCACGCGGAACGGCCGTCCCCGCCGCCCGGTGGACCGGCGGCTGCTGCGGCAGCGCCTGGTGGTCTTCGTGACCGTCACGCTGATGGTCGCTTTGGGCATCGCGGCGGCCCAGGGCTGCCAGGGCCCTCTGTAGGGCCGGACGCGCGACCTCAGCCCCCCGGCGCCGGGCGGGTCAGGGCGTAGAACGCGACGGCCGCCGCCGCGGCGACGTTGAGGGAGTCGATGCCGTGGGACATGGGGATGCGCACCCGCGCGTCCGCGGCGGACAGGGCACGCGGGGAGAGGCCCTCGCCCTCGCTGCCGAGAAGCAGAGCGACGCGGGAGCCCGCCGCCTCCCGGGCGGCGGCGTCGAGGTCGACGGCGGCCGGGTCCGGAGTGAGGGCCAGGAGGCGGAAGCCGGCCGCGCGCAGCTCGTCGAGGCCGGGGCCCAGGCGAGGGAGCCGGGCGTAGGGCAGGGAGAAGACGGCGCCCATCGACACCTTGACCGCCCGTCGGTAGAGCGGGTCCGCGCAGTCGGGCGAGAGCAGCACGCCGTCCATGCCCAGGGCCGCGGCGCCGCGGAAGACGGCGCCGACGTTGGTGTGGTCGTTGACCGCCTCCAGCACGGCCAGCCGGCGGGCGCCGGGCAGCAGGGCGGAGGGCGCGGGCAGCGGCGTGCGCCGCATCGCGGCGAGCGCCCCCCGGTGCACGTGGTAGCCCGTGACCCGCTCGGCCAGCTCCGCGCCGACCAGGTAGAGCGGGGCCCCGGCACCGGCCGCGACCTCCCGCATCGCCTCGGCCCAGCGGGGCGTCACCAGCATCGACCGCATCGGGTAACCGGCCGCCAGGGCGCGGCGGATGACCTTCTCCCCCTCGGCCATGAACAGCCCGCCCGCCGGTTCCGCGCGGCGGCGCAGGGCCACGTCGGTGAGGGAGAGGTAGTCGGCCAGCCGGGGGTCGCCGGGGTCGGTGATCTCCTCCACGGTGCCCGCCCCCGGCTCAGCCGGCGTGCGGGGCCACGGCGACCACGTCGCCGACGACGATGACGGCCGGCGGGCGGACGTTCTCCTCGGCGATCCGGCGGCCCACGGTCGCCAGCGTGGCGTCGACCCGGCGCTGGGCGGCCGTGGTGCCCTCCTGGATGACAGCCGTGGGCGTGTCGCCGGAGCGGCCGTGCCGGACGAGGGTCTCCGCGATGGCGGCCATCCGCTCCACCGCCATCAGCAGCACCAGCGTTCCCCGCAGGGCGGCCAGCGCGGGCCAGTCGACCAGGGAGCGCGGGTCGTCGGGGGCCACGTGCCCGCTGACGACGGTGAACTCGTGCGCCACCCCGCGGTGGGTGACCGGGACGCCCGCGGCGGCCGGCACGCTGATGGCACTGGTGACGCCGGGGACCACGGTCACGGGGATGCCCGCGGCGGCCAGCGCCTCGGCCTCCTCCTTGCCGCGGCCGAAGACGTAGGGGTCGCCGCCCTTGAGGCGCACCACGGAACGTCCGGCCTTGGCGTGCTCGATCAGTGCCTCGTTGATGGCCTCCTGGGCCATGGCCCGCCCGTAGGGAATCTTGGCCGCGTCGATGACCTCGACGTGCGGGGGCAGCTCGTCCAGCAGGTCGCGCGGGCCGAGGCGGTCCGCGATCACCACGTCGGCCTCGGCCAGCAGCCGCCGCCCGCGCACGGTGATCAGGTCGGGGTCGCCGGGCCCGCCGCCCACCAGGGCCACGCCGGGCAGCCGCCCGCGGTGCCGGGGCGCGGTGAGGGTGCCGTCCCGCAGGCCCTCGACGACCGCGTCGCGGACGGCGGCGGAACGGCGGGGGTCGCGGCCGGTGAGGACGGCGACGGTGACGCCGTCGCTGCGGCCGGTGGCCGGGGTCCAGGCGGTGGCCGCCTCGGCGTCGTCGCTGCGCACGCACCACACGCGGCGCTCCTCGGCCTCGGCGGAGGCGGCGGCGTTGACGGCCGGGTCATCGGTGGCGATCAGCGCGTACCAGGCGCCGTCCAGGTCGCCGGAACGATAGCCGCGGGCCTCCCAGCGCAGCTCTCCCGCCTCGGCCATGGCCTGCACGGAGGGGGTGACGGAGGGGGCGATAAGCAGCACCTCGGCCCCAGCGGCGAGGAGGGCGGGGAGCCGGCGCTGGGCGACGGTGCCGCCGCCGAGCACGAGGACGCGTCGGCCTGCCAGGCGCAGGCCGACGGGGTAGGCAGGGTTCTCGGGCATCGCGGGCGGCTCCTCGCGCGGCGGATCGGGGACGAGCGTGGCGGGCCCGGGGGGACGCGGGCACGCCTGAGGCCGCTGCGGCGCTGGAGCGGCTCGGTGTGGGGGGAATAAGCCTAGTTCTTGTCGGTCACCCCGGCGGAGTCGAAGGTGGCCACCTCGCGCATGGCGCGGGCCGCGCTCTGGACCACGGGCAGGGCCAGCAGGGCGCCGGTCCCTTCCCCCAGCCGCAGGTCGAGGTCGACCAGGGGGCGCAGGCCGAGCGCGGTGAGCGCGGCCAGGTGCCCGGGCTCGGCGCTGCGGTGCCCGGCGATGCAGACGGAGACGGCCTCGGGGGCGATGGCGCGGGCGACCAGGGCGGCGGCCCCGGCGCTGACGCCGTCGAGGAGGACGGGCACGCGCAGCGAGGCGCCGCCGAGGATCAGGCCGGTGAGGGCGGCGTGCTCCAGGCCGCCGACGGCAGCCAGCACCCCGACGGGGTCGGACGGGTCGGGCTCGTGGAGCTGGAGGGCGGCGCGGACGACCTCCACCTTCCGGGCGTGCGTCTCGTCGTCCACGCCGGTGCCGCGGCCGGTGACCTCGGCGGGCTCGGCGTCGGTGAACACGGCGATCAGCGCGGCGGAGACGGTGGTGTTCGCGATGCCCATCTCGCCGGTCAGGAGGGCCTTGTTGCCCGCCGTGACGAGGTCGCGGGCGGTCTCGATGCCGACCTCGACGGCGCGCAGCGCCTCCTCGCGGGTCATGGCCGGGCCCTGGGTGAAGTCGTCGGTGCCCGGCCGCACCTTGCGCGGGAGCAGGCCCTGCGTGGGAGGAAGGTCGCCGCGGACGCCGACGTCCACGACGCAGACCTCGGCGCCGACCTGGGTGGCGAAGGCGTTGCAGACCGCTCCCCCGCCCAGGAAGTTGGCCACCATCTGCGAGGTGACCTCCTGGGGCCAGGGGGTGACGCCCTGGGCGTGCACGCCGTGGTCGCCCGCGAAGATCGCGACCGCGGCCGGCTCGGGGACGGGCGGCGGGCAGCTCCGGGAGAGGCCGCACAGCTGGGCGGAGATGACCTCCAGGGCCCCCAGCGCCCCGGCGGGCTTGGTCATCCGCTTCTGCCGCTCCCACGCCTCGGCCAGCGCCTGGGCGTCCAGGGGGCGGATCTCGCTCAGGGTCTCGCTGAGCAGGTCGTGCGGCTCGGCGCCGGGCAGGGCGCGGCGGCCGTAGGTCTCCTCGTGGACGACCCAGGCCAGCGGGCGGCTGTGGGACCAGCCCTGCTGGGCCAGTTCGGGCTCGCCTGGGAAGGCGTCCACGTAGCCCACGCACAGGTAGGCGACGACCTCCAGGTGCTCGGGCAGGCCGAGGGCGCGGCCGAGTTCGCGCTCGTCGAAGAAGCTGACCCAGCCGACGCCCAGGCCCTCGGCGCGGGCGGCGAGCCAGAGGTTCTCCACGGCCAGGGCCGATGAGTAGGGGGCCATCTGCGGCTGGGTGTAGCGGCCCAGGGTGTGCCGGCCGCCGCGGGTGGGGTCGGCGGTGACGACGATGTTGACCGGGGTCTCCCGGATGGCCTCGATCTTCAGCTCGCGGAACTTCTTGGCGCGGGCCCGGGGCAGCGACTTGGCGTACGCCTCGCGCTGGCGGGCGGCCAGCTCCTGGACGGCCTGCCGGGTCTCGGGCGAGCGGATGATCAGGAAGTCCCAGGGCTGGGAGAGGCCGACGCTGGGCGCGGTGTGCGCGGCCTGGAGGACGCGCAGCAGGACGTCGTCGGGGATGGGGTCGGAGCGGAAACCGTTGCGGATGTCGCGGCGTTCGCGCATCAGGCGGTGCACGGCCTCGCGTTCGGACTCGGGGAAGCCGGGGGCCGGGCCGGGGTCGGCCGGCTCGGGACCGGCCGGGGCGGCGGGCTGCTCGGCGGGCGTCTCCGCGGCCGGGGGCTCGGCTGCGGCCGGGGGCTGCGGCGCGGGAGGCGCGGCGGGGGCGGGAACCGCGGGCTGCGCCGGGGTGCCGGAGGCGCGCGGGGCGGGAACGGCCGGGGCGGGCACCGGCTGCGGCCCGGGGGCGGGCTGTGG
>NZ_JAVREN010000027.1:0-80689 GCF_031845405.1 Streptomyces boetiae
CCCCCGCCGCCCCCGCCCGTCGGGTCCGGGGCTGACGCCCCAGGCCGTGCTCAGCGCCTCCACCAGGATCAGGCCGCGCCCGCGCTCGTCCTCGGCCCGCGCCGCGCGGGCCCGCGCGGAGCCCCCGGGCGGGTGCGGGGCCGTGGTCCGCTGGTCGGCCACCTCCACGCGCACCAGGCCCTCCCCGGCCCGCAGCGTGCAGACGACGGCCTGACTGCCGGTGTGCAGAACGGCGTTGGTGACCAGCTCGGAGACGACCAGCTCGGCGTTCTCCACTGCCGGGGCGGACAGGCCCCAGCCGGCCAGGGCCTCCCGGGTGCGGGCCCGGGCGACCCGGACCGACCGGTCGAGCGCGGGGAGCCGGAAGGCGAGGGCTGCGTCGTCGATTTGGGGCCGGGGTGCTGGTGTTGCGCGCGTAGAACGAGGTGCGATGGCGGGGGTGGCCATGCTGCCGCCTTTCGTCTGCGGGAACCCGCGCGCTCCCGTATCCCCGGCTGAGACCCGTCCCCTTCACTATGACACTGCCAACTACACCTCGCAATAGGTAACTTGAAAATTGCAGATCGCCAGATGCGGAGTAACCATGCGGCGGCCGGCGTGACACACTGCGACCGGGACGGCCGAGGCTGAGGAGGCGTCAGGTGGCCGCGACGACCGACTGGGCGGGTGCGCCCGCCGTACTGCGCATGATCCTCGGCAAGCAGTTGCAGGCCCTGCGCCGGCGGGCCGGACTCAGCTACGACCAGGCGGCCGAGGCCCTGGATGCCAGCCACTCGACGATCCGCCGCATCGAGGCGGCCAAGGTGGCGCGGCTGCGCGCGCCCGTCGTGGAGAAGCTGCTGCGGACGTACGGGGTCAGCGACCCGGCCGAGATCGCCGCGTTCCTGGAGACGGTGCGTGAGGCCAACCAGCGCGGGTGGTGGCACTCTTACCGCGAGGTGATGCCCACCTGGGGCGCGGCGTACCTGAGTCTGGAGCAGGCCTCGCGGCAGATCAGGGCGTACGAGGCCCAGGTGGTGCACGAGCTGCTGCAGACCGAGGCGTACGCCCGGGCGCAGATCGCGGCGGAGGGCCCGCACCTGCCGCCCGCCCTCGTCGAGCGGCGGCTCGGGCTGCGGATGCGGCGCCAGGAGCTGCTGCGCCGCCCCGACCCGCCGCGGGTGTGGGTGGTGCTGGACGAGGCCGCGCTGCGCCGCCCGGTCGGCGGCGACGGGGTGATGGCCGAGCAGATCGCGCACCTCGTCGCGCTCAACGAACGGCCGCACGTGACCGTGCAGGTGCTGCGCTTCGACCGGGGCTCGCACCCGGCGATGCGCATCGGGGCGTTCCACCACTTCCGGCTGCGCTCCCCGGAGTTGCCGGACGTGGTGTACCACGCCACGCCCACGGGCGCCGGCTACCTGGACGCGCCGGAGGACGTCCTGGTCTGCCGGGAGACGCTGGACCGCCTCTCGGCCCAGGCCGCCCCCGGCCGCCGGACGGCCGCCGTCCTCGCGGAGATCCGCCAGGAGCTGTGACCGGGGCCCGCCGGGGCGGGCCCGGAGAGGGAAGGGAAGGACGCACATGTCAGAGAACGGCTGGCCGGCCGACCGGATCGACACCGGCAGCGCGCACTCCGCCCGCATCTACGACTACCTGCTCGGCGGCAAGGACCACTACCGGGCCGACCAGGAGGCTGGCGAGGCCCTGCGCCGCGAGTGGCCCTCCCTGCCGGTCAGCATGCGCGCCAACCGCGACTGGATGCACCGGGTCGTCCGCCACCTGGCGCGGGAGGAGGGCATCGGGCAGTTCCTCGACATCGGGACCGGCATCCCGACCTCGCCCAACCTCCACGAGATCGCGCAGGCCGAGACGCCCGCCGCACGCGTGGTCTACGTCGACAACGACCCCATCGTGCTGACGCTCTCCCAGGGCCTGCTCGCCAGCACCCCGGAGGGCCGCACCGCCTACGTGGAGGCGGACCTGCGCGACCCGGCCGCGATCCTCGGCTCGCCGGAGCTGCTGGAAACGCTGGACCTGGGCCGCCCGGTGGCGGTGACCGTGCTGGCGATCCTGCACTTCATCGAGGGCGAGGAGGAGGCGCGCGGGCTCCTGCGGCGCCTGCTGGAGCCGCTGCCGCCCGGCAGCTTCCTCGCGCTGTCCACGGCCACCGGGGACTTCGCGCCCGAGGAGGTCGGCCGGGCCGCCGCCGTCTACCACTCCCGGGGCATCCCGATGGTGCTGCGCTCGGCGGACCAGGTCGCGCGGTTCTTCGACGGTCTGGAGCTGGTCGGCCCGGGCGTCACCCAGGCGCACCGGTGGCGGCCCGACCCGGCCCAGGGCCCGGCGGTCGCGGACCGCGAGGTCGCGATGTACTGCGGGGTGGCGCGCAAGCCGGCCTGAGCGCGCCGCATTCCGCGGCCGGGACGCGGCGACCACGGTGGCGCGCGGCGCGCCACCGCTCGCGCGCAGGGCGACCGCCTGCGGGCGCCGGCCCCGGGCCGTTCGCACCACGGGCCGTCGCCGGGACCGGGGCATCCCTCGCCAACGCCGACGGCCGGGGGCGTCCCGTCTGCCGGCCGCAGGCCCTCGCAACGCGCGGGTGTCGGCCGTTGCGGTGAGGCTGCGGGGGTGGCGGCGCGCGGCGGCGTTCACTGGGCGCATGGTGCCAGCGACCGCCCCCCGCCCCGCCCCCGTCCCCGAGGCCGTGCCGCCGATACTGGCGGTGGACGGCGAACTGCCCACCGGCGCCTGGGCGTACGAGTTCAAGTGGGACGGCTACCGCTGCTGCCTGCGCGTGGCCGCCGACGGCGGCACCCGGCTCACCAGCCGCAACGGCAACGACCTCACCGCCGTCTACCCCGAGCTGGCCGGCGGGGCGCTGCGCGAGGCGCTGCGCGGCCGGGACGCCGTGCTGGACGGCGAGATCGTGGCGCTGAACGACGCGGGCCGCCCCGACTTCGGCCTGCTCCAGCGCCGCCACCAGCGCGCCCCCTCCCCCGGGCGGCTCGCCGGGGTGCCCGTGACCTTCTTCGCCTTCGACCTGCCCCGGCTGGACGGGCACCCGCTGCTGCGCGCCCCCTACGAGGAGCGGCGCGCGCTGCTGGCGGAGATCGGCTCGGCCGCCGACCCGGCCGCCGCCCGGCTGGCGGTCCCGCCGCACTACTCCGGCCCCGGAGCCTTCCCCGAGGAATTGCTGCGGGTGGCCGCCGAGCACACGCTGGAGGGCCTGGTCGCCAAGCGCCTGGGCTCCCCCTACCACCCGGGCCGCCGCTCCCCGCTGTGGGTGAAGAAGCCGCTGGTGTCCACCCAGGAGGCGGTCATCGGCGGCTGGCAGCCGGGCGCGGGGCGGCGCGCGGGCCGGGTCGGCTCCCTGCTGCTGGGCGCGCACGACGCGGAGGGCACCCTGCGCTTCATCGGCCACGTCGGCAGCGGCCTGGGCGCGGCGACGCTCGCCGACCTCGCCGCGCGGCTGGCCCCGCTGGCGCGCGCCACCAGCCCGTTCGGCGAGCCGGTCCCGCGCGAACACGCCCGCACCGCCCGGTGGGTGGAGCCGCGGCTGGTGGCCGACGTGGCCTTCCGCCGCTGGACGGGCGACAGGCGGCTGCGCCAGCCCTCCTGGCGCGGGCTGCGCCTGGACCGGGACCCGGAGTCGGTGGCTTTGCCGCCGCCGTAGGCTGCGGGCATGGACGCGAGGGCACTGGCCGCCGAGGCCGCCGCGCTGGCCGCGCGGCGAGGGGCGCGGGCCGTGCTCGGCCTGGCCGGGCCGCCGGGCGCGGGGAAGTCCACGCTGGCCCGCGCGCTGGTGGACGCGCTCCGCTCGCGCGCGATCTACGTGCCGGCGGCGTACGTGCCGCTGGACGGGTTCCACCTCTCCAACGCCCAGCTCGACCGGCTCGGGCTGCGCTCCCGCAAGGGCGCGGAGCAGACCTTCGACGTGTGGGGCTACGTGGCCCTGCTGCACCGGCTGCTCGACCCGGCGCAGGCCGGACACGACATCTACGTCCCGGACTTCGACCGCACGCTGGACGAGCCGGTGGCCGCGCGGCACCGGGTGCGCCCGGAGGCGCGGCTGATCGTCACCGAGGGGAACTACCTGGCCTGCGACCTGCCCGGCTGGCGCGAGGCGCGGGCGTGCATGGCCGAGGTCTGGTACGTGGACGCGCCCCCCGCGCTGCGGGACGCGCGGCTGTTCGCCCGGCACACCGCGCACGGCGACCGGCCCGCGGCGGCCCGGGCCCGGGTGGACGGCAACGACCGGCCCAACGCCGCGATGGTGGAACGCTCCCGCGCGCGCTGCGACCGCGTGCTCTCCGGCCCGGGGGCGGGCGGAGGGAGCACGGCCGCGCCCGGGCGCCCGACCGGCCCCGGGGGCCCCGGTACCGAGGGCGGCCGGGGCGGGGCGTAGGCTGCGGGCGTCAACAGGGCGACGGGAGACAGGAAGCCGGTGCGAATCCGGCACGGTCCCGCCACTGTGACCGGGGAGCCGACCCCACCGCGGACCACTGCGGGCGCACGCGCCCGCGGGAAGGTCGGGGAAGGCGCCGATCCGGGAGTCAGGAGACTGACCCGTCGCCACCGTCCGAGGGGCGTGGACCCCCCAGGAGGTCTCCCATGCACGTCCGCTTCCCCGCGCGCCCCAGACGGCGCGCCCCCCGCTTTCTGAACGGCGCGCTGCCCCGCGCCCTGGCGGCGGCGCTGCTCGCCGCGGTTCTGGCCCTCCTCGCCGCCTGCGGCTCCGGCGGCCGGGACGGCGGCGACCCCGGCCGTTCCGGCGGGCCGGCCGCGGCCGGCTTCCCCGTCACCGTCGAGAACTGCGGGGTGAGCACCACCTACGAGGCCCCGCCGGAGCGGGTGGTGACGATCCATCAGCACCCTGCCGAGCTGATGCTGGCCCTGGGTCTCCAGGACGCGATGGCCGGCACCGCCTACCCCGACTCCGCCGTGCTGCCCGAGTACCGCGAGGCGTACGAGGCGATACCCGAACTCGCCGCCGAAGAGCCCTCGTTCGAGCAGGTGCTGGAGGCGGAGCCCGACCTGGTCTACGGCGGCTACGGCAGCGCCTTCGCGGAGCGGGAGGGCCGTTCCCGCCAGGCCTTCGAGGACGCCGGGATCGCCACCCACCTCAACCGCGAGTACTGCGAGGACGGGCCCGTCACGCTGGAGGACGCCTACGAGGAAATCCGCACCGTAGGGCGGATCTTCGGCGTCCCCGACCGCGCCGAGGAGCTGGTCGCGGAGCTGGCCGGGCGCGCCGACGCGGCTGCCGAGGCGGTGCGAGGCGCCGATCCGGTAAGGGTGTTCGTGTACGACAGCGGCGAGTCCGCGCCGTTCACCGCGGGCGGCCTCGGCCTCGGTCAGGACCTGATCCGGCGGGCCGGCGGCGAGAACGTCTTCGGCGACCTCGACGCGGTCTTCGCCGACGGCTCCTGGGAGCAGGTCGTGGAGCGCCGCCCCGACGTCATCGTCATCTACGACTACGGCGACGAGGACGGCGGCAACGTCGCGCGCAAGCGGGACTTCCTGCGCGCGCACCCGGCGCTGGCCGGCCTGCCGGCCGTGCGCGAGGAGCGGTTCGTGGTGCTGCCGCTGACCGCGACCCTGGTGGGCGTGCGCGCCCCGGGCGCGGTGGAGGAGCTGGCCCGCGCGCTGCACCCCGAGCGGTTCCGGTGAGGGCCGCGGCGCCGGAGCGGGAGAACGCCCGGCGCCGGCCGCCGTTCCCGCTGGTCCTGGCCGGCCTGGCGGCCGTGCTGCTGGCCTCCGTCACCGCCGGGCTGACCGCCGGCTCGGTGGCCGTTCCGCCCGGCGAGGTGTGGGGCATCCTGCTGCGCGGGGGCCTGGGCCTGCCCTGGCCCGAGGCCGGGTGGTCCCGGCCCCGGGAGACGATCGTGCTGGAGGTGCGGGCCCCGCGGGTGCTGCTGGGCGCGGTGGTGGGGGCCGGGCTCGCGGTGCTCGGTACCGCCATGCAGGCGCTGGTGCGCAACCCGCTGGCCGACCCCTACCTGCTGGGCGTCTCCTCGGGCGCCTCGCTGGGCGCGGTGGCCGTGATCGTCGGCGGCGTGACGTTCGCGGGCATGTACGCACTGCCGCTGGGGGCGTTCGCCGGGGCGCTGCTGGCGCTGGTCCTGGTCTACGGAACGGCCCGCGCCGCCGGGCGGATCACCGCGCTGCGGCTGGTCCTGGCCGGGGTCGCGGTCGCCTCGGTCCTCTCGGCGCTGACCAGCCTGCTGCTGCTCACCCAGCGCGGGAACGAGGCCCGCGAGGTGCTGGCGTGGATGCTCGGCGGCCTCGGCGGCGCCCGCTGGGACACCCTCTGGCTCCCGGCGGCGGTGCTGGGCGCGGCGCTCGCCGCCCTCGCGGCCTGCGCCCGCCCGCTGAACCTGCTGCTCGCCGGCGAGGAGGCGGCCGGGACGATGGGCCTGGACGTGGGGCGCTTCCGCACCCGCCTGTTCGTGGCCCTCTCGCTGGTGACGGGCGTGCTGGTGGCGGCGGCCGGGCCGATCGGCTTCGTGGGGCTGATGCTGCCGCACGCCGTGCGGCTGGTCGTCGGCGGCGACCACCGCCGGGTCCTTCCGGCCGCCGCGCTGGGCGGGGCGGCGTTCCTGGTGCTGGCCGACCTGGCCGCGCGCACGGTGGCCGCGCCGCAGGAGATCCCCGTCGGGGTCCTGACCTCGCTGTGCGGCGGGCCGTTCTTCCTGTGGCTGATGCGCCGCGACGGACGGAGGGCGGCGCGGTGAGCGACGCTCCCCCGCAAGCGGGAGGTGCCCCCAGCGCGGCTGCCGGGCCGCCGACATGGACGATGCCCGGGCTGTGCCGCGCGGGTGGAGCGGGAGGTGCCCCCAGGCGGAGCCCGGGGAAGAGCGGGAGGATCCGGTGAGCGGACCTTGCGCGGCCTCCGGGGCCGCGCTCTCCGCCCAGGAGGTGGCCGTGGCGGCCGGGGCCCGCCGCCTGCTGGACGGGGTGTCCCTGGATGCCGTGCCCGGCGAGGTGGTCGGCCTGGTCGGCCCCAACGGCAGCGGCAAGTCCACGCTGCTGCGCACCGTCTACCGCGCGCTGCGCCCGGAGCGCGGCCGGGTGCTGGTGAACGGCCGGGAGGTGGCCGCCACGCCGGTGCGGGAGGTGGCCCGCACGGTGGCGGCGGTGGTGCAGGAGCCCGCCGGGGACCTGGAGCTGACGGTCCGCGAGGTGGTGGCGATGGGACGGGCCCCGCACCAGCGGACATTCGGGCCCGAGACCGCCCACGACCGGCGGGTGGTGGCCGACGCCCTGGAGCGGGTCGCGGCTGCGGACCTGGCGGAACGGCCGTTCGCCTCGCTCTCCGGCGGGGAACGGCAGCGGGTGCTGATCGCCCGCGCGCTGGCCCAGGAGCCGGCCCTGCTGGTGCTGGACGAGCCGGGCAACCACCTCGACGTCCGCCACCAACTGGCGTTGCTCACCCTGCTCCGCCGCCTCCCGGCGACCTCGCTGGTCGCCCTGCACGACCTCAACCTCGCCGCCCGCTTCTGCGACCGCCTCTGCCTCCTGCGCGCCGGGAAGGTGACTGCCTCGGGACCGCCGCGCCAGGTGCTGAACGCCGCGCTGCTCTCGGAGGTCTACGGGGCGCGGGCCGAGGTCGCCGAGAACCCGGCCACGGGAGCGCCGCAGGTCACCTTCCACCTGCCGGAGGCCGACGGGGAGCACAAGGCGAGCGTTCGGGGCCGGCCGTAGGGTCTCGCGCCCGCCGGCGCGCCTCTGCCGTCCCCCTTACGGGTGAGAGAAACCGCCGGCTCGCGACGGCACTGGTGGCGACGGGTAGATCCCGTCTCGGGCCGACGCCCGCGCGAGGGGCCGGTCCGGCGTTCCCGCGACCGTGTCCGAGAGGAGGCCGTGTGAGCGAGGATCGCGTCCTCGGCGTGGCGGCGGCCCCCGGGCCGCCGCCGGCCGCGGCCGGCGGCGCGAGAGCCGGGGCGGGGGAGAGCGGACAGCCCGCCCGGCTGCCCTCCCTGACCGGGCTGCGGTTCGCGGCGGCCGGCGGCGTCGTCTGCGTGCACGCACTGGTCTTCCAGGACCCGGCCACCTCGTCACCGTCCGGCGTGACGGTCTGGGTGGGCAGGAACTCCGTGGCGCTGTTCTTCGTCCTCAGCGGCTACGTGATGATGCGCTCCCGGCGGCCGGAGGACACCACGCGGCGATTCTGGCGGCGCCGGGCCGCGAAGATCCTGCCGGGCCATGTGCTGACCTGGTGCAGCGCCCTGGTCGTCACCGCGGCCGTCGGGTCGAGCATCACGCAGGCCGACAGCGGGGCCTTGGCCGACACGGCTGCGCTCCTCCTGGTGCACACCTGGATCCCCTCCGCCGAATACACGTCGGCCGGCAATACGGTGTGCTGGTCCCTGGCCGCCGAGGCCCTGTTCTACCTGCTCTTTCCCGTCCTGGCTCGCCCGGTCGGACGCCTGACCCCGCGAGGATGCCTGGCGGCTGCCGCGCTGTCGCTGGCCGTCCTCTGGACGCTTCCGCTGCTCAGCGAGCTGATCGTCGACCCGCAAACCCTCCAGGACCCTCAGCAGTTCGACGCCTACTGGTTTCTGGCCGCGCTTCCCCCGACGCAACTGCCCCTGTTTCTCCTCGGCATGGTCGCGGCTCGCCTCTCGTACGCCGCGCCGGGCCTGCCCCGCATCGGTGTCCTCCCGGCCGCGGCGCTCCTGGTCGCCGCCATGACCGCCGGCGCCCGCTGGCTCCCCGACGCCTTCCTGTGGTCCGCGGCCACCTCTCTGCCGCTCGCCCTCCTGGTCCACGCCGTCGCCGGTCTCGACCTGCGCCGACGGCCGTCCCTCCTGCGGGCGCGGGTGCCGGTCCTCCTGGGCGGCATCTCCTACGCGCTGTACCTCACGCACTGCCACGTCCTCATCGTCACCCACCACCTCCTCGGCGACCGGGGCTGGGGAACCGGCCCGGTCCTCGCTCTCGCGCTCCCCCTGGCGCTCGGCGTCGCCTGGCTCCTCTACGTCACGGTCGAACGCCCCGGCACGCGGCTCCTGGGCCGGCCGCGCCCGCGCGCGGGGAGCGTGCCCCGGCAACGGTGACCGGGCACGCCGGGCGCCGGCCGGGCCGGGGCGGTCCCCGGCGCCTCAGGCCCCGCGCCGGGCGCTGACCCGTATGCGCAGGCGGCGCGGCCGGGGAACGTTCGCCGGCGGGGGCCGCAGAGCCCGGCCGTCCAGCGGGCGCGGCTCCCAGCGGGACGCGACCGTGGTGCCGGCCGGCAGGCGGACGCCGGCGAGTTCGGCCTCCGCCGTGGTGACGCGGGTCAGCAGCCAGCCGGGCGGGCGCAACCGCAGGGTCTCGGAGATCACGTGTCCCGTCTCCACGAGGGAGGGCAGGTCCGCGAAAATGCCGGGCCGCCCGGGCGTTCACTGCCCCGGAAGCGGGAGGCCGCCCGCGAGCCGCGTGCGAGGACGTTGCCGAGGCAGCCATTCCCGCCGTTCCCCGGCCCGCGTACGGAGCGCCCCGGGGCACCCGAAGCACGGGGCGGGGTGCCAGGGTCCCTGTGCGCCCGCGTTCGGCGCCCGGGGCGCCCGGCAGCGGCGGCGGCTCCGGGGCGAAGGTCCGCCGCGCGGGCGGGCCGGGTGGTCACGGCCGGCCGGCCCGCGCGGCGGGGTCAGTCGCGCAGGACCGTGGCGACGCCGCGCCCGGCCCGCACGTAGGCGGGGAACTCCCCTGGCCCGCAGGTGACTTCGTGCCAGCCGGGACCGGTCAGCGGCGGGCAGCCCAGGAGCGGGGTCCACTCCCCCTCGGGCACGTACAGGGCGCACCGCCCGCCCGGCTCCAGGACGGGCGCGACCAGCACGTCGGGCCCGAAGAAGTACTGGAGCCCGGCGGCGCGCGCGGCCCGGTCGCCGGGCAGGGCCAGCGGCATCGGCCGCATCAGCGGCAGCCCGTCGGCCGCCGACCCGGCGGCGTAGCGCCGCATCCGCCGCCGCAGGCGGCAGGCGTCCAGCGCGGCGGAGCGGTAGGGCTCGGGGTAGGCGGTGGGCTCGCGGCGGCCCACGCCGTGGAAGCGCATCAGGGGGCTGAACGCCGCCCACTGCGCCCACCGCCCGTACAGCTCCGGCTCCACGTCCGCGAAGACCCGGTCCGGGCTCATGGTGGTGCGCAACTCCTTGGCGAGCCGGTAGGACTCGGGCGTCCAGTAGCCCCCGGCGTCGTGGGTGACGAGGGAGCAGCCGCTGAGCGAGAGGGAGAGCACGGCCCGCAGGGTGGAGACCAGGCCGGTCCAGGAGGAGGGCAGGTCCCCGGCCCAGTGGGCGGGCTCGCGCTGCGAACCGGCCGTTCCGGAGCGGGAGATGGCGACGAAGTCGCCGTCGCGCACCAGCGTGCCGGTCTCGCGGACGGCGGTCTGGTAGAGCAGGGCGTAGGCG
Source organism: Streptomyces boetiae (assembly GCF_031845405.1). NCBI lineage: Bacteria > Bacillati > Actinomycetota > Actinomycetes > Kitasatosporales > Streptomycetaceae > Streptomyces > Streptomyces boetiae. Next base: position 10,374 of record NZ_JAVREN010000027.1, read on the forward strand.
TTGCGCCGCTCCCCGCCGCGTGTGCCGTCGGCGAAGACGGCCTCGTCGGGGATCTCCTCTCCGAAGTCGGCCAGCACCGCGGCGTTCTCCTCCTCGCGCAGGGTGCGGGCCAGGCGGGCGGTCCACCAGGCCCTGGCCTGGGGGTTGGTGAAGTCGAGGACCAGGCAGGCCGGGTTGTGGGCGGTGGGCACGGGGTTGCCGTCGGCGTCGCTGACCAGGTAGCCGCGGGCGGCCAGCTCGTCGGCCAGCGGGGTGCCGGTCTTGACGTAGGGGTTGATCCACAGGCTGGTGCGCACCCCGCGGTCGGCCAGCGGGCGGCTCCACCCGGCGGGGAAACGCGAGCGGTCCGGGCCCGCGCTCCAGGTGGCGTCGGCCAGGACCGACTCCTCCAGCCACTCGTCCACGTGCACCACGTCCACGGGGGCGCCGGCGCGTTCCATCTCCTCGACGTTGCGCAGCACCTCGCCGGCCGTGAAGTAGGAGGAGCGGCTCAGCCACACGCCATAGGCCCACTCGGGCAGCATGCGGGGCCGGCCGGTGAGACTCAGGTACCGCTCCAGGATGGTGGGGCCGTCCCCGTCGATGAGGAAGAGGTCCAGGTGCGGGCCGCCGATCTCGACGGCGGCGGCCTCGGAGTGCGTGGCGCCCAGGTCGGCCTCCACCGAGCCGCCGGTGTGGGCGAACAGGCCCCACCCGGCGTCGGACCACAGCAGCGGGATGTTGAGGTAGGCGGTGTCGCGGCCGGCGGCGCGGTTCTCCTCGGTGTTGCGCAGGGTCCGCATCCGGCCCCGCAGGTCGATGCCCTGGTAGCTCTCGCCGCCGCCGTAGACGGCCGCGCCGGGGCTGAGGTGGACGGTCTCCACCCAGCTTCCCGCCGGGTGCCCGGGGGTGGGCGGGCGCAGCCCGGCGCGGTAGGGCACGGTGTCGGCCTCGGGGCGGGCGAAGCGCCGGTACGCCCCGAAGCTGAGGCCCTGACCGGCCCAGTGCGCGTCCACGCCGGGGCCGGTGAGGGACACCCCGCCGCCGTCCGGGAGCCGGGTCAGCCGCGCGGGCCGGTCCGAGACACCCGGCAGCACGGCGAGTCCCCGGTCGGGCACGCCGGACTGGCGCAGCCGCAGCACGCCCTCGGCCGGGACGGTGCACGTCAGCCGCACGGTGCGGCCCGAGCCCAGCGCGACCAGCAGCTCGCCGTCCGCGTCGCCCGGCTCGGCCGACGCGTACGGGTCGGTGTGGTCGGCCGTCTCGGGGGCCGCCGTCCGGTAGGCCATCGCGTCTCCTCCCACCGCGTCCGGGTCGTCGCGGGGAGCGACGGGTACCCCCGGCCCACCGGGGGAAACGCCCGGGGCGGCCGGGGCCGTCGTCTCAAGGCGGGCGACGCCCCGGCCGATGACGTGAGCAGGGGACGCGGGCATACGTCCCGCGTCCGGGGGAACCGGTGGTGGCTCCCCGGCCGCGACCACCGGGGGCGCGGCCGAGGCCGTGGGACCGGGCGTAGCGAGGCCGCGAACCGGGACGCGGACCCGGGACGTGGCCGAGGGCGTGACTCAGGACGTGACTCAGGACATGACGCAGGACGTGGACGAGCCGGAGAGGGAGGCGGGCGCGTGGTGACGCAGGTGCTGCTCCTGCTGCTGGCGGTGGGGCTGACGCTGGCCTGCGCCGTGTTCGTGGCGGCGGAGTTCTCGCTGACCACGGTGGAGCGCGGGGAGCTGGAGAGGGCCGCGGCGGCGGGCGAGGCGGGCGCGGGCGGGGCGCTGAAGGCGGCCCGGGCGCTGACGTTCCAGCTCTCGGGGGCGCAACTGGGCATCACCGTCACCTCCCTGGTGATCGGGATGCTGGCCGAGCCGTCCCTGGCCGCGCTGCTGCGCGGGCCCCTGCGGGCGGCCGGGGTGCCGGAGTCGGCCGCCTCCTCGGCGGCGCTGGCCGTGGGCGTCGCCCTGTCCACGGTGCTGCTGATGGTCATCGGCGAGCTGGTCCCCAAGAACTGGGCCATCGCCAGGCCCCTGCGGGTGGCACGCGCGGTCGCCGGCCCGCAGCGGGCGTTCACCGCCGCCTTCGCCCCGCTGATCCGGCACCTGAACGAGACGGCCAACCGGCTGGTGCGGGCCGGGGGCCTGGAGCCCACCGAGGAGCTGGCCTCCGCGCGCACCCCGCAGGAGCTGGTGGCCCTGGCCCGCCACTCTGCCGAGGAGGGCGTGCTGCCCTCGGACTCCGCGGAGCTGTTCTTGCGCACCCTGCACCTGGCCGAGCTGACCGCGCAGAGCGTGATGACGCCCCGCGTGGACGTGCACGCGCTCCCGGCCTCGGCCACGGCCGGCCGCGCGGCGGAGCTGACCCGCGCCACCGGCCTCTCCCGCTTCCCGGTCTACGAGGGCTCGCTGGACGAGGTGCGCGGCGTGGTCCACATCAAGGACGTCCTCGCCCTGGAGGAGGGCGCACGCGGGGCGACGCCCGTGGCGCGCCTGGCCAGGGAGCCCGTGCGCGTACCGGCCAGCCTTCCCGTGGACGAGCTGCTGGAGCGGCTGCGCGGCTCCGGCTCGATGGCGGTGGTCGTGGACGAGTACGGCGGAACGGCCGGCGTGGCCACGCTGGAGGACATCGTGGAGGAGGTCGTCGGCGAGGTCCGCGACGAGCACGACCCCGAAGAGTCGCCGGGCCTGGCCCGGCGGGGCGCGCGGGTGTGGGAAGCGGACGGCGGCGTGCGCCGCGACCGGCTCGCCGCGATCGGCCTGCCGGTCCCCGACGGCCCCTACGAGACGGTGGCGGGCCTGGTGGCGGCGGAGCTGGCGCGCATCCCGGCGCGTGGCGACGAGGTGACGGTCGGGGGGTGGCGGCTGACGGTGCTGGAGGTGGCCCGGCACCGGGCGGAACGGGTGCGGCTGACGGCGCCCGGGGCCTCCCCCCGTGGCGGGACGGTCGCGCCGTGACCGTCGTGCAGCTCGCGCTGGGCGCGTTCGCCGTGCTGGTCAACGCCTTCTTCGTCGGCGCCGAGTTCGCCCTGATCTCCGTGCGGCGCGACCAGATCCAGCCGCGCGCCGAGGCCGGGGAGCGGCCAGCGCGGACCGTGCTGTGGGCGCTGCGGCACCTGTCGCCGATGATGGCCACCGCGCAGCTCGGCATCACCGTCTCCTCGCTGGTGCTGGGCGCGGTGGCCGAGCCGGCCGTCGCGCACCTGCTGGAGCCCCTGCTGGACGCGGTCGCCGTCCCCTACGGGCTGGTGCACCCCATCGCCTTCGCCGTCGCCCTGGCCGTCGCCACCTACCTGCACATGCTGATCGGCGAGATGGTTCCCAAGAACGTCGCGCTCGCCGCCCCGGAGCGCACCGCCCTGCTGCTCGGGCCCCCGCTGGTGGCCCTTACCCGCACGCTGGCCCCCGTGGTCCTGGGGATCAACGCCTGCGCCAACGGCCTGCTGCGGCTGCTGCGCGTCCAGCCCCGGGACGAGGTGGCCTCGGTGTTCACGGACAACGAGCTGGCGCGGCTGGTGCAGGACTCCTCGGACGCCGGGCTGCTGGAGGCGGCCGAGAGCGAGCGGCTGCGGGACGCGCTGGAGCTGGGCAGCCGCACGGTCGCGGAGATCGTCGTGCCGCCGGGCCGGATGGTGACCGTGGACCACCGGGTCACGCCCCGGCAGCTCGAGCTGGCCGCGGCCCGCTCGGGCTACTCCCGCTTCCCCGTGACGGGCCCCGGCAGCACGGTCCTGGGCTTCCTGCACGTGAAGGACGCGCTGGGCGCCGCGCACCGCGACCGGCCCTTCCCGCGCAACGCCCTGCACCCCGTGGTGCGGGTGCGGCCCGAGACGCCGCTGGACGACGCGCTGACGGCGATGCGCTCGCGGGTGACGCACCTGGCGGCGGTGACGGGCCCCTCGGGGGCGCTGCTGGGGTTCGTGACCATGGAGGACGTGCTCTCCGAGCTGGTCGGCCCGGCCGCGCATGAGCCCTGAGGACGCGGGTACCCGCGTCCGGTCAAGGACGGACGAACCCGAGCACACGGGAGGACACCATGGGGAAGACCAACCCCATCGAGGTCCAGAAGGCGCTGAAGAACGCCGGCTACCCGAGCGATAAGCAGGCGCTGATGAAGACCGCCAGGAAGAACGGCGCCGACAAGTCGCTGGTCCAGGAGATCGGCAGCCTCCGCCAGGACCGCTTCGACGGCCCCAACGACGTCGAGAAGGCGATCTTCGGTCACTGAGCGGTCCATGGCCTCCGCCACGGACCTCGTGGGACGGGCCCCGCGACCGCGCCGCCCCCGCGCCTTGCCCAGGTGGCCGCCCCGGACGCTGCCGGGCGCCGGTCCGGGCGCCGTCCGGGGACGTTGTCCCGGGACGTGCCGACGCGGCGCAGCCCGGGGGCCCGGAGCATGATCTCCGGTCCCCGACCGGGTTCTTCCCGGCCGGGGGCCGGTGCGGTCGCCGCCCGCGAGGGCGGCGGGCGCGACGGACGGGCACGTACCGGCACGGCCCGAACCGGCGACGGCCCGGTCCCACGCCCCTGCGGGGTGGCGGGACCGGGCCGTCGTCGCTGACGCGCCGCGCGGGAGCCCCGCGCGGCGCGGGCGTGCCGCCCGCCTCAGGCCGCCGCGGACAGGGCGGCGGCACGGACCGGGCGAGCCTCGGCGGCCTGACCCGCGGTAGCGGACGCGCGTCCCTGGAGGAGCAGGCCGGCGGTCGCCGTCAGGGCGATGACCGCACCGCCCAGGACCAGCGCGCCGCGGGCGCCGGCGACCTCCATCAGCAGGCCGATCGCGGGCGGGCCCACCAGGCCCCAGCCGGTGCTCAGGCTGCGCCACACGCCCAGCACCCGGCCGCGCATGTGCGGCGGCGGGTCGGTCTGCAGCACGGTGGTGCCCGCGGTGTCGGAGACCGACTCGACCATGGCCATCGGGACGACCAGCAGGATCAGCAGCGCCAGGCTCGGCGTCAGGCCGGCCGCGATCTGGAGCACGGCGCCCGCGCCGGCCATCGCCGCCACCAGGCGGACGGAGGGCCGCTGGAGCACGCCGGCCAGCAGCGCACCCGCGATGCCGCCGATCGCCAGGGCGGTGGAGACGGTGCCGAAGGCGCCCGCGCCGGCCGCCAGCGGGCCGGTCACCAGGACCGCCAGAGTCAGGGCGTAGTTCCGGCCGAAGACCGCGCTCAGGCCGGTGATCGCGGCCAGGGCGACCAGGCGGGGGCGGCCGAGGAAGTACCGCAGGCCCTCGCGCGGGTCCGCCGACGGGCGCGGCGCCTCCGCCGCGGCGGCCGGGGCCGGCGCGCGGTCGGGGTCGCTGGTGTGGTCCACCAGCCGCAGGAAGGGGATCACCGAGGCGACGAAGGCGAAGGACAGGCCGTTGGCCAGGAACGCCGATGAGGTGCCGAAGAGCACCACCGCGCCGCCGGCCAGGGCGGTGCCGGCCAGGCGGCCGACGCTGTGCACGGCCGAGCCCAGCGCGATGGCCGAGGGAACGTCCCGGGTCCGGACGAGGTCGTTGCCCAGCAGCGCGCACGCGGGCGCGTCCACGGTGGCGACCACCCCGGTGATCGCGGCCAGGGCCATCAGCACCGGCACGTTGATCATGTCGAACGCCACGAGCGCGGCGGTCGCGAAGGCCACCAGGCCCAGGGCGGCCTGGCTGAGCGTGGCCGTCAGCTTGCGCGGCCAGGCGTCCACGGCCGCGCCGCCGATCAGGCCGAGCACCAGGCCCGGCCCGGCCTGCACGGCCAGCGACAGGCCGGTCATGGCGGCGGAGCCGGTGACGTGCAGCACCAGCAGATTCTGGACCGTGAGCTGCATCCAGGTGCCGGCGTTGGAGACCAGGTTGGCCACGGACCACCAGCGCATGCTGGGGTAGCGCAGACAACGCCAGGGGCTGCGCCGGGAGGCGGCCTCGGCCGTCGGGGTCTTCTCGGACGTCTTCGCAGCGGTGAGAGCAGACATGCGCCTGAGGGGGGAGAGGGGGCCACGCGCCGCAGCGCGCCGGACAACGCACCCCACCATGACAAGCGGGCTCCCCGCCGGGAAGACCAAGATCGTTCCCGGGCCCGCGCCGGCTCCCGTTTCCCTTGGGGCGCCTGGCCCGCGGGCCCCTCGTGCCCTCCCTCACGTGGCGTGGTTCACGCCTCCCGCGCCGCTCAGGGGCGGAGGACGACCTTGCCGGTCTCCTTGTGCTGGAACCTCCGGTACGCCTCCGGCGCCTCCGACAGCGGCACGTGGTCGGTGGCGAAGTCGTCCACGCCCAGCGGGTCGTCCTCGCCGAGCAGCGGCAGGATCTCGGGGACCCAGCGCCGGACGTTCGCCTGGCCCATGCGGAGCTGGATCTGCTTGTCGAAGAGCTTCAGCATCGGCAGCGGGTCCTTCATGCCGCCGTAGACGCCGCTGAGCGAGAGCGTTCCGCCGCGCCGGACCAGCTCGATGCCCAGGTAGAGCGCGGAGAGCCGGTCCACGCCCGCCCTGCGCGCGATCCGCTCGGCCAGCCGGGCCGGCAGCAGCCCGCTCAGGTCGTGCGCCAGCTTGCCCGCGGCGCTGCCGTGCGCCTCCATCCCCACGGCGTCGATCACCGCGTCGGCGCCCCGGCCCTCGGTGCGGTCGCGGACGGCGTTGACGATGTTGTCGCTCTCGGTGAGGTCGAGCGTGGACACGCCGCGTGACCGGGCCCTGGCCAGCCGCTCCGGCACGAGGTCGATCCCGATCACCTGCGCCACGCCCTGGTGCCTGGCGATGCGGCAGCACATGTCCCCGATGGGCCCCAGGCCCAGCACCACCAGCGTTCCCCCCTTGGGCGGGTCGGCGTAGGCCACCGCCTGCCAGGCCGTGGGCAGCACGTCGGAGAGGAACAGATAACGGTCCTCCGGCACCCCCTCCGGCACGCGCACCGGCCCGTAGTGGGCCTGGGGAACGCGCAGGTACTCGGCCTGGGCGCCCGGCACCGACCCGTACAGCCTGGTGTAGCCGAACAGGGCCGCGCCGCTGCCCTGCTCCTTGACCTGCGTGGTCTCGCACTGCGTCTGGAGCCCGCGCTCGCACATGAAACAGGCCCCACAGGCGATCCCGAACGGCACCACCACCCGGTCCCCCGGCGCCAGCTCCGTGACCTCCGGCCCCGTCTCCTCCACGACCCCCATCGGCTCGTGCCCCAGCACGTCACCCGGCGTCATGAACGGCGACAGCACCTCGTACAGATGCAGATCCGACCCGCACAGCCCGGTGGAGGTGATCCGCACCACCGCATCCGTCGGCTCCTCGATCCGGGGCTCCGGAACGTCCTCCACCCGCACATCCCGCTTCCCGCGCCACACGACTGCCTTCATCGCCGCCTCGCCTCTCCGTCTTCGGCTCTCTGGTCCGTCCGCCGGGCCGAGTACCCAGCACGGGGCGTTGTTGTCCTGGTGGAGCCGTAGGGTGGTGCCCTCGTGCCGTTGGTCGCTCGGGAGGGGCAGGGGGCCGGTGAGCGGGAAGAAGGGCAAGCCTGCCCGGAAGCAGAAGAAGGCCGGGCGGGGCCGACCGGGGAACGACTTCCGGGGCGGCGGCTTCGGCGGCCCGGTGCAGGGTGGCGGCACGCAGAACATCACGTAAAACGCGATGTCCGCGCCCAGTGCCCCAAGGGCTCTGGACTCCCTGCCGCCCGTGCCACCGGAGTTCACGGGCCGCGAGCAGGAGACTGACGCGCTGCTTGCGCTTCTGAACCCGGACGCCGTCGCCTCGACGCCGTCCGCCGCCGTGGTGTCCGGCCTGCCCGGCGTCGGCAAGACCACGGTGGCCGTCGCCGCAGGGCGAAGGGCTCAGGACAACGGCTGGTTCGCGGGCACCCAGTTCATCGACCTGCGCGGCTACGACCAGTCCCCCACCGAGCCGGCCCAGGCCCTGGACGCCCTGCTGCGCTCTCTCGGCGTCGAGCCCGCGTACATCCCGCCGACCCTGGAGGAACGCCAGGCCCTCTACCGCTCCCGCCTGGCCGCCCTCGCCGCCGAGGGCCACCGGCTCCTCATCGTGGCCGACAACGCCTCGGCCCCCGGCCAGATATCCCCGCTCCTCCCGGGAACGCCCCACCACCGGGTCCTGGTCGCCTCCCGGCACACGCTCACCGGCCTGGGGGACCGCATTGTGCAGCTCCGCGCGCTGGAGCCGGAAGCGGCCGTCGATCTGCTGCGACAGGCCCTTCACGTGGCAGACCCCGAGGACCGCCGGATCGAGGAGGAACCGGAAGCGGCCCTCGCCCTCGCCGCTGCCTGCGGTTACCTGCCGCTGGCACTGCACATCGCCGCAGCCCTGCTGATCGGCGCGCCCGGCCAGGCGATGGCCGAGCGCGCCGCCCAATTGACCTCCATGGACAGCAACCGACTCGTAGGGCTGGACGACGGCGCTCGCACCGTCCGCTCGGTCTTCGACCAGTTGTTGCACCGCCTCCCGCCACAGCAGGCAGACCTCTTCCGCCTTCTCAGCCTCAACCCGGGCCCCAGCATCTCCACCAAGGCGGCCTCGCTCCTCGCCGACCGGACCGAGCACGAAACCCGGATGCTGCTGGACGCCCTTGTCCGCGCCCACCTCATCGAGCCCGCTGACGTGCGGGACCGCTGGCAGATGCACGACCTGCTGCGCGACTACGCGGCGGAACAGGCCAAGGCCCACGCGGAGCGCGGGCGGGACATCCGCCGCCGCTACGCGCAGGCGCGGGACCGGTTGATGAGGTACTACGTGCGCAGGGCGGGAGCGGGCGCCAAGTCGCTGAAGATCTACGGGGCAGGCGGAGAGCCTGCCGACCTGGAAGGGGCGCTGAAGTGGTTCGATGCCGAACGCCCCACGCTGATCGCCGCCGTCCACGCCGGCCGGGCTACCAACGGATGTCGGGCGGCCGGCCTCGCCCTTGACCTCGGCCGCTACCTCAACCTCCGCCTGCGCCACGACGAGTTCCGCAGCGTCAGCGCGGTCGCCCACGACATCTACCGGGATCTCCGGATGCCCCTGGGGCAGGGATCCGCCCTCGTCCTCCTCAGCATCGCTCTCAATGAGCTGCGCCGCCACGACGAGGCGCTTGAGGCCGCACGAGAGGCCCACGACATCTGCGCGGGCATCGGCGACCGGGAGGGCCAGGCCGATGCCCTCACCACCGCCAGCAACGCCTGGAAGGAGTTGCGTCGCCACGACCAAGCGCTCAAGACCGCCCAGCGCGCGCACGACATCCACCAGGACATCGGGGACCACCGAGGCCGCGCGATCAGCCTTCACTCCCTCAGCATCATCTTCAGCGAACTGGGGCGCTATGCCGAGGCACTCGATGCTGCGCGGGACGCCCACCAGCTCGTCAAGGGCCACACAGACCCACAGGGGCAGGGAATCGTCCAGTACGACATCGGCGTCGCGCTCCAGGGACAGGGGCGACTGGACGAGGCGGAGAAGTACGTCGCGTCGGCCAGCCGAATCCTGACCGAGCTCAACGATGCCTTCCGGACCGGGATGGCATACAGGAGGCTCGCGCAGATCCGGGCGGCGGCCGGCGCGGACCGCGACCAAGTCGTCGCCGCCTGGCACCAAGCCGCCACCGCCTACGCCAAAGCCGGCGCCGAGCCGGAGGCCGAAGCCGCGCGGCAGAGCGCCGACGAGGCCGCCCGGGGCTAGTCCTCCACCACGTCCCTCCGCCCCGTCCGGGCCGCCTGGTCGGCCGGCTTGACCGCCGGGTGGTGGAGGTCGAAGGCCGGGGATTCGGAGCGGATGCGGGGGAGGGTGGTGAAGTTGTGGCGGGGCGGGGGGCAGGAGGTGGCCCATTCCAGGGAGCGGCCGAAGCCCCAGGGGTCGTCCTCGGGGGTGGCGGGGGCGTGGCGGGCGGTGTGCCAGACGTTGTAGAGGAAGGGGAGGGTGGACAGGCCGAGTAGAAAGGCGGCGATCGAGGAAATCGTGTTCAGGGTGGTGAAGCCGTCCGCGGCCAGGTAGTCGGCGTAGCGGCGCGGCATGCCCTCCGCGCCCAGCCAGTGGTGGACGAGGAACGTGCCGTGGAAGCCGATGAAGAGGGTCCAGAAGTGGATCTTCCCCAGGCGCTCGTCCAGGCGGCGGCCGGTGAACTTCGGCCACCAGAAGTGGAAGCCGGCGAACATCGCGAAGACGACCGTCCCGAAGACCACGTAGTGGAAGTGGGCGACCACGAAGTAGGAGTCGGTGACGTGGAAGTCCAGCGGAGGGGAGGCCAGCAGCACGCCGGTCAGCCCGCCGAAGAGGAAGGTGACCAGGAAGCCGACGGACCACAGCATCGGCGTCTCGAAGGACAGCGAGCCGCGCCACATCGTGCCGATCCAGTTGAAGAACTTCACGCCCGTGGGCACCGCGATGAGGAACGACAGCAGCGAGAAGAACGGCAGCAGCACCGCCCCGGTGGCGAACATGTGGTGCGCCCACACCGTCATCGACAGGCCGGTGATGGCGATGGTCGCGCCGACCAGGCCCAGGTAGCCGAAGATCGGCTTGCGGCTGAAGACGGGGATGATCTCGGTGACGATGCCGAAGAACGGCAGCGCGATGATGTAGACCTCGGGGTGCCCGAAGAACCAGAAGAGGTGCTGCCACAGCAGCGCCCCGCCGTTGGCCGCGTCGAAGATGTGGGAGCCGAACGTCCGGTCCGAGGCGAGCGCGAACAGCGCGGCGGCCAGCACGGGGAAGGCCAGCAGCACCAGGACGCTGGTGAGCAGGATGTTCCAGGTGAAGATCGGCATCCGGAACATCGTCATCCCGGGGGCGCGCATGCAGACGATGGTGGTGACGAAGTTGACCGCGCCCACGATGGTGCCGAAGCCGGACAGGCCCAGGCCCATCACCCACATGTCGGGGCCGATGCCGGGCGAGTACGCCTCGGAGTTGAGCGGGGCGTAGGCGAACCAGCCGAAGTCCGCGGCGCCCTGCGGGGTGAGCAGGGAGCCGATGACCAGCAGGCCGCCGAAGAGGTAGAGCCAGTACGCCAGGCCGTTGAGCCGGGGGAAGGCCACGTCCGGGGCGCCGATCTGGAGCGGCATGATCCAGTTGGCGAAGCCGGCGAAGAGGGGCGTCGCGAAGAGCAGCATCATGATCGTGCCGTGCATCGTGAACGCCTGGTTGTACTGCTCGGCGGAGAGCACCTGCATGCCGGGGCGGGCGAGTTCGGCCCGCATCACGAGGGCGAGGGCGCCGCCGGCCAGGAAGAAGAGGAAGGACGTGATCAGGTACAGGGACCCGATCTGCTTATGGTCGGTGGTGGTCAGCCAGGAGACGACGACCGCCCCCGGGCGGCGGGGCCGGGGCGGCGGGGCCGGGCTGGCGGCGGGCCGCTGCCGGGTCAGGAGCGCCATGACGGGTCCTCTCGGCGGGGAGGTGGGCGGCCCCGTTTGTACCGCCGCCGGGGGTGCGGCGAGCCGGAATGCCTCGATCGTGGGCGCGGCATCCCCCGGCAAGTGCGCTCGGCGGGGCGTCAGCCGCGGGCGCCGTTCTCCACGACGTGGGCCAGGCGCTTGGTCATGCAGCGGTGGCGGGCCTGGAGGACCAGTTCGCTGACGACGGTGTGGAGGCGCCCGCCGGGGCCGGTCAGGGGGTGCTCGTCGAGGGTGACGAGGGCGTGCTCCCCCCAGGGGCGGACCTCGATGCTGATGCGGGCCGAGCCCAGCGCCCGGGTACAGGCCTCCAGTTCGAGGCGGCGGCCGGGACGGTGGTCGCGCACCACCGTGCGCCCGCGCAGCTCCCAGGGGCCGGCCCTGATGACGTAGGCGATGGCCGTGCCGATCTGCGGCCAGCGCTCGTCCAGGGGCCGGGAGGCGTGCGTTCCCACGACCCACTCCGCGTAGCGGCGGCCGTCGCACAGCACGGCCCAGACCTCCTCGGGAGGCCGGCGGATCAGGACGGGGCGAACGGCCATGGTCACTCCCTCCTTCGGCCGTCCCGGTGCGTCAGCCGGGGCAGGCGGGGCGCCCGGAGCGCCGCGCGGGCCGCGTTCGCGCCGCACGCGCCGTGGACGCCGCCGCCGGGGTGGGCGGAGGCCGAGGCCAGGTAGAGCCCGGCCACGGGCGTCTCGGGGCGGCCCAGACCGGGCGTCGGCCGGAAGATCAACTGCTGGTGAACGGCCGCGGTGCCGCCGTTGAGGGCCCCGCGCACCAGGCTGGGGTTGAGGGCCTGGAGGTCCTCGGGCGCCAGGACGCGCCGGTCGCGGATGGTGGCGCGAAAGCCCGGCGCGCGGCGTTCCACGGCCTCCTCAAGACGGTCGGCGAGGCGTTCGCCGGGCTCCCGGGAGCCGTCGCGCGGCAGGTGCGTGTACGCCCACGCGGCCTCCGTGTCCGCCGGGGAACGCCCGGGGTCGGCGGTGGTCATCTGGCCGAGCACGCCGCAGGGGTCCTGCGGGATCGCGCCGGTGGCGAGGTCGGCGGTGTAGCGGGTGAGGTGATCGACGGAGTCGGCCAGGTGGACCGTTCCGGCCGCGGCGGCCTCCTCGGCCGCCCACGGGATCGGCCGGGCCAGGGCCCAGTCGACCTTGAGGGTCGGGTAGTCCCACTGGAAGCGGCGCAGGTCGGAGCGCAGGCGGGCGGGCAGGTGCCGCCAGTCCACGAGGCCGCCGTAGAGGGCGGGGGCCGGGACGTCGGCGAGGACGGCGCGGCGGGCGCGGACGGCCTCTCCTCCCGCGGTGCGCACGCCCAGGGCCCGGCCGCGGGCCACGACCACGCCGGACACGGGCGTCGCGCAGCGCACCTCGCCGCCGCGGTCGGCCAGCCGGCGCACCAGCGCGGAGGTCAGGGCCCCGGCGCCGCCGGCGGGCACGGGCCAGCCGTGGCGCTGGCCGAGCATCACCATCAGCCAGCCGAACGCGCCGCTGCCGGGCGACTCGGGGAAGAGGTCGGCGTGCAGGCCGCAGCCGGTGAGCAGCGCGGGCCCGGCCGGGCCGGTGAACTCCTCCTCGCCGAGCCGCCGGGCGGGCAGGGTGAGGGTGCGCAGCAGCCGCAGGCCGCCGGCGGCGCGCGTCCGGGCCAGCAGGCCGGGCAGCGCGCGGACGGGCGGGAAGGGGCCGAGCAGCGCGTCGAACAGGTCCTCGCCGACCCGGTCCCAGCGGGCGAGCATCCGCAGGTAGGCGTCGCCGTCGCCGGGGGCGAACGCCTCCAGTCCGGCCGCGGTGCGCTCGGGGTCGTGGTGCAGGACGGCGCAGCGGCCGTCGGGGAGGGGGTGGGCCAGGACGGCGGGAGCGTGGCGCCAGTCCAGTCCCCAGCGTTCCAGGCCGAGGCCGCGCATCACGGGCGAGGCGGCGGCCAGGGGGTAGAAGGAGCTGAACAGGTCGGTGACGTACTCGGGGTGGACGCCGCGGTCGCTGCGGACGGCGCCGCCGGGCTCGTCGGCGGCCTCCAGGACGAGGACGCGCCAGCCGGCGTCGGCGAGCAGGTTGGCGGCGACCAGGCCGTTGGGGCCGGCTCCGATCACGACGGCGTCGGCGTCGGCGTCGGCGTGGGTCGGGGGCGGGGGTGCGGGAGGGGGCGGGCTCATGGGGGGTCTCCGGGTCCGGCCAGGAGGGCCGCCGCGGCCTCGGTCGCGGAGTGGGCCGGGCGCCAGTCCAGCTCGCGGCGGGCGCGGCCGGTGTCCATCAGGGGGCAGGCGAGCACGGCGTCGAGCAGGCCGGGCGGGGTGGACAGCAGGCGCAGCCGCCAGGCCGCGTCCACGGCCGCGCGCACGGGCCGGTAGGGGACGCGGACGGCGCGCGCCCCGGTCAGGGCGGCCAGCTCCCTTGCGTCGAGGGGTGGTTCGGCGGCGAGGTTGAACGCCCCGCGCACCGGCCGCAGCGCGCAGCGGGTCAGGGCAACGGCCGCGTCCTCGGCGTGCAGGGCCTGGAAGCGCAGGCCGGGAACGTCCGGCAGCAGGGGCGGGGCGTGCACCGCGCCGTGGGCGGGGACCAACGGGCCGCCGAAGAGCCGTCGTTGGCGGGCGGCGGAGTAGCGCGAGAGGACCAGGGCGGGCCGCGGGCGCACCACGCGGACCTCCGGGTGGCGCTGCTCGAAGGCGTCCAACAGCCGTTCGGCGTAGGTCTTCTCGCGGCAGTAGGCGGCGGTGGGGGTGCCGTGGGTGGGCCAGTCCTCGGTCACCCGGCGGCCCTTGGGGGCGGGCGCGTAGGCGACCACGGAGGAGGCGTGCACCAGGGCGGGCACGCCCGCCGCCGCCACGGCCTCGAACACCCGCTCGCTGCCGAGGACGTTGGTGCGCCAGGTGACCTCGGGCCGGCGGGCGGGCTGGAAGAGGCAGGCGAGGTGGATCACCGCGTCCGCCCCGGCGAAGCGGGCGGCCAGGTCGGCCGTGCTGTCGCGGGTGATGTCGGCAGGGGCCCAGGAGGCGCCGGGCGGCATCCCGGGCGGGCGCCGGCGGGCCAGGCCCAGCACCTGGCCGGCCCGGCCGTCCGCCGCCCCCGACGCGGCGGTCAGCCGGCGCACCACGGCGCTGCCCAGCGTTCCCGTGGCGCCCACGACCACGACCCGTGGCCCGGGCCCGTCCGCCGTGTTCAGGCCAGCTCCGAATAGCCGAAGAGGTCGGCGTAGCCGGAGGGAAGCTGACTGAGCAGCTTATTCATCTCGCCGCCGGCGACCGTCTCGGAAATGACCGAGAAAACGACACGGGTATCGGTCTCCGCCGTTTCAAGATCCTCGTCGGCGCGGTCGGCGACCTGGTTGATGAATTCCTGCACGCCCCAGGAACGGCCGGTGTCGTCGGCGCTTTCGAGGATGTCGGCCAGCGGCGTGGGCAACTGGTCGGCCAGGTGCTCCGCGGAGGCCGGCGGCAGCCGGTCGCTCAGCGTGGCGAAGACCGCCTCGACGATGCGTTCCGCCTCGTCGGCGGCGTATTCGCCCCGGTCGCGGACGGTCGCGAGAAAGGTGTCATAGGCCACGGGTATCGCTCTTTCTTCGGAGGTCTTCCTCGGACTCGTGCGGGGCCTTCGGCCCTCCGGCGGCGGGTATCCGCCCGGGGCGGGGGAAAACCTCGCCCGGCCCTCCCGAGATGTGGCCTGCGCGCTTTGCGGGCAGACTGGGACGAGCGGCCTCTTCCTGTGGCGAGCAGCGGAATCGCACGCCCACCCTCAGCTGGGAGAGCACCATGAATACACCTGCACGACCCCGTAAGAAACGCCATCCGCACGACGACGCCCCGGATACCAGCAGGCAATTCCAGCGCATCGCGGAATTGCCTCCCTGCCCCGAGCGGGACCAGCTGTGCCGGGACGTGATCTGCGCGTGGATCCCGATGGCCGACCGCCTGGCCCGCACCTTCCGCGACCGCGGCGAGGCGCTGGAGGACCTGGAGCAGGTCGCCGCGCTCGGACTGGTGAAGGCCGTGCACCGGTACGACCCGAGCCGCGGCCGGCCGTTCGAGAGCTACGCCGTGCCGACCATCGTCGGCGAGGTGAAGCGCCACTTCCGGGACCACATGTGGGGCCTGCACGTGCCGCGCCGGACCCAGGAGCTGCGCAACCGGGTACGGGCCGCCGCCCGCCAGCTCAGCTACCGGCTGGACGACCGCGGGCCGAGCGTCGAGCAGATCGCCTCGCACAGCGGGCTGACGGAGGACGAGGTGCGCACCGGGATGGAGGCGCTGGAGAGCTTCAGCACCCTGTCGTTGAACGCCGAACTTCCCGGCGCGGACGGCGACTACTCGCTGCTGGACACGCTGGGCGAGCACGAGCCGGGGTTCGACCGGGTGGTGGACCGCGAGTCGGTCAAGAGCCCGCTGCGGGCGCTGCCGGAGCGGGAGCGGCAGATCCTCTACCTGCGGTTCTTCCACGGGATGACGCAGAGCAGGATCGCCGAGCAGCTGGGCATCTCGCAGATGCACGTCTCGCGGCTGCTCAGCCGGGCCTGCGAGCGGATCAGGGCCGAGGTCGACGGCGACGGCGGGCCGGAGGGCGAGCCGGAGCGCGTCGACGGCGGCGCCGAGGCCGGGGGCTGCGTGGACGGGCGGCCGGTCAGGCCGGGCGCCCCCTCCCCCGCCCCGGACGCCACGAAGCACTCCCTGGACCGGGCCACGGGCCCGGCCGCCCGGCCCGCGCCGGCCCGGCGCGCTGCCTGAGGCGGGAGCCGCGCCGTGTGCCCGCACCACTTCGCGCCCCCGGCTACGGCCCCCACCGCGTCCGAGGCCCGCGCGCTCCCGCGCGCGGTCCTCGGCGGTGGCGCGATGCGCTGGGCGCGCGGCCTGCCCGGGCGGGCCGTCCGCCTGGGGCGCGAGCTGCGCTCGCTGCTCCTTCGGGCCGGTACCCGCCCGGCGGCCCTGCTGCGACCCCGCCCCGGGGCAACGCCATGGGCGCGCGCCGTCGGTCACCTGCGGCGCGCGGCGGGCAGGCCACGCCCTGCCGCCCGGCCGGCGTCACCCGCCCCACCCCCGACTCCCTGACCCGGCACCGGATGGCCATGCGCGGGCTCGCCCCTCGCGGCCCATGACGCGCTCGCCCGGCCGGGCACCCGTACGGCGACCGCTGGCCCCGCCGGCCCCGGGCCCAGGCCCGTCCCGCACTCGCCCGGGCACCTGTACGGCAACACGCCGGGCCCGCCGGGCCCAAGCGCGTCACGCGCTCGCGCGGCCCGCCCACACGGTGCCTCGCCTCCGCGCCCAGGACTGCGGCTCCTTGTCGCGCCGTCCGCCGTCCCCCGCGTCGTCGCGTCCCCGGCCGGCGGCCACGCCCGCGCGGCGCGCGCGGGTGGCGCGCGCGGGTGGCGGGCGCCAGGAGGCCCGCAGCCGTCCCGCCGCCGGCAAGCAGGCCCTCGCCGCCGCGCGGGAGGGCGGGCCCGTGGCCCGTCGTGCGCCGGCGCCCGGCTACGGCGTCTTCGCTCCTGCCACGAACAGGCGAGCTGCGCCGAGCCCAGGGCCCCGTCGGGCTCCGCGCCCGCCAGGCAGGCCGCGCGCCCAGCGCATCAAGCTCCTCGCCCCCGCGCGGGATGGCAGGCCCGTCGCCCGCCGGCCCCCCGCGTCGTCTCAGCCCCCGGCCAGGGGGGTCGCCCCCGCCGCGTCCAGGACGGCCTCGGCCGCGCGGCGGGGGCCCGGGTGGCGGGTGTAGGAGTCGCGCAGGCGGGTGGCCGCCGTGCGGTAGCGCGGGTCGTGCAGGACCTCGGTGACCGCGGCGTGGAGCCGCTTCGGGCCCGGCTTCCACGTCTTGAGGAAGACGCCCGCGCCCGACCGGCGGACGCGGTTGTTGGCCTCCGTGCGGTTGTCGCACACGCCGGTGGCCACCAGCGGGACGCCGTGGGCGAGGGACTGCTGCACGCTGTCGTAGCCCCCGTTGGTGACCGTCAGGTCGGTCAGCGGCAGCACCTCGGCGGGCGGCAGGGCGGGGGCGAGGCGCAGGTTGGCGGGCCGGCGGGCGGCGGGCAGCACGTCCTCGGGGGCGCGGTCCCCCGTCGCGGCCAGCAGCAGCACGTTCTCGCCGCCGAGCGCGGTGACGGCGGGGTGGAGCAGCGTGGCGGGGTCGGAGGTCGGGCCGTCCTGGGTCAGCAGCACCACGGGCGTTCCGGCCGCGCGGGCCCGCTCGACGTCCGGCCACCAGGCCGGCGGGGCCCACCCCTCGGGCGTCTCGGGGAGGGCGGGGCCGACGAACTCGACGACCGATGGGAGGTCGGCGTGCGGGTACTCGAACTCCGGGATCGTCATGACCAGGTAGCGGTCGGCGAGCCGGACCGGCCAGTTGGTGAAGAAGGCGTCGACCTCCGGCGCGCCCAGGCCCGCGAGCGAGCGCCGCAGGGCCCGGTGCACGTCGCGGAAGATGACGTTGGCCACCAGCCACATCAGGCCCCGGTCACGCAGGCGGCCGAGCGGAGAGGCGGCGGGGTACAGGCCGGCCCCGGGCGGCGGGGCGCCGGCGCCGGCCAGGGGCAGCGGGCCGGCGGCGAGGAGGACGGTCGCGATCCCCCGGGCGTGGGCCAGGACCGGCGCGGCCAGCAGGCTGTAGTCCGCCAGCACGACATCCGGCCGGAAATCGTCGAGCACGGGCGCGATATCCTTCACGTGCCCCGGGATGGATTCGACAAAGGCCGGCAGGATCACGCTCTTGAATTTCGGCACGCCGGCTTTGCGTTCGTCAATGGTCCGCAGCACGGCCACGTTCTCGTCGAAGTCCACATGCGGCGCGATCGACGTGAACGAGGCGCCGGTGGCGGTGATCTCCTCCTCGAATGTCCGCCCGCAGCGCCACAGCACCTCGTGGCCCCTTCTCGCGAGTTCCCGGGCGATCGGCAGCACGGGGCGGACATGGGTGGTGATCGGCATCGTCGCCAGGAAGATCCGGGTCATGGGTGGGGTCCCTTCCGGGCGGATGACGCCGGGGATTCGGCGCGCTGCGGGCCTCTCGATGCTAGTGGCGGGGCGGGCGCCGCGAATCCCCTACCGCTGACGGACATCCCCTAGACGGCACGCTAGGGGTCGGCTAGGGGATGACCCGCCGCCCGGGCCGGCGACGCGGCGGCGAACGCCCGTGAGCGGCGCTCCTGGTCTCCGTTCGCGGCCGGCGGGGGCGTCAACGCCGGGCCACAAGAAGGTATATATCGACCCATTCCCGCCCCTGGGGTGGGGCAAGGGGGCGGGTTGACGGCGTCCACCCCGGCCATTAGTTTGGGAGTGCCAACGCGACATCGTCCGCGGCGGCCGCGATGTGTCCCGTCGAGCGGCCGATCCGCGCCGCTCCCCTGTCTGCTGTCTGCTCCATCCCGGCGTGACAAATCATCAGGTGGCATCTCTATGTTCACACGGCTGGGCCGCTTCGCCCATGTACGCAGGCACGTCTTATTGACCCCTGAATGCCTGCCGGTGACACCCGATAATGTCCGGAACGGCACGCCCTTCCACGCCATGGGCAAGCGGGGCCGGACCGGCACCTGCCGCGATGAGAGCTCTTCCGCGGATGCGGGCGACGACGGGGATTTTCGCGCCATCGCCGCCTGCGACCCACCGTCCCGCTCCGCCGGCCTGCGCCGCGGAGCTCCTCCCGTCGGGCTGAATTCCCCCGGTTCAGCCCGCGGTTGAGCCTCGCCGCCCGGCGCCGGGCGGCGAGGCTCGGCACCCGCCGGCAGGCGGGATTTTGTCTCCTCTTGGGCGCGATTTCACCGAGAGGAAACATGACCTCGGGGGAATTCTTGCACACTTCAGAATGCTTGCCACATCGCCGAATCTCACCCAGGCTGGAGCGGCAAATACAGGCAGGGCTCCAGCGACGGTGCGGACGCTGCAGACCCACATCACGGAACGCAGTATTCCGAATCTGACGCTGACCACGTGAGACACGCACTTTAGGGGGAAAACATGATTCTCGTTGATCGTGATCAAGATGTTCATGTCCTGTGCGAAGCGTATACGGCCTGTCAGAGCGGCTGGGGACAACTCGTCGTCGTCAACGGAGGTGTGGCCTGCGGCAAGACCGAACTGGTCCGCACCTTCGCCGAACAGGCGGTGAACGACGGGGCGATGCTCCTCAGCGCCACCGGCTCCCAGGCCGAGCAGTCGCTGCCCTTCGGCCTGCTGCGGCAGCTCTTCAGAGGCGTCGAGCCGTTCCGGCTGCCGAATTTATCAGCCAAGTCCCCCGGCGCCACGGCCGATTCGGCCAGCATCGACAGCGACTACGCCGGGATGCTCGACGAACTCTGCGGTGACCTGGTCCTGCTGGCCAGGCGGCGTCCCGTGGTGATCGTCGTCGACGACATCCAGTTCGCCGACAAGCCCTCGCTGCGCGCCCTGCTCTACCTGCAGCGACGGCTCCAGACCTCCCGCGTCCTGCTCGTCTTCGCCGAGTGGACGCTGCCCAACCCCACGTACGACCTCTTCCGCTCGGAGCTCGTGCGCCCGCTGCAGACCGTTCACCTCCAGCTCGCCCCGCTCTCCCGCGCCGGCATCACCGAACTGCTCGACCGGGCGCTCGGCCCGGAGATGGCGGAGCTGCTGGCGGAGGAGTGCCACGCCCTCAGCGGCGGCAACCCGCTGCTGGTCAAGGCGCTGGTCGACGACCAGCGCGCGGTCCGTCACCGCAGCGCGACCCCGCTGACCGACGGCACGATGGCGGTCAGCCAGCAGTTCGCGCGCGCCGTGGTCGCCTGCGTCCGCCGGTGGGGCCCGCTGCCGTTCGCCGTGGCCTGCGGGCTCGGCGTCCTGGTGGGCCGGCCCGGCGGCGAGCTGCTGGGCGACCTGCTGGGTCTCGACCCGGGCGACGTGCAGGGTGCGATAGAGGTGCTGGAGACCTCCGGACTGGTGAAGGACGGCCAGCTGCGTCACGCCCGCGTCAGAGGCGCCGTGCTGGACAATCTCCCCGCCTCCGAACGGGCCGCCCTGCACCTGCGGGCGGCCCTTCTGCTTCACCGCCGCGACGCCAGGGCCGCGGACATCGGCGTCCACCTCGTGGCCGCCGAGCAGCTGGGCACCGAGGTGAACGGGCCGTGGGCGGTCACCGTCCTGCGCGAGGCGGCCCACGACCACCTGGCGCACGGGCGGGCCGAAGCCGCGATCCCGCTGCTCGAACTCGCCGTCCGCGCCAGCGCCGACGAGACCGAGCGGGCCGAGATCCTGAGCCAGCTGATGCAGGTGGAGTGGGCCCACCGCCCCTCCACGGCCGCCCGTCACCTCAAGGCCCTGGAGGCGGCCTGGCTGGCCGGGACCCTCTCCCAGGAGGACGGGTTCCGCCTGGCCAAGTGGCTGCTGTGGTACGGCCACATGGACCGGCTGCGCGAGGTGCTGGCCACCGGCGCCGCCGTGGCCTGCGGCGCCACGGCCACCGCCGGCAACTTCGACCTGGCGGTCGCGTGGTTCCGCTCCGTGTGCCCGCAGGCGGGCCAGGGCATCGCCCGGGTGCCGGCCCAGCGGCCCCGGGAGGTGGCGCGCAGCCCCCTGTCCACGGCGGTCGGCCTGCTCGACCGCCTCCGCTCCGGCGGGCCGCGCGAGGAGATCGCCGCGGCGGCAACCCGCGTGCTGGGCAACGCCCCGCTCGGCGAGGAGACCCTGGACGTCCAGATGGCCGCCCTGTTCACGCTCTTCCACGTGGACGCCGACCAGCAGGCCGAGGAGCTGTGCCGGGCGAAGCTGGCCGAGGCCACCGGCCGGAACGCCGCGACCTGGCGGGGGCTCATCGGCGCGGTCTACGCGCTGGCCCTGCTGCGCCGCGGCGACATGTCGGGCGCCGCCCGGGAGGCCCAGGCCGCCCACGGCCTGTTCGTCCCCCAGGGCTGGGGCATCGGCATCGGCCTGCCGCTGGCGGTGCGGGTGGGCGTGGCGACCCGCACCGGCAAGTACGAGGACGCGTCCAGGCTGCTGCGCCTGCCCGTGCCCGAGGCCATGTTCCAGAGCCTGTTCGGCCTCTTCTACCTCTACGAAAGGGGCCTGTTCAACCTGGTCCTGGACCAACTGCACGCCGCCATGGCCGACTTCGCGCGCTGCGGGGAGCTGCTGCGCGGCTGGAACCTGGATCTCCAGGCGCTGATCCCCTGGCGGCTCGGCGCGGCCAGGACCCAGCTCGCCGTCGGCAACCGGCAGGCGGCCCGCGCGCTGGTGGAGGAGCAGCTCACCAACGCGCCCGTGGGCGGCGGCCGCACCCGGGGGATGCACCTGCGCGTCCTCGCCGCGGCCTCCCCGCCGGAGCGGCGCCTGGGCCTGCTGACGGAGGCGGTGGAGCTGCTGACCGCCAGCGGCGACCAGTTCGAGCTGTCGGGCGCGCTGCGGCAGCTCAGCCAGGCCCTGGAGGCCCAGGGCGACTTCGGCGCCGCCCGCGCCACCGGCGAACGCGCGGCGCAGCTCGCCCGGCAGTCCGGCGCGGAGTGGTCGGCCCCCGACCCCCTCTCCATCGGCACGCTCGACGCGGTGGCCTCGGTGGGCCGGCAGCTCTCCGCGCCGGTGTGGCAGGTCAGCGAGCTGAGCGAGGCGGAGCGACGCGTCGCCGGGCTGGCGGCCGTGGGCCTGACCAACCGGGAGATCGGCGCCAAGCTGTACATCACCGTGAGCACGGTGGAGCAGCACCTGACCCGGGTCTACCGGAAGCTGCGCGTCAACCGGCGCACGGACCTGCCGGCCGACCTCGACCAGTACGCGCCCGTCGGGCTCCAGGCGGCGGGCTCGTCCGCCGCGGAGCGCGTCCAGGACCGCGGCAGAGGACGGTGATCCGGCTCGCCGCAACCTCGATCAACGCGCGTTGAACCGCTCCCCCACCAGGGGCGGTTCGACGCGCGCCGCCCGACGACCGCTCAACGGCCGTCCGGCCCGCCGCCTTTCCGGACCCCCTATGACTCCCGCCGCCCCCTACCCTAATTCCGGTAATGCGCTAGGGGCTTGCCGCTCTCTCAGCCGCTCCCTAGGGTTTTGCGCGTCGTACGGTATTTCGCACGTACGGTTCCGCGAACCGACCGCGACTCGTGAGGAAAAAGGGCCCATGACCCGAATTCTCTTTGCGGCAATTCCCATCACCGGCCCTGTGCGTCCGGCTGAAACGCTTCCGGGACACGTCCCGTCGACCTCCGTGGAGCGGTCATGACGATCACGACGGCGCCGGCGGTCGAGGCGTTCGACCGGGCGCTGGGCGACCCCGGGGAGCCCGACGGCGTCTTCTCCTACGCCCGGTGCAACGAGCTGGACAAGGCCGAGGCCTTCCCCGACGAGATCTGCGCGCTCCTCAACGCCCAGGGTCTGCAACGCCATTACGTCCCCGAGGAGTACGGCGGCGCACTCGGCGAGGTCCCGGTCGTGCTGGAGCTGCTGCGTGCGGTCGCGCGCCGCGACCTGACGATGGCCATCGGCCACTCCAAAACGTTCCTCGGCGCGGTCGGCGCCTGGGTCTCGCCGACCGACCCGGCCAGCCAGGAGATGGCCCGGCAGGTGCTGGAGGGCGCCGCCATCAGCTCCGGCCTGACCGAGCAGGCCCACGGCAGCGACCTCGTCTCGGGCCAGGTGCGGGCCGAGGAGGTGCCCGGGGGCTTCCGGCTGACGGGCGAGAAGTGGGCGATCAACAACGCCACCCGCTGCCGCACCATCGCGGTCCTCGCCCGCACCGGCGACGGCCCCCGGGGCTTCGACGTCCTGATGGTGGACAAGACGGCCCTGGCCCCGGAGAGCTTCCGGTGCCTGCCGAAGTTCCGCACCCACGGCATCCGCGGCGCCAACATCAGCGGCATCGTCTTCGACAACGCCTTCCTCCCCGCCGAGGCCCGGCTGGGGCGCCCCCGTACGGGCCTGGAGACGATGCTGAAGGGGCTTCAGCTCAGCCGGACGCTGTGTTCGGCCCTGTCCCTGGGCCCCGGCGAGCACGCCCTGCGGCTGGTCCTGGAGGGCCCCGGGCCGGGGGCACCTCCCAGCGGCAGCGGGGGGAGGACCGGCGGGGCGGAGCGGCCCGAGGAGGCGCGCACCCTCGCCGACGCGGGCGCGGACCACCTGCTCAACGAGGCCGCCGCGCAGGTGGGTTGCCGCGGCATCCACACCTTCCCGCAGGAGACGGGGGTGGTCTCGGCGGTCCTGAAGTACCTGCTGCCCACCCGCGCCGACCGCATGATCGCGGACCTGGGCAGGCTCCTGGGCACCCGGGCGCGGCTGGTGGACGGCGACCTCGACGGGCGTTTCCAGAAGCTGGCCCGCGACCACCGCGTGGTCGGCCTCTTCGACGGCAACACCCTGGTCAACCTGAACATGCTGGTGAACGAGTTCGCCACCCTCGCCCGCCACGCGGAGGCGCCCTACGACGAGGAGGCGCTGCGCACCGCTGCGGACCCCGGGCGCCCGCTGCCGCCCCTGAACCTGGCGGCCCTGCGGCTGACGACCCGGGCCGGCAGCAGCGTGCTGCGCGCCCTGCCCGACCTCGCCGCCGCCGTCGCGGGCACCCCCGCCGGGCCGTTGGCCGCGCGCCTGCTGGGGCAGTACCGGCGGCTGGTGGCCGAGCTGGCCGAGCACCGGCACCCCGGCCTGAAGGTCCCGCGCCACGTCTTCGCCCAGGCCGACCGCCTGACGCTGTGCTGGGCCGGGGCGGCCGTCCTCGCCGTCGCCGCCCACGCCGCCCCGCCCGAGGGCGACCCGCTGTGGGCGGACGGGCTGTGGCAGCGCGCCGCGCTGGGCCGCGTCCTGGCCGCGCTGGGCGAGCCCGCCGAGCGGCCCGCCGGGCAGGACCAGGAGCTGGTCCGCGCCCTGCGCGACCGCCTGGAGAGCGGCCGTTCGCTGACCCTGATGCCGCACCGCGTCGCCGAGGGAGTGACCCGATGACCACGCACCCGACGCCGGCCGCGGCGCCCGGAGACGACCTGGAGTCCCGCCTGGGGGACCCGTTCGACGAGGACAACCCCGTGGGCTTCGCGGCCGTGGTGGCCGCCGACGAGCGGGCCGAGCCCCTGGAGGCAGGCGAACGCCTGCTGGACGCCTGGCAGTTCAACCACGAGCTGGTGCCCCGCTCCCTGGGCGGCCGGTGGGGCGGTACCGACGCGCTGACGCGCCGGCTGCGCCCCGTCTTCCGCCGCGACCCGGCGCTCGGGCTGGGCTACGGCGTCGCCTCGCTGACGGGCGCGGCCACCGTGTGGGCCGCGGGCTCCGCCGCCCAGCGCCTGGCCACCGCCGACGCCCTGCTGGCCGGCGAGCGGATCGCCGCCGCGTTCCACGAACCCCACCACGGCAACGGCCTCCCGGGCGCCGGGTTCACCGCCCGCGCCGACGGGGACGGGCTGATCCTGTCGGGTGCCGAGGAGGTGATCGCCAACGTCGAACGGGCCTCCTCCCTGGTCCTGTTGGCCCATGGCGAGGACGCTCCCGGCGCCGACTCCGTCTCGGCGCTGCTGGTCTCCCAGCGGGACCTGAAGGGCTCGGCGCGCCACCTCCCCCGGTTCGCCACCTCGGGGCTGCGGGCCTGCCCCTTCGGCGGCATCGAGGTCGACGCCGCCCCGGTCGGGCCCGAGGCCCTGGTGGGCGCCCCCGGCCAGGGCCTGGAGGCCGCGCTGCGGGCGTGCCAGGTCACCCGGGCGGTGCTGCCGGGCCTGGCGGTCGGCGTGCTGGACACCGCGCTGCACCTGACCCACGACTTTGCCGCGGACCGGGTGCTCTACGGCCTCCACGTCAGCGAGCTGCCGCACGCGCGGGCCACCCTGGCGGCGGCCTTCACGGACGTGCTGATCGCCGACAGCCTGGCGACGGCCGTCAGCCGCCAGCTCCACCTGGCGCCCGGGGCCGCCTCCGCGCCGGCCGCCGCCGTGGGGTACCTGGTCCCCCTGCTGCTGGAGGAGGCGCTGCACGAGCTGTCGATCGTTCTCGGCGCCCGGTCCTACCTGCGGACGGGGCGTCACGCGGCGTTCAGCAAGTTCTACAGCGACCTGCCGCTGCTGGGCCTCGCGGGCCTCGGGCCCGCCCCGGGCCTGCTGACGATCCTGCCGCAACTCCCCTCACTGGCCCGGGACTCCTGGTCGGCCGCGGAGCCGCCGGCCGGGCTGTTCGACACCTCCGCCGAGCTGCCCGGGCTGGACGTCAGCCGGCTGTCCGTCACCGGCGTGGCCCCCGACCCGCTGATGGGCACCCTGGCCGGGGTTCCCGCGGGCGAGGGCCCCGAGGGGCTGCCGGCGGCGGACCTGGCCGGACTGCGCGAGGAGTGCCTGCGGCTCTCCCCGGCGGAGCTGGGCCCGGAGGCCGGCCCCGAGTCCTTCGCGCTGGCCCGGCGCTACGCCGTGCTGCTCGCGGCGGCGGCCTGCGTCGGAACGCACGGGTCGGGCACCGGCTTCCTGGGCGAACGCCCGTGGCTGGCCGCCGCGCTGACCCGGCTGGCCGGGCGGCTGGGGCACGGCGACGGCCTGCTGACCGAGGAGCTGGCCGAGCCGCTGTTCGAGGAGCTGACCGCCCGCGTGGACCAGCGCCTGTCCTGCGACCTGGCGCGCACCCCGGTCTTCCGCTGAGGCGGACCCGTAAGGACGGACAGGGAAAGGCGATCCGCCCCCCGGCCACGGCATCCAGTGCCGGGCCGGGGGGCGGCTGCGCGGGGCGGGGGCGGGACGGCGGCGCGCGGCTCAGACCGTCTCGCCGGCCACCCGGCCGGCCTCCGCCCCGGCGCCGCGGGGCGGCAGCCCGGCGCGCCGGTAGATGGCGTCGATGGCGGCCATCGCGGGCACGAACTGCTCGGGCCCCGAGCGCAGGGGCTCGCCGCCGGTGACGGCGCGGGCGAAGGCGCGGAGCTGGCAGGCGTAGGTGCTGGGCTGCTTGACGACGCGCTCGCGGGTGCGGCGGCCCCCGGCCGTGACGGTGATCCGGTGGAACATCTGCGGGCCCAGCGGGTTGAGGACCGTCAGCCGTCCGGCCGTTCCCTCCACCAGGCAGCGGCTGGCCAGCGGCGGCCAGCCCCACATGGTGGCGACGATCCGCCCGGTCGCGCCGCCGGCGAACCGCAGCCGGGCGTCGACGCGGCGGTCCACGTCCTTGGTGCGGACGGGGGCCAGGGCGCCCTCGACGTCCTTGAGCGCGGCCTCCTCCTCGCCGCCCGCGCCGACGTAGCTGCGCAGGAGCGCCAGGGCGTACACGCCCAGGTCCATCAGCGCGCCGCCGCCCAGCTCGTAGCTCCAGCGGATGTCCTTGGCGGAGGGGATGGGGAAGGCGACGTGGGCCTCGGCGTGGCGGATCTCCCCGATGGTGCCGGCGGCCAGCAGCTCCCGGACGCGGTCGTTCAGCGGGTGGTAGAGGGGGTGCATGGCCTCGCAGACGATGCGGCCGGTCTCCTCGGCGGCGCGGGCCAGTTGGCGGGCCTCGTTCTCGTTGGAGGTGACCGGCTTCTCGACCAGCACGTGCTTGCCGGCCCGCAGCGCCCGTTCGCCCCAGGTGGCGTGCAGGGCGTTCGGCAGGGCCACGTAGACGGCGTCGAGTTCCGGGTCCGCGAGCAGCGCGTCGTAGCTGTCGTGGACGCGGGGGATGCCGAGGCGGGCGGCGTGCTCGCGTGCCCGCGCGGGGTCGCGGGCGGCCAGGGCGGCCACCGTCACCTCGGGCACCTCGCGGGCGGGCTCCGTCAGCGCCGTCTTCACGACGCGGGCGGCGCCGAGCACGCCGATCCGCACCGTGGGCCCGGTCGTTCCGCCGGGCCCGTCCTCAGCGCGGTCCGTCACAGTCGTCTCCCGTCCGCCCGCTAGAGCGCGTCGTGGATGGCGTGGCCGACGCGCAGGGCGTTGGCGGCGATGGTGAGGCTGGGGTTGATGCCGCCGCTGGACGGCATCATCGAGGCGTCGACCACGTAGAGGTTGTCCAGGCCCCAGGCCCGGTTGTCGGGGTCGAGCACGCTGGTGCGCGGGTCGTCGCCGAAGCGGCAGGTGCCGCACTGGTGGCCCAGGGCGGTGTTCATGTCGATGCCGGAGACGTGGACCGGGGGCAGCAGCGAGCCGGTGTAGCGGCCGAGGGCGGACCTCACGCGGCGGTGGAACCTGCGGTGCCGGGCGCGGTCCTGGTCGCTGACCTTGTACTGGAGTTGCAGCAGGGGGCCGCGCGGGCCGCTGCCGTCGGCCGGCAGGACGCGGTTCTCGGCGCGGGGCAGGTCCTCCATGATGGCGGCCAGCACGATGAACCGGTCCTGCATCATCGTGCGCCAGGGGCGGCGCGCGAGGCCGTGCAGGGGTCCGAGCAGGCGGCGGCCCTCGCGGCTGTAGTTCATCAGGAACTCGTAGGGCGGGATGTGGCCCATCGACTGGAGGGTGCCGTACTTGTCGCCGTCGGCCAGGTAGAAGTCGTTGACGCTGACCTCCTTGGTCTGGCCGGGGACGGACTTCTTCACGGGGGTGCGGAAGAGGTAGACGTCCATGAAGTGGCGCATCAGGTTGCGGCCGACCAGGTCGTTGTCGTTGGCCAGGCCGCCTGGCCAGTCCTCGGAGCGGGAGTTGAGCAGCAGCACGGGGGTCTGGAGCGCGCCGCCCGCGACGACGATCACCCGGCCGCGGAAGGTGTGGGTCTGCCCGTCCCGCCGGGCGACGACGCCGGTCACGCGGGTGCGGGTGGCCTCCACGCGGACCGCGGTGGTCCGGTCCAGGACGGTGGCGCCCAGCTCCTGGACGGCAGGGGTGACGCAGACGTTGCCGGCGTGGTTCTTGCAGGCCCGGGCGCACAGGAAGGTCTCGCAGGTGGCGCACTCCGGGCGGTACTCGCAGGCGACGTGCAGGCCGTAGGGGTGCAGGCCGCGCCCGCTGAGGAATTCGGCCAGGGCGGCGTTGCGGGCGGTGACGGGGCCGGGCGGCAGCAGGGTGTCGGTGTCGTCCTCGGGCCGCAGGGGGTCGGCGGTGCCGCGCACGCGGTAGAGGCGTTCGGCCCGCTGGTACCAGGGGACCATCTCCTCGTACTTCACCGGCCACGCCTCGGGCACGGTGGAGTCGCCGACGTCCGCGAAGTTGCCGCGGGGGGTGAAGTCCTCGCGGAAGAGCCGCTCGGTGACCATGCCGTAGAGGGCGGACGAGCCGCCGAGGCCGGAGCCGCTGATCGGCTGGAAGCGCTTCGGCTTCCTCCCCGGCGTGCTGTCCTCGTACCAGGCGGAGCTGCGCCCGGCGCGGGCCAGGCGGTCGGCGTGCTCCTCGTCGGTGAGGCGGGCGAGGTCGAAGGTCTGCTCGGCGTAGCTGCCGGTGATGGCGCCGGAGGCCGGGTCGACGTCGGTGATGCCCTTCTCCAGGAAGAGCACCCGTCTTCCCAGGCGGGCGAGTTCGTGGCCGAGGGTCCCGCCGCCCATGCCGGTGCCGACGACGACGGCGTCCCAGGTGACGCTCGCCAGGCGCGCGGCGGTGTCCTCCGCGTCGTCGGCGCTTCTCGCACTCTCGAGGGCGCTCATGCCGGACGGCCGTTCTCGCCGGTGGAGGTGGTCACGGGGGCGCCGGCCACTTCGAGGATCACCTCGGTGGCACGGGGCGCGCCGGGGTAGCGCTGGTAGGCGGCCTTCAACCGCTGGGCGCGCTCCCGGTACCGGCTCTCGGTGAGGATCTTGTTGACGGCCGCGCGGATGCGCTTCGCGCTGGGGGTGGAGGTGTTCAGGGACAGGCCCGCGCCGGAGTACGCCACGCGCTGGCCGACCTCCATCTTGTCCTCGCTGCGGCCGGCGGTCACCAGGGGGACGCCGTAGTGCAGGGACATCTGAACGCCGGCCCAGCCGCCGTTGGTGACCATCACGTCGGTCAGCGGCAGGAGTTCGGTGTAAGGGATGAACCGCTCCAGGCGCAGGTTGGGCGGCAGGGCGGCCAGGGCGCTCTCGGGAAGGCCCTCGGGGGCGGTGGCTACCACCAGGGCGTCGGAGCCGGCCAGGGCCTCGATGGCGGGCAGGATGAGCTGCCGGGTGTCGGTGGAGGCCGTCCCCTGGGTCAGCAGCACGACGGGGCGGCCGTCGCGGCGGGCGTCGTGCACCTCCGACCACCAGTCGGGGGGCGTCCAGTCGTCGACGCCGGTGGGCAGCATGGGACCGACGAACTCCACGGTCTCCGGGAGGTCGCTGCGGGGGTACTCGATCTCCGGGACGGCGGAGACCAGCAGGCGGTCGGCGAGCCGGACGGGCCAGTCGGTGAGGAAGACGTCCAGGGGCGGGAAGCCGGCGGCGGTGGAGGCCCGGCGCATCGCCTGCTGCACGTCGCGGAAGAGGACGCGGCTGGTGAGGAAGTGCAGGCCGCGGTTGCGCAGCCGGCCCAGCGCCGAGGAGGAGGGGAGCATCCCGGTGCCGGCGGGGGCCGTGTCGACGCTGGAGATGGACAGCGGGCCCACGACGTACGCCACGCTGCGGATCCCCTGCTGGCGGGCGAATATCGGGCCGGCGTAGAAGCAGTCGTCCACGACGATGACGTCGGGGCGGAATTCCTTGGCGACGGCGCCGAGGTCCCTCACGTAGTGAGGAATCGGCTCGATGAAGAGCTCGCGGACGATTCTCTTGAGCCCGCCGATGCCGTTCCGGTTTCCCGTCATCTCGTGAAGCACGTCGCCGTCGAAACCGAGGCCGTTGGGAACGTATGTCGCGCCGACGCGGCTCACCAGCGGCTCGAACTTCCGGCCGGTGTACCAGGCGACCTCGTGGCCGGCGTTCACCAGGTCACGCGCGACCGGAAGACCCGGGCGGACATGGCCGGCGATGGAGAGTGTCGCAAAGAGAATACGGGTCATGGGCCCTTCGTTCCTCAAGAGGCGCCGACGGGTTCGCGGAAGCGCATGTGGCGGAAACTCCGTACGCCGTGAGACCCTAGGCAGCGGCCGGGACGGCGGCAAGCCCCTAGGAATTCCGTAGGGGGGAATAGGGGTAATAGGGGTCTGGGGGAGGAGTACAACCCTCGCTAGTCTCCCGGGGAAAGGGTTTGTTACGTCCTTTTTAACGAGGGGGTAGAAGAGAGTGGCTCTGCGGGAGTTAGACTCGCTGCTGAGGCGGATCGGGCACAGGGGGCCGGTGACGGCCGACACGGCGACGTTCATCGCGCTGTTCGGCGCCTGGCGGCGCACGGTGACGTACGAAAACCTCGACATTCAGCTCGGCGGGAAGATGGACCTCGACCCCGCGGCGCTCTTCGACAAGATCGTGCGGCGGCGGCGCGGCGGCGTGTGCCTGGAGCAGAACGCCGTCCTGGCCAGGCTGCTGCGCCTGGCCGGCTTCGCGGTGACGATGGTCGAGGCCGGGGTGATGGTCGCCGAGCGCGGCGACTCGGAGTGGGGCAACCACTGCGCGCTGGTGGTGGACGTCGAAGGGCAGCGCTGGTTCGCGGACGCGGCCATGGGGGACGGCTTCGTCGAGCCGCTGCCGCTGCGCGAGGGGCCGCACGCGCAGGAGGGGGTGGTCTTCCGCCTGGAGCTGCTGGACGCGGCCCCGGAGACGGAGACCTGGCGCTTCCGCCACCACCCCGAGGGAGGCATCGCCTCCACCGACTTCCGGCTCCAGCCGCGCGAGATCAGCGACTTCCTCGACCTCGGGGACTGGGCGAGCACCTCCCCCGACTCGCCCTTCTTCTCCACCCTCATCGTGGCGCGGCCCGTGGACGGGGGCCACTCGGTGCTGCTCTCGCGCACGCTGCGGCGGTTGGGCGGAGGGAGCGGCGGGGCGCCGAGGACGATCGGCAGCGCGGAGGAGTTCGCCGCCACGCTCGCGGAACGCTTCCGGATCCCGCTGGACGATCTGGGGCCTGGCGCGGTGGAGCGGCTGTGGGAGCGGGCCGGCGTGCAGGACGACCTGTGGAAGGACCGCTCCCGCCGCAACGGCGCGTGATCGCCTCCCGCACGGGACCCCTATTTCCCCCTATTCCATTCCGGCCGCGGACCATAGGGGGATTGTCCCCGTGACGGCGCATGTGCGAATGTCGACACATGGCCGACTACGAGAAACTCAAGTACGACATCAATGAAATCCCGCTGGCCGAGGCCGTGCGGACGGTGCTCGGGGTACCGGATCTGGAGGGCCTCGAAGTGAGTGACAAGGTTGCCACTCGCGAAGAGGATCAGAAGACCCGGTACCACGAGCTCTTCTACAAGAACTACGAATCCGCCATCAACCCGTTATACCGGAAGCTGGTGGCCGCCCTTCTCGGGGAGGAGCGCCTGAAGGAGGTCTACATTCAGCGCGTTCCCACCTTCCGCGTGCACCTGCGAAACTCCGTCGCGGTCGGCACCTGGCACCGGGACAAGGACTTCGGGCACGACCCGAGCGAGGTGAACTACTGGGTTCCGATGACCCGGGCGTTCGGCAACAACACCGTCTGGATCGACAAGCAGAACGTGGACGCCGAATACGGCGAGGTCGTGGTGTTCGACGGAGCCAACCAGCTCCACGGGAACGTCGTCAACGACACGCCCATCAGCCGCGTCAGCATGGATTTCCGCGTCCTGGCCCGGGCCGACTACCGGCCGAACGAGAAGCGCAGCGTCTCCAACGACGTGCCCTTCCTCCTCGGCCACTACTGGGACGTTCCCTGAGAACGGCCGGCCGTTGAGGCCGGGGTGAGGGTACGGCGAGGGCGCGGAGACCGGCCGGCCCCGCCGGAAGGGCTTCCCCTACCGGACTCCCAGGGGGCCGGTAGGGGTTGCCCGGCCCGGTGGTCCCAGCAGGATGGGCACTGCGGCGCGCTGCCGTCTCGCCCACGGGTGACGTGACGATCGTCGGAACGTAGCGAAAGGTGAATCATGACGGTGACCACGGAGCTGCCTCAGCTGCCGTTCCCGCGCCCCAACGTGCTGGACATCGCCCCGGCCTATAAGCCCCTGCGGGATCAGGCGCCCCTGGTCAGGGTCCGCACCGCGATGGGCCACGAGGTCTGGCTGGCGACCCGCTACCACGCCATCAAGCAGGTGTTCGGCGACGCCCACTTCGGGCGTTCCCACCCGGACCCGGAGAAGGCGGCCCGCGTCTCCCAGTCCCTCATGTTCGGCGGCCCGACGGGCGAGTTCGAGACCGAGGAGCAGCTTCACCGCACCCACCGCAAGGTGCTGACGCCGGCGTTCTCGCCGCGCCGCATGCGCCTGCTCAAGGACCACGTCACGCAGCTCACCGCGACCATGCTGGAGAAGCTGGCCGGCCTGACGCCCCCGGTCGACCTGCACGAGCACTTCTCCTTCCCGATGCCCAACACGGTGATCTGCGAGCTGATCGGCGTCCCGGAGCCCGACCGGGACCAGTTCCGCGTGTGGTCGGGCCGGTTCACCGGCCACGACCAGGCCGCCGCGGGCGAGGCGGTCATGGCGATGATCACCTACATGATGGGCATGGTGGCCGACCGGCGGACGAACCCGCAGGACGACCTGGTCACCGACCTCATCACCATCGCCGCCTCGGAGAACCTGGAGATGCTCACCGACCACGAGATCGCCGACATGGCGCTGCACCTGGTCTTCGGCGGCCACGAGACCACTGTCTCCCGGATCGACTACGGCACCCTCCTGCTGCTGCGCCACCCCGAGCAGCGCAAGGCCCTGGTGGACGACCCCTCGCTGGTCGACCAGGCCGTGGAGGAGATCCTGCGGCGCAGCATCCCGGTGGACGACCTGATCCCGCGGTACGCGCGCGAGGACTTCGAGCTGGAGGGCGTGACGATCCGGCGCGGCGAGTGCGTGCTGGCCTCCACGAGTGTGGCCAACATGGACGACCAGATCTTCCCGGACCCGGAGCGCTTCGACATCTTCCGCAAGCCGGATTACGCCCACGCGGCGTTCGGGCACGGCCTGCACTACTGCATCGGCAACGCGCTGGCGAGGACGGAACTGCGGGCCGTCTTCAGCCAGCTTTTCCAGCGCTTCCCCACCCTCGAACTGGCCGTGCCGTTCGAGGAGCTGCGCATCCCCATGGAGCGGCGCTGGATCGGCGGCCTCGAAAGGCTGCCGGTGACCTGGTGACCGGAGGGAAGGACAGTCTCATGCGGGTGAGTGTCGATCAGGACCAGTGCGTCGGGTCCGGACAGTGCGTGCAGACCCTGGCGGAGGTCTTCGACCAGGGTGTGGAGGACGGCCTCGTCGTGCTCCTCCAGGAGTCTCCGTCGGAGGAGCTGCGCGAGGGCGCCCGCCGGGCAGCCGCGCGCTGCCCCGGAGGGGCCATCTCGATCATCGAGTGACGCGGCCGGCGCGCCGTGCGATGGGCGGCAGGGGTGACAACCCCTGCCGCCCATCGGCGTGTTCGCGTCCGGAACGGCCACGGGGGAACCTCCCCTAGTGCCCGCTCAGGGGTCGCCTAGGGGTTGCCGCCCGACCCCGACCTGCCCGCAGCATAGGGGAGCGGCACCGAGGTGCCGCAGGACCGGGAGCCGGGGGGCGGTGGGACAGCGGTCGTGGCCGCTGGGGGCACCTTGTCCAGGGGACCGAACGCGCGCGCCCGGCGGGGCGCGCGGTCCGGCCTCGCCGGCATCGGCCGTTTCACCCGCCCCTCTCCTCCCGTGTCACGCGGGCGCCCAACGTCGTCGCGCCCGCGGGCGACATGACGAACGGTCGGAGAGCACCGAAAGGTGAACCATGGCAAAGGAAACGGAATTACCGCAGCTTCCCTTACCGCGCTCCAACGTGCTCGACATCTCTCCCCAGTACAAGGTCCTCCGGGACCGCGCGCCCCTGGTCAAGGTCCGCACCGAGATGGGTGACGAGGCCTGGCTGGCGACGCGCTACGACGTCATCAAGCAACTGTTCGGCGACGCCCGCCTCGGGCGTTCGCACCACGACCCCGAGAGCGCCTCGCTCGTCTCGGAGTCGCTGCTCTTCGGGCGCCCTCACGGCGAGTTCGAGACGGAGCCCGACCTCCACCGTATCCAGCGCAAGGTGCTGGTGCCCGCGTTCTCGGCCCGCCGCATGCGCCTGCTGAAGGAGCACGTGACGGAGCTGGCCGCGTCCATGCTGGAGGAGCTGGCACGGCTCACGCCCCCGGTGGACCTGCACGACCGCTTCTCCATCCCGCTGCCGATCACGGTGATCTGCGAGCTGATCGGCGTCCCCGGCCCCGACCGGGACACGTTCCGCGGGTGGTCGGCGCGCTTCGGCAGCAACGACCAGGCTGACGCCGCCCAGGCCGCCATGGAGATGCTGGCCTACACCGCCGACCTGGTGGGGCGGCGGCGGAAGGACCCCCAGGACGACCTGGTCTCGGACCTCATCTCCATCGCCGCGGCGGAGAACCTGGAGCTGCTGACGGACCACGAGATCGCCGAGATGGCGGCGCATCTGGTCTTCGGCGGGCACGAGACCACCGTGGGCCGGATCGACTACGGCACGCTCCTGCTGCTGCGCCACCCCGAGCAGCGCAAGGCCCTGGTGGAGGACCCCTCGCTGGTGGACCAGGCCGTGGAGGAGATCCTGCGGCGCAGCAGCCCGGTGGACGACCACTTCATCCGGTACGCGCGCGAGGAGTTCGAGATGGGGGGCGTCACGGTCGCGAAGGGCGACTGCCTCCTGATCTCCACGAGCGTGGGCAACATGGACGACCGGGTCTTCCCCGACCCGGAGCGCTTCGACATCTTCCGCAAGCCGGATGCCTCCCACGTGGGCTTCGGGCACGGCCTGCACTACTGCGTCGGCAACGCGCTGGCGAGGACGGAGCTGCGGGCCGTCTTCAGCCAGCTCTTCCAGCGCTTCCCGACCCTCGAACTGGCCGTGCCGCTCGAGGAGTTGCGCATCAACATGGAGGAGCGCTGGATCGGCGGGCTGGACCGGCTGCCGGTGACCTGGTGACGGCCGGCCGGCGCCCGGGGCAGCGCGGGGCGGAGGGGCCCGGCGGGCGGCGGCCACGCGGACCGCAATCGGGGCCGGTCACCGCGTGAGGTGACCGGAGCGTTGAACGGCGGGCGGCCGGGGGCATCAACCCCCGGTCGCCCGTCGCGCGTTGGACGAGCGGGAAGCCGGGACGTTCGCCTCCGGAAAGCGGGACGGAACGTCAGGCCGGCGCGGGGCGGCCGAGGGGGGTCAGACGGCGGGAACGGCCGCGGCGGAGACGCGCAGGTGGTGCAGGAGGTCGTCGACGAGGCCGTCGGCGTCGGCGTTCCCCTTGCCCCCGATCGCGAGGTGCCCGATCATCGTCAGGTCGATCGCGCCGTGGATGAGGGCCTGGAGCAGCGCCGTCATCCGCTGGGTGTCGCCGGGCGGGAGCTGCTCGGCCCGCTGGGCGGCCTCGACGATGGCCATCAGCGTGCGGTAGCTGGACCCGGCGGCCACGGCCAGGTCCTCGAAGGGGGCGGACCAGACGCCGAAGACCAGCCGGTACCGGGCCGGATAGGCCAGCGCCCAGGAGATGTACTCCCCCAGGGCCGCGCGCAGCACCTCGCCCTCGGGCCGGCTGCCCTCCCGCAGCGCGGCCAGGGACTCGCTCAGCTTCGTCAGCTCCTCCGCGGCGACGCCGGCGAGCAGCGCCTCCTTGTTGGCGAAGTGCTTATACGGGGCGTTGTGGGACACGCCGGCGCGCCGGCCGACCTCTCGCAGGGTGACGGACTCTCGCCCACCCGCGTCGAGGAGATCGGTCGCCGCAGTGATCAGCAGCTTGCGTGTCGGGGGAGGCACATGGCGACGGTACCACGCGGTATGGGCGAATGACCCGGGTTGACGGCGTCAACCGAGGCTGCTAGGTTGACGCCGTCAACCCGACTGAGCTGGACCGGTCCGCGAGAAATGACCGGGGTCGACAGGCCGACGAAGCCCGAGTGCCGGCGGCGGTGACGGACCGGTGGCCCTCCCGGCAGCGGTCCCCGAACGACCTGCCAGGCCTCCCCCGCGGGCACCGGCCGCCCCCCGAAATCCCCGTGGCGCACGACGCACCAAGGAACGCGAGGTAACAGTGGCACAGGCAGAACTGGGCGATCAGGGCACAGCGGGGGCGCCGGCCAAACGGCGCGCCGCCGCCCTCACCGTGCTCGTCGTCGGCATGTTGATGGACCTGCTCGACACCAGCATCGTCAACGTGGCGCTCCCCGAGATCCAGGCGGATCTCGACGCCAGCAGCTCGGCGCTGCAATGGACCGTCGCCGGTTACGCGTTGCCCTTCGCCATCGGCATGATCACGGGCGGGCGGCTGGGCGACCTCTTCGGCCGCAAGCGCATCTTCATCATCGGCCTGGCGCTCTTCGTGCTCACCTCGCTGCTCACCGCGGTGGCCCAGACCGGCGGGCAGCTCGTCGGCTTCCGCGTGGCCCAGGGCGTCGCGGCGGCGCTGATGGTGCCTCAGGTGATCGCCACGATCCAGGTGATGTACGCCCCGCACGAGCGGGCCAGGCCGCTGACCGTGGCCGCCTCGATGTACGCCATCAGCGCGATGACCGGCCCGTTTCTCGGGGCCCTGCTGACCGAGAGCGACATCGCCGGGATGGGGTGGCGGATGATCTTCCTCGTCAACATCCCCGTCGGCATCGTCGTCCTGATCGCCGCCGTCTACCTCCTGCCGGACTCCAAGTCCGAGACGGCGACCCGGCTCGACCTCACGGGCATGATCCTGGCCGCGGTCGCGCTGCTCCTCCTGCTCTACCCGCTGGCGGTGGGCCACGAGGAGGGCTGGCCCCTGTGGACCTTCATCTGCATGGCGCTCTCGCTGCCCGCCCTGGCCATCTTCGTCATGCACCAGCGCGGCCAGGCGACCTCTCCCCTGCTGCCGATCCAGCTCTTCCGGCACCGCTCCTTCACCGGCGGCCTGACGATCCTGGTCCTCGGCTTCGCCACGGTCTACGGCTTCTTCCTGGCCTTCACCGTCTACCTCCAGACCTACGAGGGCTACAGCATCATGCGGGCCGGCGTGGCCCTCATCTGGTGGGGCCTGGTCGCCCCGATCTTCGGCGGCCTGGCGCTCAACGTCCTCGGTCCCCGCTTCGGGCGCCGGGTCGTCCAGGTGGGCCTGCTGGTGATGATCCTGGCCCTGTTCTCGATGATGCTGGTCATGAACGAGTACGGCCCGGACGCCGGCTCCGGGATTCTCGCGCTGCCGATGGTGCTCGGCGGCATCGGAGGCGGCCTCTCCCTGGTGCTCGTGGTGGACTACGCCATCTCGGACGTGCCGGTGACCGAGGCCGGGTCCGCCTCGGGCGTGCTGAACGCCGTCCAGCAGGTCGGCGCGGCGATCGGCGTCTCCGCGGTCGGCGCGCTCTTCTTCGACCTGGTGCCGGAGGAGATGTCGCCGACCTTCCAGCAGGAGGCGAGCGACGCCTTCGGCCTCACGATGATCCTTCCCATCTGCATGGTCGCGGTGGCGCTGGTCGCCAGCTTCCTCCTGCCGCGCCGCGTCAGCCACCCCGAGGCTCCGCCAACCACCGTTGAGGAGCCCGTCACCGCAGGCTGATTTCCCCCGGATCAGCCCGCAGGAAGCCCCGCCGCCTGGATCAGGCGGCGGGGCTTCCCCTGTGTGAGCGCACCCGAATCCGCGCCGCCGCCCCGGCGGCAAAGGCTTTACCTGAATTTACTGGAATTCAACATTCCCTTTCCCTTGGCCGCTCCCGGGGCGGCGCCGATCGGGCGGAGCGGAAACCCCTTAAGGGCTGCCGCGGCCGGCCCCACCCGGCGCGGCGCCCCCGCAAGCGCCCCGTGAACGCCTCGGGCCCGCCCGGTGAACAGGGCCGTACGGGACGGGCCGGGCGCCGAGGTCACCCCGGCCGCGCCCGCGCGCCCGCCCCGGGATGGTTGCCCCCCGTGGCACATCTAGGGGCCGGTTAGGGGTGTGCCCATGCACGCCTGTTCGACAGGATGGAAACACACGTCACCGCATTCCTGCACCCCCCGAGCACATCGGTGCGCGGGAATTTCATGACGCTGGAACCGGAAACGCCAACGGCGTCGTTCCCGTGCCCCGGGCTGATGTGGATCACGTCCGAATGCCGGCCTGGTTCGCCCTTACCCATTCTTCCGCATTGGGAGCACGCATGAGTCATTCACCGGAGAGAACGGTGCACGACCCGGTCGCCGTGGTGGGCATGGGATGCCGCTTCCCGGGCGGCGCCGTGGGCGTGGATGCCTTCTGGGAGCTGCTGGTCAACGGCCGCTCGGGAGTCGTGGAAGTGCCCGCCGACCGGTGGAGGAGCGAGGACTTCTACGACCCGGAGCCCGGCACCCCGGGCCGCACCTACTCGCGGCACGGCGGATTCGTGGACGGGGTACGGGAGTTCGACGCCGGACTGTTCGGCATCGCCCCCAACGAGGCCGTAGGGGTGGACCCGCAGCACCGGTTCGTGCTGGAGGTGGCCTGGGAGGCCCTGGAGCACGCCGGCATCGCGCCCGACTCGCTGCGCGGCTCCCGCACCGGGGTCTACGTCGGCATCAGCGGCAGCGACTACGAACGTCTACGCCTGTCGACCACCGACGTCACGGCGATCGACGGCTCGTACACCACCGGCGTCGCCCTCACCATGGCGGCCAACCGGCTGTCCTTCGCCCTGGGCCTCGAAGGCCCCAGCATGGCGGTGGACACCGCCTGTTCCTCCTCCCTGGTCGCCCTCCACCTGGCGTCCCAGGCCCTGCGCTCCGGCGAGTGCGACACCGCGATCGTCGCCGGCGTCAACCTGATCCTCTCCCCCAGCGTCACCGTGGCGTTCTCCCAGGGGCGTTTCCTCTCGACGGCCGGGCGGTCCGCCACGTTCGACGCCGCGGCCGACGGCTACGTGCGCGGCGAGGGCTGCGGCGTGGTCGTGCTGCGCCGCGCGGAGACGGCCCGGGAGTCCGGGCAGCGGGTGTGGGCGCTGGTGCGCGGCACCGCCACCAACCAGGACGGCCGCAGCAACGGCCTCACGGCCCCGCGCGGCGCGGCGCAGCAGGCGGTCATCCGCCGCGCGCTGGAGGTCGCCGGGGTCCGCCCGGACCAGGTCGGCTACGTCGAGGCGCACGGCACCGGCACGGTGCTGGGCGACCCGGTCGAGGTCGGCGCGCTGGCCGCGGTCCTGGCCGAGGGCCGGAAGGAGAGCGGCGCCGGCCCGGTCGCCCTCGGCTCGGTCAAGGCCAACATCGGCCACCTGGAGGCGGGGGCCGGCATCGCCGCCCTCATCAAGACCGTGCTGACGGTGCAGCGCGGCGTGATCCCGCCCCACCCCCACCTGACCACGCCCAACGGGCACATCCCCTGGGACCGGCTGCCCGTCACCGTGCCGAAGGCACCGACGCCCTGGGAGGCCGAACGCCGGTTCGCCGGGGTCTCGGCCTTCGGCTTCGGCGGCAGCAACGCCCACGTCGTCATCGAGTCCCCGCCGCCCCTTCAGGCCGCGGGCACCGGGCAGGCCGCCGGGGCGGACGCCTCGGACACGGCCACCGAAGAACCGTTCCTTCTGAAGGTCACCGGCCACCGCGCGGACGCGGTGGCCGCCGGTGCGGAACGGCTGGCCGCATTCCTCCGGCAGGAGGCCGGGGACGCCCCGGCCGCGCTGGCCCCCCTGGCCTGGGCCGCCGGAGTCGGCCGGGCCGACCTGGCCGACCGGGCCGCCGTCGTCGCCGCCACCGCGGAGGAGGCCGCCGAACGCCTGCGGGCCGTGGCCGAGGGCCGCCCCGCCCCCGGCGTGGTCCGGGGCCGCCGCGGCACCGGCGGCGCGCCCCGCGTCGGCTTCGTCGTCCCCGGCCAGGGCCAGCGCCTCGCCGGCGCGCTCGCCGGGCTCTACGGCCGGCTGCCCGAGGTGACCGAGGTCGTGGACACGGTCGCCGCCACGGTCGGCCCCGTCTCGGAGCTGCCGCTCTCCGCGCTGCTCGACGACAGCGGGGACCCGGCCGTCGCCGCGGCCCTCCACGAGACCTCCGTGGTCCAGCCCGCGCTCTTCACCGCGGCCGTCGCCCTGGGCCGGTGGTGGCAGTCGGCCGGGGTGCGCCCCTCCGCGGTCGTCGGCCACAGCGCCGGGGCCTACGCCGCCGCCGTGCTGGCCGGCGTCTTCACTCTGGAGGAGGGCGCCCGGCTGGTCGCCACCCGCGCCCGCCTGATGGGCGAGCTGCCCTCCGACGGCGCGATGGCCGCGGTCTTCCGCCCGGCCGAGGACCTGCTCGGCCGCGCGGCCCTGCGCGACGGCGAGGTCGTCGTCGCCGCCCGCAACAGCGCCCGCGAGACCGTGGTCGCCGGCCCGGCGAAGGCCGTGACCGCGCTGCTGGAGGAGCTGGCCGCGGAGGGCGTGCGCGGCACCCGGCTGCGGGTCTCCCACGCCTTCCACAGCCCGCAGATGAACCCCGTTCTCGCGCCCCTTGCCCGGGCGTTCGAGGGGGTGAACGCCCGCCGTCCCACCGCGGAGTTCGTCTCCGACACCACCGGCCGGCTGGCCGGGCCCGAGGTCACCACCGCCGACTACTGGGTGCGCCACACCCGGGAGCCGGTCCTCTTCGGGGACGCCGCGCGGACCCTGCTGGACCGCCGGATCGGCGTGGTGATCGAGCTGGGCGCCGGCGGGCTGCTCCCGCTGATCCTCGCCGCCTCCGGCGAGCGTCAGCCGGTCTGCGTCCCGTCTGTGGTCATGGAAGGCGGCACGCGGCGCGGCCTGCTGGAGGCGGCCGGGCGGGTGTGGGCCGCGGGCGTCGGCCTGGACTGGTCCCGGGTCAACGGCCCGCGTCCCGCCGGTCCGCTGCCCGTGCTGCCGAGCTACCCCTTCCAGCGGCGGACGTACTGGCTGGACCTGCCCGGCCAGGCGCCGGGCGCCACGCCCGCGCAGGCCAACGGCGCGCACAGCAACGGCGCCGCGCACTCCAACGGCAGCGCGCACACCAACGGCACGGCACCGTCCAACGGCACCGCCGCGACCCAGGCCCCCGCCGCGGACGCCCCCGCCCGCGAGGCCCGGCGCCCCGCCGTCGCGCGCCGGGGCCGCCGCGACGCCCAGGCCGTCACCGCCCTGGTCACCCTGCTGCGCGACGAGCTGGCCGCGGTGATGGACCTGCCCGAGGGCGACGAACTCGACGCCGACGCGGGCCTGTTCGACCTGGGCCTGACCTCGGCGATGGTCATGACGATGCGCACCCGCTTCGAGGAGGAGCACGGCCTGCACGTGCCCGCCACGGCCGTCTTCGAGCACCCGACGATCCGCCGGCTGGCGCAGTACCTCGTCGCGCTGGAGGGCGAGCAGGCCACGGACGGCAAGGCGCAGGCCGACGCGGCCCCCGCCGCCCCGGCGCCCGCCCTCCCGGCCGCCGACCCCGCCGAGCCGATCGCGATCGTCGGCATGGCCTGCCGCCTCCCCGGCGGCGCCAACGACCTCGACAGCTACTGGCGCCTGCTGCGCGAGGGCCGCGACGCTACCTCGCCGGTCCCCCCGGGCCGCTGGGACGCCGAGGTCGCCGCGGCGGCGGCCCGCGCCGCGGGCGTTTCCCCCGAGGTCTTCCGGGGCGGCTTCCTCGACGTGCCGGTGGACCTGTTCGACGCCGAGGCCTTCGGCATCACCCCGCGCGAGGCCCGCAGCATGGACCCGCAGCAGCGGCTGCTGCT
Source organism: Streptomyces boetiae (assembly GCF_031845405.1). NCBI lineage: Bacteria > Bacillati > Actinomycetota > Actinomycetes > Kitasatosporales > Streptomycetaceae > Streptomyces > Streptomyces boetiae. The sequence goes on from NZ_JAVREN010000027.1 coordinate 52,092, forward strand.
GGAGGTGGCCTGGGAGGCGCTGGAGGACGCCGGCTACCCCGCCACGGACCTGGCCGGCTCCCCCACCTCGGTGTACGTCGGCATGACCACCGTGGACTACCTCCAGCTGATCGCCGCCGACCCCAGCACCGAGGGCGACGCCTACAGCGCCACCGGCACGCCCTTCAGCGTCGCCGCCGGGCGGCTGTCGTACCTGCTGGGCACGCAGGGGCCGAGCCTGGCCGTCGACACCGCCTGCTCCTCCTCGCTGGTGGCCACCCACCTCGCGATACGCAGCCTGCGCGCCGGGGAGTCGGACCTTTCGGTGGTGGCCGGGGTCAACCTGATGCTGACCCCGTCGACCACCACCAGCCTCGCCAACCTCGGCGCCCTGGCCTCCGACGGCCGCTGCAAGACGTTCGACGCCTCCGCCGACGGCTACGGCCGAGGCGAGGGCGCGGGCGTGGTCATCCTCAAGCGCCTGCGGGACGCGGTGGCCGACGGCGACCGCGTCTGGGCGGTGCTGCGCGGCTCGGCCGTCAACCAGGACGGCCCCAGCGCGGGCCTGACCGTCCCCAACGGGCAGGCGCAGCAGCGCGTGATCCGCGAGGCGCTGCGCGACGCGCGCGCCGAGCCCGCCGCGGTCGGCTACGTCGAGGCGCACGGCACCGGCACCTCCCTGGGCGACCCGATCGAGGTCAACGCCCTGGCGGAGGTGCTGCGTCCGGAGCCCGGGGCGGGCGCTCCGCTGCGGGTCGGCTCGGCCAAGACCAACATCGGCCACCTGGAGGCCGCCGCGGGCGTGGCCGGCCTGATCAAGGTGGCGCTCACGCTGCACCACGGCGAGATCCCGCCCCACCTGCACGTCTCCACCCCCAACCCGCACGTGTCCTGGGACCGGCTGCCGGTGGAGATCCCGGCCGAGCCCACCGCCTGGGAGGCGAAGGGCGCCCCGCGGGTGGCGGGCCTGAGCTCCTTCGGCTTCAGCGGGACGAACGCCCATGTGGTGCTGGAGGAGCCGCCCCGCGCCCAGGAGCCCGAGCCGGCCGAGACCGCCCCCGGGGACGGCCGCGCCTCCCTGCTGGTGCTCTCGGCCCGCACGCCCGAGGCCCTGACCGCGCTCGCCGGGCGCTACGGCGACCTGCTGGCCGGCGAGGACGGCGAGGACCGCGCCGGGGCCCCCGCCTGGGCGGACGTCGCGTACAACGCCGCGGTGCGCCGCACCCCGATGGTGGAGCGCCTGGCCCTCACCGCCGGCTCGGCCGCCGAGGCCGCCGGGCCGCTGGCCGCTGCCGCCCGCGGCGAGGAGCACGCGGCCCTGGCCACCGGCCGGGTGGTGCCCGAGGACCGCCGCCGCCTCGTCTTCGCCTTCAGCGGCCAGGGCAGCCAGTGGGCCGGCATGGGCGCCGGCCTGCTCACCGAGCCGGCCGCCGCCGCGGTGCTGCACCGCTGCGACGAGCTGGTGCGCGACCTCGCCGGCTGGTCGCTGCTCGACACGCTGCGGGCGCCCGCCGAGACCTCCCTGCTGTCCGACACGCGCTACGCCCAGCCCGGCATTGTCGCCGTGCAGGCAGCGCTGACCGAGCTGTGGCGGGAGTGGGGCGTCACGCCCGACGTGGTCGTCGGCCACAGCGTCGGGGAGATCGGGGCGGCCTACGCCGCCGGGAGCCTGGACCTCACCCAGGCCATGACGGTGGTGGTGCGCCGCGGCGAGGTGATGGCGGCGACCCGCGGCTCGGGCGCGATGGTCGCGGTCGGCCTCTCCCCCGAGGAGGCGGCCGAGCTGATCGCGCCCCACGGCGACCTGCTCTCGATCGCGGCGGTCAACGGCCCGCGCAGCGTGGTGATCGCCGGCGACGCGGGCGCCCTCAACGCCCTGGAGCCGGCCGTCCGCGGGCGCCCCGCGCCCTGGGCGCGGATCCAGGAGGAGTACGCCTTCCACACCCGGCGCATGCTCCCGGCCCGGCCGGAACTGCTGCGGGCGCTGGAGGGCCTGGAGGCCTCCGCGCCGGAGGTGGCCCTGTGCTCGACCGTGACCGGCGAGCGGTTCGAGGGCGCGCCGGACGCGACGTACTGGGCGGAGAACATGGTGCGCCCGGTGCGTTACGCCGAGGCCCTGCGCACGGCCGCCGCCCCCTCGGGCCACACGGTGGTCGTGGAGGTCGGGCCGCACTCCGTGCTGACGACGCCCTCCACCCAGACCCTGGCCGAGACCGGCGCCGCGCACACCGTCCTGCCCTCGCAGCGGGCCCGCCGCGACAGCCGCGCCACGCTGCTGGCCACCGCGGGCCGGCTCCACGTCCTGGGCTACGAGCTGGACCACGTCGCGCTCCACCCCGAGGCGAGCGGGCGGCGGGTGACGCTGCCGGCCTACCCCTGGCAGCGGCGGCGCTACTGGCTGCCGAAGCCGCCGGCGGAGCGGGGCGGGGACGGCGGGCGGCTGGAGGCCGAACTGGCCGACGCCACCTACGAGATCACCTGGCAGCCGTCGGCTGTCGAGCCGCCCGCCCCGAACGCCGCGACGGCGAACGGCGGCTGGCTGATCGTCGCGGACGGCACCGGGGAGGGCGCCTCCGGCGAGAGCCTGGCGGGGCAGGTCGCCGCGCGGCTGACCGACGCCGGCGGGCAGTGCGTGGTCCTCGGCCCGGACCGGCTCGACCCCCGGGCGCCGGAGACGGTGCGCCAGGCCCTGGCCGAGGCCGTCGCCGAGGTCGGCACGCTGCGCGGCCTGGTGCACTGCGGCACCCTCGCCGCCGGCGAGTACAGCGGCGCGGCCGGCCAGGACCTGGGCCGGGAGGTGGAGAGCGCGCTCGCCGTCTCCTGCGGCCCGCTCCTGGCCGCCTCCTCCGGGCTGCGCCGGGTCAACCCCGTCAACCCGCCCCGGGTGTGGGTGGTGACCCGCGGCGCGATGGGCATCGACGGCGGCCCGGTGGCCACGCTGCACAGCCCCGTGTGGGGCCTGGCCCGGGTCGTCGCGCTGGAGCAGCCCGAGATCTGGGGCGGCCTGGTCGACCTCGACCCTGAGACGAACGACCCCGCCGCCGAGGCCGGGGCGGTGGTCGCGGAGATCCTCGCGGCCGACGAGGAGGACCAGGTGGCCTACCGGGCCGGCGCCCGGCGGGTCGCCCGCCTGTCGCGGATCGAGCGCCTGGCCCCCGCCCCCTCCGCGCCCGTCACCGGCACCGACGGCTACCTGATCACCGGCGGCCGGGGCGCGCTCGGCCTGCGCGTGGCGGAGTGGCTGGTGGAGCGCGGCGCCCGCCACCTGGTGCTGACCGGCCGCCGCCCGCTGCCCGAGGACCCCGCCGACCCGGTGACCGCCGCCGTCCAGCGGCTGCGCGACGCGGGCGCCACCGTCCACACACCCGTCGTGGACGTGGCCGACCCCGCCTCCATGGGCGCGCTGTTCGAGCCCGGCGCCGAGTGGCCCGCGATCCGCGGCGTCGTCCACGCCGCGGGCACGTTCAACCCCTCCTCGGTGGCCGAGCTGGACTGGGACCGCTTCCGCGACATGACCCGGGCCAAGGTCGACGGCACCCTGCTGCTCGACGCCCTGACCGGCCCCGACAGCGACGCCGCCGGAGACGGGCTGGACTTCTTCGTGATGTTCTCCTCGGCCGCGGCCGTCTGGGGCTCGGCGCTGGCCGGCCACTACGCGGCGGCCAACGGCTTCCTCGACACCATGGCCCACCACCGCGCCTCCCGCGGCCTGCCCGGCGTCGCCATCGACTGGGGCTGGTGGGGCGGCAGCGACCTGGTGGACGGCGAATACCTCCACCAGTTCGAGGCGATGGGCCTGCACGTGCTGCCCGACCCGGTCGGCTTCGCCGCGCTGGAACGCCTGCTCGCCGCCCACGACCACCGGCAGGTGACGGTGGCCCCGGCCGACTGGGACCGCTTCCGCCCGGTGCTGGAGGCCCGCCGCCGCCGGCCGCTGCTCGCCGAGCTCGGCACCCGCCGCGAGGCCGCCGCAGCCGCCGACGAGGAGGTGCTGCGCGGCCTGCGGGTCGCCCGCGGCGCGGCCCGCGTGCGGCTGATGGAGGACCTGCTGCAGCGGGAGGTCGCCGCGGTCCTCGGGCGCGACGAGGAGCAGCGGCTCAACCGGGACGCCGGCTTCGCCGACGCCGGCATGGACTCGCTGATGAGCGTCGAGCTGAAGAAGCGCGTCGACCGGCTGCTGGGCACCGACCTGCCGGCCACCGCCGCCTTCGAGCACCCGACCATCGCCGCGCTGACCGACTACCTGCTGACGACGGTGCTGGCGCTGCCGCAGGACGCGGCGGACCAGCCGGCCGCACCCGGTGAAACCCTCGACGGCCTCTCCGAGGCCGAGCTCCTCGACCTGCTCGACCAGGAGCTGGAGCAGTCGCAGTCGCAGGAATCCACGACGAGCCCACGGGAGATGTCATGACGAATCAGGCGACGAAAGCGGCGGCCCCGGCGGAAACGGCCGACGCGGGGCGCTCGGCCGAGGTACTGCGCCGCGCCCTGGTGGAGCTGAAGGCCGCGCGCGCCGAGGCCGCCGACGCCCGGCGGCTGCTGACCGAGCCCATCGCGGTGGTCGGCATGGGATGCCGCTTCCCCGGCGGCGCGGTGGGCCTGGAGTCCTTCTGGGAACTGCTGGTGGACGGCCGCTCGGGCGTGGTGGAGGTGCCCGCCGACCGCTGGAAGGTCGACGACTTCTACGATCCCGATCCCGGCGCCGCGGGCCGGACGTACTCGCGCCACGGCGGATTCGTCGACGGGGTACGGGAGTTCGACGCCGGGCTGTTCGGGATCCCGCCGCGCGAGGCCGTTGGCGTCGACCCGCAGCACCGGTTCGTTCTGGAGGTGGCCTGGGAGGCGCTGGAGCACGCCGGCATCGCCCCGGACTCGCTGCGCGGCTCGCGCACCGGCGTCTTCGTCGGCATGGGCGGCAGCGACTTCGAGCGCCTGCGCCTGTCGACCAGCGACGTGTCCGCCATCGACGCCTACGCCGCCACCGGCGGCTCGCAGAACATGGCCTCCAACCGGCTGTCGTTCGCCCTGGGCCTTGAGGGCCCGAGCATGACGGTGGACACCGCCTGCTCCTCCTCCCTGGTCGCCCTGCACCTGGCCGCCCAGGCCCTGCGCGCCGGGGAGTGCGACACCGCGCTCGTCGCCGGCGTCAACCTGATGCTGTCCCCGGGAACGACGGTGGCGCTGTCCAAGGCGCAGATGCTCTCCCCCGAGGGCCGCTGCAAGACCTTCGACGCCTCGGCGGACGGCTACGTGCGCGGCGAGGGCTGCGGCGTGGTCGTGCTGCGCCGCGCGGACGTGGCCCGCGAGTCCGGGCAGCGCGTGTGGGCCGTGGTGCGCGGCACCGCGACCAACCAGGACGGCCGCAGCTCCGGCCTGACCGTGCCGCGCGGCCCCGCCCAGCAGGACGTCATCCGCAAGGCCCTGGACGTCGCCGGGGTCCGCCCCGCCGAGGTGGGGTACGTGGAGGCGCACGGCACCGGCACCTCGCTGGGCGACCCGATCGAGGTGCGCGCGCTGGCCGCCGTGCTCGGCGAGGGCCGCAAGGAGAGCGGCGCGGGCCCGGTCGCGCTCGGCTCGGTGAAGACCAACATCGGCCACCTGGAGGCCGGCGCGGGCATCGCCGCCCTCATCAAGGCCGTCCTGACGGTGGAGCGCGGCCTGATCCCGCCCCACCTCAACCTGGCCACCCCCAACCCGTACATCGCCTGGGAGCAGCTCCCGGTGACGGTGCCGACGACCGCCACGCCGTGGCGCTCGGAGCGGCGCGTCGCGGGCGTCTCCTCCTTCGGCTTCGGCGGGACCAACGCCCACGCGGTGATCGAGTCCGCGCCCGCGCCGGAGGGTGCGCAGGACGAGGCGGGCGCCGCGGAGGGGCCGTTCCTCGTCAAGGTCAGCGGCCACGGCGCGATGGCGCTGCGGGCCGGGGCCGCGCGGCTGGCCTCCTGGGCCGCCGCGCGGGACGGGCAGGCCGGGGGGAACGCCCCGCGCCTGGCCGACGTGGCCTGGACGGCCGGAGTGGGCCGGGCCGACCTGGCCGACCGCGCCGCCGTCCTCGCGGGGAGCCTCGCGGAGGCCGCGGAGCGGCTGGACGCCGTGGCGCGGGGCGAGGCCGTCCCCGGCGCCGTCGAGGGCCGCCGCCGCTCCGAGGGCCCGCCGCGCGTGGCCTTCGTCGTCCCGCACCGGGAGGAGGAGGCCGGCGACGGCCGCCTGCTGGCCGCGCTGATCCGGCGCTCGCCCGCGGTGGCCGCGCTCGTGGAGGAGCTCGCGGAGGCCGTCGGCCCGGAGGCCGCGGCGCCGCTGAGGGCGGCGGCCGAGTCCGGTGCGGCGACGCCCGGCGCCTCCGGCCTCGTGGCGTACGCCGCCGCCCTGGCCCTGGGCCGCTGGTGGTCCGCGGTGGGCGTGCGGCCGGACCTGGTCGTCGGCCACGGCCCCGCGGCCCACGCCGCCGCCGCGCTGGCGGGCGTCTGGACCGCCGCCGAGGGCGCCCGCGTCGCGGCCGGCCTCGCCGGCCCGCAGGAGGTCGCCCGCCGCACGCCCACCGCCGAGCTGCTGCCCGACGGCGAGGAGGCGACCGCCGCGCCGGGCGAGGACGCGGCCGGGACCGCGCGCGCCATCCGCGAGCGCTCGGTCCAGGCCGTGGTCGACCTCGGGCGCCCCGCGGTGGGGCCCGCGTTCCTCGCCCTCCCCCGCGAGGAGGAGGACGAGGAGGCCGTCGCCGCGGCCTGCCTCCCGTCCCCCGCCGGGGACACCGGCGCCGAGGACGGCGTCGGCGCCCTGCTGCTGGCCGCCGCCCGCGTCTGGGCGGCGGGCGTCGACCTCGACTGGACCCGGATCAACGGCCCCCGCCCCGCCCGGCCGGTCCAGCTCCCGACGTACCCCTTCCAGCGCCACGCCTACTGGCCGGACGTCGACCCGCAGGCCGCGCTCTCCCGCACGCCCTACACCGGCGAGGGCGTCGGGCTGACCCCGCGCATGCTGAGCACCGCCACCGGCGGCGTCGTCGGCGAGAGCGAACTGTCGCTGCGGCAGGTGCCGTTCCTGGAGGAGCACCGCGTCCACGGGCGGCTGGTGGTGCCCGGCATGGTCTTCATCGAGCTGGTGCTGCGCTGCGCGGAACGGGCGTTCGGCTGCCCGGCGCGCACGCAGGAGCTGTCGATCTCCCGGCCGCTGGTGCTGGGCGAGGAGGACTCCGCCACCGTCCAGGTCGTGGTCGACCCGCCCTCGGCGGGGCGGGCCCGGGCGCGCCTCTTCAGCGGCGGCCCCGAGGCGGGCTGGAAGCTGCACTTCGAGACGGTGCTGGAGGCCGTTCCCGAGGGGCAGGAGCCGGCCGCGCTGCCGGCCGCCGCCGAGGGCGGGGGCCCCGACTACGCCGGTGCCCTGGAGCGCAGCCGGCGGGTGCTGACCGAGGAGGAGTTCTACCAGCGGGCGTGGCACCCGCTCTTCCGGCTGGGCCCGAGCTTCCGGCTGATCCGGGGCGCCCGCAGCGGCGACCGGGCGGCCGTCGGCACGGTGGTCCCGCCGGCCCCGGACGCCGCGGGCGTCCTCGCCGGGATCCGCCCCGAGCTGCTGCTGATCGACGCGTGCATCCAGCTCCTGGCCATCGCCACGCTCCCCGACGACCTCGACGCCATCCCCGCCGACCGACCCGTCCAGCTCGGCACCGGGTGCGCGCACATGGTGACGGGCGACCTCAAGGCCGCCCTCCAGGCGGCGGACGTGCGGATGGAGTCCGTCGCGGTGCTGCGCGAGGCGGAGGACGGCACGATTCTGGGCGACCTGCGGATGACCGACGCCGACGGGCGGCTCCTGGCGGAGCTGACGGGCGTCGCCTACCGCTCCGTCGCCCCCTCGATGCTCGAACGCCTGGTGGCGGAACGCCCCGCCTCCGGCGCCGCGGACGGCGGGGACACGCTGCCCGCCCTCGACGCCAACCGCCTGCGGGCGACGCCGGAGCCGGAGCGCACCCGCGAGCTGGTGGACCACCTCGGCCGCAGCATGGCCCGCATCCTCGGCATGCGGCCCGAGGAGATCGACCCCAAAGCCTCCCTGGAAGGGCTCGCCGACTCGTTGATGATCGCCGAACTGCGCACCGACGTGGAGCGCTGGCTCGACGTCTCCGTGCCGGTGGAGGCCTTCTTCGACCAGGGGTCGCTGACCTCGCTGGCGCGCTACATCATCGGCATCTGGAAGGACGACGCACCGGACATGACCACCGCGCCCACCGAGGCGGGGCAGGCCCCCGCCGCGCAGACCGCCCCGGCCCCCGCCGCCGCCCCCGCGCCGGCCAAGCCCAAGGCGAAGGCCAAGCCCTCGAAGTCCATGACCGTGCCCCAGATGACCGAACTGGCCGCGCTGGACGCGGAGATCGCGGTCACCGGGGAGCCGGAGCCCTACGACCCGGCCGCCCCGACGCTGCTGACCGGCGCCACCGGCTTCGTCGGCGCGTTCCTGCTGGACGAGCTGATGAAGCAGCGCCAGGGCGAGGTCCACTGCCTGGTCCGCGCCCGCGACGAGGACCACGCGATGCGCAGGCTGACGGAGAACCTCCTGCACTACGGCATCGACCCCGAGCCCTACCGCTCCCGGATCGTCCCGGTCCTCGGCGACCTCGCCAAGCCGGGCCTGGGCCTGGACGCGGCCCGGTTCAACGCGCTGCACGACGCCGTCGGGGACATCGTCCACTGCGGCGGCATGGTCAAGTGGACCTACGGCTACAAGGGCCTCCAGGGGGCGAACGTCGCCGGCACCCGCGAGGTGCTGCGGCTGGCCACCAGCGGCGCGCCGCGCCCGGTCCACTTCATCTCCACCGTGGGCGTCTTCTCCTCCAAGGAGTTCGCGGCCGAGACGGTCGACGAGACCGTGGACATGGAGACCAGCGGCCCGCTGGTGGTCGGCTACGCGCAGACCAAGTGGGTGGCCGAGCGCATGATGCGCTACGCCGGGGAGCGCGGCCTGCCCGTGACGATTCACCGGATCAACACCGGCGGCCACAGCGTGACCGGCGCGTTCAACCGGTTCGACCACCTGTCGATGATCCTCAAGGGCTGCGTGCAGGCCCGGATCGCGCCCTCCTCGGTGGCCGTGATGCCGGTGCAGCCGGCGCCGATCGACTACGTCGCCGCGGCGGTGGTGGCCGCCGCGAGCCGGCCCGCGCTCCACGGCCGCACCTTCCACCTGGTCAACCCGGAGTCGATGACCTGGCCCCAGCTCTTCGACGCGGTCGAGGAGTTCGGCTACCCGCTGGGCCGCCTGGCGTTCGGCGACTGGCGCGACCGGATCACCGGCCGCAACGCCGGCACCCTCGCGCTGCTGGGCCTGGCGCCCTTCCTGCACGAGAGCATCGACGACACCAAGCTGCCGTTCTCCGAGTCCGGCCTGACCCGGCAGTGGCTGGAGGAGGGCGGGACCGGCCTGGCCTGCCCGCCGCTGGACACCGGCCTGGTCCACACCTTCCTGCGGGGCTTCGTCGAGGCGGGCTTCCTGGAGCCGCCGGCCGCCCCCGGCGCCTGACGCGCGCCCCACGCCCTCGCTCGCACCCGAGCACGCCCGACCGCGCCGCCCCCGAACCCGACCGCGCCCGACCTGTCCGACCCGAACCCCGTCCCCCAGGCTTCCAAGGACGTGACATGACGACCATCGCCATCGACCTCTCCGACCCGGAGTACCGGCTCAACCCGTTCCCCACCTACCAGGTGCTGCGGGACGAGGCCCCCGTCCACCTCGTTCCCGAGGGGACGTCCGAGGGGGAGGACTTCTACGTACTCAGCCGCTACGAGGACGTGTCGAACGCGCTGCGCGACAAGAACCGGTTCTCCAACGAGGTCATGCGCGGCCGCTTCGACATGCCGATGATGATCAACCGCGACGCCCCGGAGCACACCCGGCTGCGGCGCAACGCCAACCGGGCGTTCAACGCGCGCCTCGTCCTCACCCTGCAGGACTGGGTGCAGACCGTCATCGACGAGGTGATCGCCGACGCCCTCAAGGGCGACCGGGTGGAGTGGATCGAGGACGTCACCGCGACGCTGCCCCTGCGGGTGGTGGGCGACATGCTCGGCATCCCGCGCGACCGGAAGGACGACTTCCGGCGGTGGAGCCAGGCCGTGATGGACATGTTCGCCGTGGCCGCCGGCCTGGACCCGGACGAGGTGCCCGGGTTCCTGGAGGACCTGCTGGAGTTCGGCAACTACATGACCGAACTCGCCATCGCCCGCCGCAAGGAGCCCAACCGCGACGACATCCTCGGCGCCCTGGTGGAGCAGCAGCAGGCCGGCAACTGCACCCAGGACGAGCTGGCCGCCATGGCCTACTCGTTCGTCGCCGCCGGCCACGAGACCACGATGAACCTCCTCGGCGGCGGCATGCACATGCTGCTCTCCGACCCGGCGCTGGCGAAGCGGCTGGTGGACAACCCGGACCTCACCGGGGAGTTCATCGACGAATACCTGCGGATCTACAGCCCGATCCAGTGGACGCTGCGCCGCACGACGGAGGACATCGAGCTGCACGGCGTGACGATCCCCACCGGCGCGCTGTGCCACCTGGTGATCGGCTCGGCCCACCGCGACCCCCGGCAGTTCCCCGACCCGGACCGCTTCGACATCGACCGGGAGAACAAGGGCGAGCACCTGGGCTTCGGCGCCGGCCCGCACTTCTGCCCGGGCGCGGCGCTCTCCCGCCTGCTGTCCACCCTGACGTTCCGCGCCTACTACCCCATCCTCGACCGGCTCTCGCTCGACCCCCAGGAGGCACCGGTGCCGCGCTCCCGCCAGGGGGCGTACGGCCTGGAGCGGATGAGCCTGCTCGTCTCCCCCTGACCCGCCGGACGGACGAACAGGAACAGGAAGAGAAGAGGACCCCCACGACCATGACCACCATCGCTTCCACTCCCGCCCAGACCACCGGCCGGCCCGCCGTGCCGGACCTGCTCCTGGACCGCCTGCGCGAGCACGCGCAGGCGACGCCCGATGCCCTGGCCTGCGCCTTCGTCGCCGAGGACAGCCCCGAGGGGACCGAGGAGGAGCAGCTCACCTACGCCACGCTCGACCGTGAGGTCGGGGCCGTGGCCGCCGGGCTGCGCGCCGCGGGCCTGAAGACCGGGGACCGGGCGCTGCTGCTGCTGCCCGAGGGCGCGGACTTCGTGCGCGGCTTCCTCGGCTGCATGCGCGCCGGCGTCATCCCCGTCCCGGCCTACCCGCCGCTGCCCGTGCAATCCCGTCAGCGGGTGGAGACGCTGCGCTCGATCGTGGCCGACTGCCGGCCGCGCGCGGTGGTCCACTCGGCCTCCGACGCCGACGTCGAGGCGATCCAGGGCGTGGCGCCCGAGCTGGCCGACGTGGTGTGGCGGCGCCCCTCCGAGATGCTGGGCGAGACGCCGGACCCGGCGGCGGACCACCCGGCCGGCGCCGACGACGTCGCCTTCCTCCAGTACACCTCCGGGTCCACCTCGGCGCCCAAGGGCGTCGTGGTCACCCACGGCGCGCTCGCCCACAACCTGGCCATGATCGGCGCCTCCTTCGGCCTGGAGGAGGTGCCGCGGTTCGTGAGCTGGCTGCCGCTCTTCCACGACATGGGCCTGATCGGCAACCTGCTCCACCCGCTGTGGGCCGGCGGCTCCTCGGTGCTGATGACGCCGATGACGTTCCTCAAGCGCCCGGCCCGCTGGCTGCGCGCCATCGCCCGGTACCGGGCCCACGTCGCGGGCGGCCCGAACTTCTGCTTCGACCTGTGCGTGGGCCGCGTGCGCGACAGCGACATCGAGGGCCTGGACTTCAGCCACTGGAAGATCGCGTTCAACGGCGCCGAGCCCGTACGGCCGGCCACGCTCGACGCGTTCACCCGGCGCTTCTCGGCCTACGGCTTCAACCCGGCCGCCTGGTGGCCCTGCTACGGGCTGGCCGAGGCAACGCTGCTGGTCACCGCCGTCGACGCCCGCCAGGTGCCGAACCGGCTGACGCTGGACAAGGACGCGTTCCAGCAGGACCTGATCATCCCGGTCGAGGGCGCCGCGGACGGCGCCGCCGACACCACCACGCTGATCAGCTGCGGCGCGCCCCTGCTGGACCGCACGGTCCTGATCGCGGACCCCGAGACCGGCGTCCCGACTCCGCCCGGACGGGTCGGGGAGATCTGGGTCGGCGGGCCGCTGCTGCCCATCGGCTACTGGGGCAACGAGCGGGCCACCGAGGAGACCTTCCGCGCGATCCCGGCGGAGGGCCCGCAGGTGCCGCACATGCGCACCGGCGACCTGGGCTTCCTGCACGACGGCGAGCTGTACGTGACCGGCCGCTGCAAGGACCTGATCATCGTCGGCGGGCGCAATCACTACCCGCAGGACATCGAGTCCACCGTCGAGGAGTCGCACGACGCCATCCGCAAGGGCTGCGTCGCGGCCTTCGCCGTGGACGACGGCGGCGAGGAGCGCGTGGTCGTGGTGGTCGGCGCCGGACAGGGCGCCGTCGGCCCCGGCGAGGAGGCCGGGGCCAAGCGCGCCGCCATCGTGCGGGCGGCCGGCGTGGCGGTCGCCGCCGATCACGGCGTGGCGCTGCACGACGTGGTGGTGGTCGGCCCCAACGCGGTGCCGAAGACCTCCAGTGGCAAGCTGCGGCGCGCCGCCTGCCGCACCTCGTACCTCGCCGGGGAGTACGCCCCGGATGCCCGCAACGGTCAGAAGGCCCAGACTGCACACACGGAGGAATCGTGATGGACTCGACGTCGCCCACCCCCTGGCAGGTCCAGGACTGGCTGATCGCCTCGATCGCGGAGATGCTGCGCGTCGACGCGGCGGAGGTCTCCTCGGAGGCCGTCTTCCGCGAGCTGGGCCTGTCCTCGGTGCAGCTGGTGCAGATGACGGCCGACCTGGAGGACTTCCTCGGGCGCGAGGTGCCCGCGACGTTCCTCTTCGACTGCCCGACCATCGAGGACGCCGTCGTCTTCCTGACGGCGTCCGAGCCCTTGGACGAGGTGGGGGCCGATGGCTGACGCCGGCGCCCCCAAGGACGGCACCCCGTCGTTCGAGGGCGAGCGGCTGCTGGTGACCGGCGGCGCCGGCTTCATCGGCTCGGCGCTGGTGCGGATGCTGCTGGCCGGGCCCGGCGGCCCCGCCGAGGTGACCGTGCTGGACAAGCTGACGTACGCCGGCAATCTGGCCAACCTCGCCCCGGTGATCGACGACCCGCGGCTGCGCTTCGTCCGCGGCGACATCTGCGACGCGGAGCTGGCCGCGGCGGTGATGCGGGGGCAGCACCGCGTGCTGCACCTGGCGGCCGAGTCGCACGTCGACCGGTCGATCGTCTCGGCGGCCGGGTTCGTCACGACGAACGTCCTGGGCACCCAGACGCTGCTGAACGCGGCGATGGCGGCCGGGGCCGGCACCTTCCTGCACGTCTCCACGGACGAGGTCTACGGCTCGATCCCGATGGGCTCCTGGCCGGAGACCGACCCGCTGGCGCCCAACTCACCCTATTCCGCGAGCAAGGCCTCGGCCGACCTGATGTGCCTGGCCTACGCGCGGACGTACGGCATGGACGTCCGCATCACCCGCTGCTCCAACAACTACGGCCCGTACCAGTTCCCCGAGAAGGTCATCCCGCACTTCGTCACCCGGCTGATGCGCGGCCAGTCCGTCCCGCTCTACGGCGACGGCAAGAACGTGCGGGACTGGCTGCACGTGGACGACCACTGCCGGGGCGTGCTGCTGGCCCTGGCGCACGGCCGCCCCGGCGAGGTCTACAACATCGGCGGCGGCGCCGAGCTGTCCAACCTCGAACTCACCCACACCCTGCTGGACCTGATGGGGCTGGGCGAGGACCGGATCGCCTGGGTCGAGGACCGCAAGGGCCACGACCGCAGGTACTCGGTGGACTGGGGCAAGGCCGCCGCCGAGCTGGGCTACCGGCCGAGCCGGTCCTTCGACGAGGGCCTGGCCGAGACCGTCGCCTGGTACAAGGACCACCCCCAGTGGTGGGAACCGCTGCTCGCGGGGGTGAACGGCGCGCATCCCGCCGCCGGGGCCGCCGAGGCCGCCGGAGGACCTACACGAGAGGAGACGCGCGGCTGATGCGCGGAATCATCCTGGCGGGCGGCACCGGCACCCGGCTGCGCCCGCTGACCCAGGTGCTGTCCAAGTCGCTGCTGCCGGTCTTCGACAAGCCGCTGATCTACTACCCCCTGTCGGTGCTGATGCTCTCCGGGATCAAGGACATCCTGGTGATCAGCATGCCGGGCCACCTCGACCAGTACCGCACCCTCCTGGGCGACGGCAGCCAGCTCGGCATCAACCTCACCTACGCCGAGCAGGACAAGGCGCGCGGCGTGGCCGACGCGCTGATCCAGGGCCGCGAGTTCGTCGGCGACGAGCAGGTCGCCCTCATCCTCGGGGACAACATCTTCCACGGCCACGACCTCGCCCCGCTGCTGCGGGAGCAGGTCGCCAAGCTGGAGGGCGCGACGTTCTTCGGCTACCCGGTGGCCGATCCGCACCGCTACGGCGTCGCGGTCCTCGACAACGGCCGGCTGGTCGACATCGAGGAGAAGCCGGAGCACCCCAAGTCCAACCTCGCCGTGACCGGCCTGTACCTCTACGACAACGAGGCGCTGGACTACGCCGCCGCGGTCACCCCCTCGGGGCGGGGCGAGCTGGAGATCAGCGACGTCAACCGGCGGTTCGTCGAGGACGGCCGGGCGCGCCTGATCGACCTGGGCCGCGGCACCATGTGGCTGGACGCCGGCACGCACGAGAGCCTGATGGAGGCGTCGAACTACGTGCGGGTGGTGCAGCAGCGGCAGGGTACGCAGATCGCCTGCATCGAGGAGGTGGCGTACCGGATGGGAACGCTCGACCGGGCCGGCCTCCAGGCGGCGATCGAGCGCGTGGGCGCGGCCTCGGACTACGGCCGGTACCTGCGGCAGGTGCTCGGCGAGCGGGAGTTCGCCGGTTCGCGTCGGTGACCCCGCCGCGAATGCGATCACGGGTGGCCCGGCGACCCCGGGCCACCCGTTCCGGCTTCCCCGGGCCGGCGCCCGCAGCGGTGGCCGGGGGCGCGCCCGGGTGAGAAGGTGGAGGCACGCGCGGCACGTATCAGGATGCCGTCGAACGGCCCCGAAGGGAGCGGATGGTGCTGAAACGCGCGCTGTTGCGCCTGGTCCCGGCCCGGCTGCGGCCGTTCCTGGTCGCCCTGGGGGTGGCCCGCCTGGTGTGGCGGGTGGTGCGCCGGCGCCGGGAGGGGACGGACGGCGGTCGCGGCCTGTCCCGCTGAGCCGCCGCCCCGGCCCGGGGCGTTGTCCCCTCACTCGTCCTTGCCGCTCACTCGTCCTTGCCGCGCTCTCCCCCGGCCAGGAACTCCTGGAGCTTGGACTTCAGGCCCTTGCCCAGGACCGAGCGCCGGTCGGTGTCCCCCTTCAGCAGCGCCTTGGCCGTGGACTCCAGTTGCTCCCAGGTCGCGGAGGGCGGGATCGGCGGAACGGCCGGGTCGGTGAGGAATTCCACGACGGCCGGCCCGTCGTGGCTCAGCGCCTCCCGCCAGGCGGGCTCCACGTCCTCCGGCTTCTCCACGCGGATTCCGGCCAGCCCGAGCGAGCGGGCGAACGCGGCGGTGGAGACGTCGGGCAGCTCCTGCGAGGGCAGGAACTGCGGGGCGCCGCCCATGGCCCGCATCTCCCAGGTGACCTGGTTGAGGTCCTGGTTGTTCCACACCCCGATCACCAGCCGCGGGTCCTGCCAGGCGTGCCGGTACTTGGCGGCCGTGATCAGCTCGGCCATGCCGTTCATCTGCATCGCCCCGTCCCCCACCAGCGCGACCGCCGGCCGGTCCGGGTGGGCGAACTTGGCGCCGATCGCGTACGGCACCGCGCACCCCATCGTGGCCAGCGTCCCGGAGAGCGAGGCGCGCATCGTGCCACGCATCCGGATGTGGCGGGCGTACCAGTTGGTGACGGAGGCGGAGTCCACGGCCAGGACGGCGTTCTCGGGCAGCAGCGGGTCGAGGCAGTGCGCGACGTACTGGGGGTTGATGGGGTCGGCGTCGACCAGCTCGGCCTGGCGGGCCAGGACGTCGCGCCAGCGTTCCACGCCCTCCGCGATGCGCCGGTGGCGTTCGGCCGCGTCCGCCTTGGCGTTCAGCAGCGGCAGCAGGCGGTGCAGGGTGGTGCGGGCGTCGCCGACGAGGTTGACCTCGTAGGGGTAGCGCATGCCGATGGCGGTGGGGTCGGCGTCGATCTGCACGCCCCTGGCCTGCCCGAACTCGGGCAGGAACTGGCTGTAGGGGAAGCTGGACCCGATGGTCAGCAGGGTGTCGCACTCCCGCATCAGGTCCCAGGAGGGCCGGGTGCCCAGCAGGCCGATGGTGCCGGTGACGTAGGGCAGGGTGTCGGGCAGCGCGTCCTTGCCCAGCAGGGCCTTGGCCACGCCCGCGCCGAGCCGGACGGCGGTCTCCTCCACCTCGGCACGGGCCCCGGCGGCGCCCTGCCCGATGAGGATCGCCACCCGCTCCCCGGCGTTGAGCACCTCGGCGGCGCGGGCCAGGGCGTCGTCGGCCGGGGCGGTGGTGTAGGCGCTGCGGTCGCGGCTGGAGGGCACCATCTTGAACGCGTGCCCCGGCGCGGTGTATTCGAGCGTCTGGACGTCGGCGGGCACGATCACGACGGCGGGGCCGGGGCGGGCCAGCGCGGCACGGACGGCGCGGTCGAGGACGTTGGGAAGCTGCTCGGGGACGGTGACGGTCTCCAGGTAGGCGGCCACGTCCTTGAACAGCGCGTGCAGGTCCACCTCCTGCTGGTAGGAGCCGCCCATGGCCGAGCGGTCGGTCTGGCCGACGACGGCCAGGACGGGGGCGTGGTCGAGGGCGGCGTCGTAGAGGCCGTTGAGGAGGTGGATGGCGCCGGGGCCCGAGGTGGCCGTGCACACCCCGAGCCGCTGGGCGTACTTGGCGTAGCCCACGGCCTGGAAGGCGGCCATCTCCTCGTGCCGGGCCTGCACGAAGCGGGGGTTGTCCTCGGCGCGGCCCCAGGCGGCGAGGAGGCCGTTGATGCCGTCTCCGGGATAGCCGAAGACGTACTCGACGTCCCAGTCGCGGAGGCGGGCGAGGAGGTGGTCGGCGACTGTCCGGCTCATGGCTGACCTTCCGTCAGGGGAGAGGGGGAGAGGGGAGGCGGCGGGATCGCGCCCGCCAAGGGCGTTGAGCGTCATGGGCGTTACGCCTCAGGGGCGCCGGCCGACGCCGGTGGCGAACTCCCCGAGCCGGCCGCCCCGCACGCTCGGGGCCAGGGGCGGGGTGGTCATCCCGGTGCCGTGGCGCAGGCCGTGCACGAGGTCGCGCAGGGCCTCCTCGGCGCCGGCGCGGGGCCGCCAGCCCAGCTCCTCGTGGGCGCGCGTGCAGTCCATCAGCGGGATGCGCATCAGCGCGTCGAAGAGCTGCGGCGGGGCGGGCGCCAGCCGCGTGCGCCAGGCCGCCGCCAGCGCGGTGCGCAGCAGCGGGCGCGGCATCCGCACGGGGCGCGCGCCGAAGAGGCGGGCGAGGAGGGCGGGGTCGACGACCGGCTCGGCGGCGAGGTTGAACGGCCCGCACACCGGGCGGGTCACGGCCAGCCGGTACGCCTCGGCGGCGTCGGAGGTGCGCAGCACCTGGAAGCGCAGCCCGGGCACGTCGGGCACCAGCGGGCTCAGCTCGGGCCGCACCATCGGGCCGAAGAGCAACGGGCCCAGGAACAGGCGGCGTTGCTCGGCCGCGGCCTCGCGGGAGAAGAGGAAGCCCGGCCGCATCCGCACCACCCGCACCTCGGGCTGCTCCAGCTCGAAGGCGTCCAGCAGCCGTTCCACGTACGCCTTTTCGCGGCTGTAGGCGGCGTTCGGCCAGCCGTGGGTGGGCCAGTCCTCGGCGACGAGGCGGTCCTTGGGGCCGGGGGCGTAGGCGGCCACGGAGGAGGCGGCGATCAGGGCGGGCACGCGGGCGGCTGCCACCGCGCGCAACACCTGGACGGTGCCCAGGACGTTGGTGCGCCAGGTCATCAGCGGGTCGCGGGAGGGCTGGATCATCCACGCCAGGTGAATGACCGCGTCGGCCCCCTGGAAGTGGCCGGCCAGCTCGGCGCGCGCCCGGTCGCCGGTGCGCAGGTCGACCGCGGCCCAGGTCGTTTTCTCCACCGGCCAGTCGGGCACCCGGCGGGCGAGGCCGAGGACCGAGGAGACGGCGGGGTCGCCGGAGAGGGCGCGGACGACGGCGCTCCCGGCGTTCCCGGTGGCGCCGACGACCACGACCCGCAGGCCCGAGCCGGGCGTGGCGGGCTCCCCTCCCGGCGCGGGATCGGGCGTGGGGTCGGGCGAGGGCTGGCGTGTCGTCGGGGGCGTCATGGGGCGCACCGTCCTTTCGCGCGGGGACCCGGTGGCAGGTACCCGGCACGACGGGGAGAACACCCCCGTTTGCCCCAATTTTCGGCGGGTACTTGTGAGCGGTCGTTCCTGTGGACGGACACCAACCGAGGGTGACCACGGGTGACGAGGGGCTGACGAGAGGAGATGAGATGCCGTTCCGACACGCTGTCGTCACCGGGGGTGCCGGGTTTCTCGGCTCGCACCTGTGCACCGCGCTGCTCGACCGGGGCACCGCCGTCACCTGCGTCGACGACCTGTGCACGTCCGACCCGGAGAACGTGGCCCACCTGACGGGCCGCGAGGGGTTCACGCTGAGCAGCACCGACGTGTGCGACCCGTTCGACGTGGACCCCGCGCCCGACCTGGTGCTGCACTTCGCCTCCCCCGCCTCCCCCGCCGACTACCTGCGGCTGCCCCTGCACACGCTGGAGACGGGCAGCCTGGGCACGCGCAACGCCCTGGCCGTGGCGCGGCGGCACGGCGCCCGGTTCGTGCTGGCCTCCACCTCGGAGGTGTACGGCGATCCGCGGCAGCACCCGCAGAGCGAGACGTACTGGGGCAACGTCAACCCCGTGGGCCCGCGCAGCGTGTACGACGAGGCCAAGCGGTTCGGCGAGGCGCTGACCACGGCCGAGGCCGGTGTGCACGGCACGGACACCGGCATCGTGCGGCTGTTCAACACCTACGGGCCGCGGATGCGCGGCTACGACGGGCGGGCGGTGCCGACGTTCATCCGCCAGGCGCTGGCGGGCGAGCCGCTGACGGTGACCGGGGACGGGCGGCAGACCCGTTCCCTGACGTACGTGGACGACACGGTCGCCGGGGTGCTGGCGATGGCCGAGTCCGACCTGCGCGGCCCGGTCAACCTGGGCAATCCCGTGGAGATGTCGATGGAGGACCTGGCGCGGCTGGTGATCCGGCTGACGGGGTCCTCCTCGCCGGTGCGGCTGATCGAACGGCCCGTGGACGACCCGACCGTCCGCTGCCCCGACATCACCCTGGCCCGCGGCAAGCTCCAGTGGGAGCCGCGGGTCCCGGCCGAGGAGGGCCTGGCCCGCACCATCGCCTGGTACCGCGACCGGGCCCCGGTCCCGGCCTGAACGGCCTCCCGCAGGCTCGACGCCCGAGGGCGGGCCCCGCGGTTGCCCCTGGCCCTGTCCGTCCCTCCTGCCCCACCAGCCCCACTCGTCCCGCCCGTCACGACACCCGCCAGCGCTCCGAGCAGCCGGAGGAAGTCACCATGCGCGTACTCGGCATCAACGCCCTCTTCCACGACCCGGCCGCCGCCCTGGTGGTGGACGGCCGCACCCTCGCCGCGGCCGAGGAGGAACGCTTCTCCCGCCGCAAGCACGGCAAGCGCCCCGTCCCCTTCGCCGCCTGGGAGCAGCCGGAGAAGGCCGCCGCCTGGTGCCTGGGCCAGGCCGGCCTGCGCCCCGAGGACCTGGACGCGGTCACCTACTCCTTCGACCCGGCCCTGGCCCGCCCGGCCGAGGCGCTGGGCCTGGACGACCCGTGGGACCACCTGCGGCTGACGTACGCCACCGAGGCGCCCGGGTTCCTGGCCGAGGCGCTGCCGGGGCTCGACCCGGACCTCGTGCGCTTCGTGCCGCACCACATGGCGCACGCCGCCTCCGCCGCCTTCGCCGCCCCGGCGGCCGAGACCTGCTCGGTGCTGGTGCTGGACGGCCGCGGCGAGGCGGCCTCGCACCTGGCGGCGCGCCGGACCGGGGACGCGCTGGAGCCGCTGCACAGCCAGCAGTTGCCGCACTCCCTCGGGCTGGTCTACGAGGGGCTGACCGAGCACCTGGGCTTCCTGCGCTCCAGCGACGAGTACAAGGTGATGGCCCTGGCCTCCTACGGCACGCCGCGGTTCCTGCCGGAGCTGCGGCGCTACGTGCACTCCACGCAGGACGGCGGCTTCGTGGCGGCGGGCGTTCCCTGGTCGGAGTTCACTCCGCCGCTGGCCCCCGAGCGGGCCTGGACGCAGGACCACGCGGACCTGGCGGCCAGCGCCCAGGCGGTGCTGGAGGAGACGCTGCTGGACCTGGTGCGCTGGCTGCACGGCCGCACCGGGGACGACACCCTCGCCATGGCGGGCGGCGTGGCGCTGAACTGCGTGGCCAATTCCCGCATCGCGCGGGAGGGCCCGTTCCGCCAGGTGTGGGTGCAGCCGGCCGCGGGCGACGCGGGCACCGCGCTGGGCGGGGCGCTGCTGCACGCGGCCTTCGCCGAGTCCGGCTCCCCCGAGCCGTGGCCCGGCCCCGCGCTGGGGCGCGGCTGGTCGGACGCCGAGCTGGAGGGCTGGCTGAAGACGGCCGCGGTGCCCTTCGAACGGCCGCCGGACGTGGCCGCGGCGGTGGCCGAGGCGCTGGCGGAGAACGCCGTGGTGGCGTGGTTCCAGGGGCGCGCCGAGTTCGGGCCCCGGGCGCTGGGGCACCGCTCGCTGCTGGCCCACCCCGGCAAGTCGGGGAACCTGGAGCGGATGAACGACATCAAGGGCCGCGAGCAGTTCCGGCCCGTGGCGCCGATGGTGCTCGCCTCCCGGGCCGCCGAGGTCTTCGAGGGGCCGCTGCCCAGCCCGTACATGCTGTTCGTGCACGACGTGCGGCCCGAGTGGCGCGAGCGCATCCCGGCCGTGGTGCACGTGGACGGCACGGCCCGCATCCAGACCGTGGACCCGGCGGCCGAGCCGCTGGTGGCGCGGATGCTGGCCCGCTTCGAGGAGCTGACGGGCCTGCCGGTGGTGGTCAACACGAGCCTGAACACGGCCGGACGCCCGATGGTGGACGACCCCAGGGACGCGCTGGAGTGCTTCGGCTCCTCGCCCGTGGACCTGCTGGCCATCGGCCCGTTCGTGGTCCGCCGCGCGGCGCTCTTCGCCGGCGGCGGCACCCCCGGCCGCGGACCGGCCCGGTGAACGGCCGCGCGAACGGCGGCGCCGGTCACGGCCGTTGGGCCTCGGCGTCCGCCTCCGCGGACCTACCGGACCGGATCTACTCCCCGAACGGCCCCGGCGGTCCCGGCCCTCAGACCGCTCCTGGCGGCAGGAGCGGCTGGGCCGCCGCCCCGGACGCGCCCGGGGCCGCGCCGGCCACCAGCCCCGACGGCGTAGGCCGGGGCGTCCCGGCCTACGCCGTCGTCATCCCCACGCTCGGGCGGCCGAGCCTGGGGCGGGTGCTGGCGGCGCTGGCCCGCGAGAGCGGCCCGGCGCCCGCGCGGATCGTCCTGGTGGACGACCGCCCCGCGCACGACCCCGAGCCGCTGCCGGTGGCCGTGCCGCCCGCGCTGCGGGACCTCGTCGAGGTCGTCCCCGGCCTGGGCCGGGGCCCGGCGGCTGCCAGGAACACCGGATGGCGGCGGTGCGCCGAGCCGTGGATCGCCTTCCTGGACGACGACGTGGAGCCCGCCCCCGGCTGGGCGGCGGCCCTGACCTCCGACCTCGCCGCCGCGGCGGCGGACGTGGCGGGCGTGCAGGCACGGATCACCGTGCCGCTGCCCGAGGACCGCCGCCCCACCGACTGGGAGCGGAACACCGCGGGCCTGGCAACCGCCCGCTGGATCACCGCCGACATGGCCTACCGGCGCGCCGCGCTGGAGGAGACCGGCGGGTTCGACGAACGCTTCCCGCGGGCGTTCCGCGAGGACGCCGACCTGGCGCTGCGCGTGCTGGACGCGGGCTGGGCCCTGGCCGTCGGCGGGCGGCACACCGTGCACCCGGTCCGCCCGGCCGACGCGTGGGTCTCGGTGCGCACCCAGGCCGGGAACGCGGACGACGTGCTGATGCGGCGCCTGCACGGGCCCGGCTGGTGGGCCCGCGCCGAGGCCCCGCGCGGGCGGCTGCGGCGCCACGCGGCGGTCACGGCCGCCGGGGCGGCTGCGCTGGGCGCCGCGGCCCTGCGCCGCCCCCGCCTGGCGGCGGGCTGCGCGGCGCTGTGGCTGGCGGGAACGGCCGAGTTCGCCGCCGCGCGGGTGCGCCCGGGGCCCGGCACGGGCGAGGAAGTGCGCCGGATGGCGGCCACCAGCGTCGCCATCCCGCCCGCCGCGGTGGGCCATTGGCTCGCGGGCTGGGTGCGGCACCGCGGCGTGGACCGGTCCGCCCGGCCCGCCGGGGAGGCCGTGCCCGTGGCGGACGTTCCCGGCTCCGCGACACGCCGCGACACGCCGACGACCGTTTGATTCCGGCATATCGGGCAACTCAGTCGTTCATGACTGACGCCGCGATACCGACGACGTGGGACCCGCCCGGGGCCGGCACCTTTGCCGCTCCCCAGGCGGAGGGGCCGTGGCTGCTGACTCCGCCGGGCGGGCCGCCCCGCCCGGCGGCCGGGCCCGGGGAGGACAGCGAGGACGAGATCCGGGCCGTGCTCTTCGACCGCGACGGCACGCTGGTGGAGGACGTTCCCTACAACGCCGACCCGGCGCTCGTGCGCCCGCAGCCCAAGGCCGACGAGGCCCTGGCGGAGCTGCGGGCGCGCGGCGTGGCGACCGGCGTGGTGAGCAACCAGTCCGGCATCGCCCGCGGCCGTTTCACCCGGGCCGAGCTGATGGAGGCCAACCGGCGGGTCGAGGAGCTGCTCGGCCCGTTCGGCGTCTGGGCGATCTGCCCGCACGGGCCCGCCGGGGGCTGCCGCTGCCGCAAGCCGGCCCCCGGGCTGATCCTGGCGGCCTGCGAGCGGCTGGGCGTTCCCCCCGAACGAACGGCCGTGGTGGGCGACATCGGCAGCGACCTGGAGGCGGCGCGGGCCGCCGGGGCGCGGGGCGTGCTGGTGCCGACGCCCGTGACCCGGCGCGAGGAGATCGTCTCGGCCGGGGAGTGGGCGCCCGACCTGCTGACCGCCGTCCGCCGCCTGCTGGCCGGGGCCCCCGCCTCCACCGCCGAGGGCGCGGCGTGAGCGCCGCCCGGCCTGGCCCCCGTACCCTCGTCGTCCGCCTGGACAGCGCGGGCGACGTGCTGCTGGCCGGCCCCGCCGTCCGCGCGGTGGCCGCCGGGTCCTCGCACACCGCGCTGCTGTGCGGGCCGCAGGGCGAGGCGGCCGGCCGGCTGCTGCCAGGACCCGACGAGGTGCTGGCCTACGACGCGCCCTGGGTGAGCTTCGACCCGCCCGAGGTGCGGCGCGAGGAGGTGCGCGCGCTGGTGGACGCGATCGCCGCGCGTCGCTTCGACCGCGCCCTGATCCTCACCTCCTACCACCAGAGCCCGCTCCCGGCCGCGCTGCTGCTGAAGCTGGCGGGCGTTCCGTGGATCGGCGCGGACTGCGAGGACTACCCCGGCTCGCTGCTCCAGCTCCGGCATCGCCGCGCCGCCTACCGGCACGAGGCCGCGGCGGCCCTGGAGCTGGCGGAGGCGGCCGGGTTCGCGCCGCCCGAGGGCGACGACGGGGCGCTGCGGATCGACGGCCACCCGGCGACCGCCCACCTCACCGGCGAGGACCCCTACGTGGTGCTCCACCCCGGCGCGGCGGTCCCGGCCCGTGCCTGGACCCCGGAACGCGCCACCCGCGCTGCCGCCGCGCTCTCGGACGCGGGCCACCGGGTGGTCGTCACCGGCAGCCCGGGCGAGGAGTCGCTGACGCGCCGGGTGGCCGGGCGGCACGCGCTGGACCTGGGCGGGCGCACGGCGTTGCCCGAGCTGGCCGGGGTGCTGGCGGGCGCCCGGGTGGTCATCGCCGGCAACACCGGCCCCGCGCACCTGGCGGCGGCCGTGCGCACGCCGATCGTCAGCCTGTTCGCGCCCGTGGTCAGCGCCGACCGGTGGCTGCCCTACCGCGTGCCGCACCTGCGGCTGGGCCGGCAGGACAGCCCGTGCGCGGGCAGCAGGGCCCGGCACTGCCCGGTGGAGGGCCACCCGTGCCTGGACTCCATCACGGACGAGGAGGTCATCGGCGCGGTCGAGGCCCTGACGGCGGGCGGCCCGGCGGGCGCCGCGGTGGCCGGGACCGGGACCTCCGGGACCACCGGCACCGCCGGGACCAGGGCGACGACCAGGGCGACGACCAGGACGGGGACCCCGGCACGGAAGGCGGCGGCGTGAACATCCTCATCTGGCACGTGCACGGCTCCTGGACCACCGCGTTCGTCCAGGGCACCCACACCTACCTGGTCCCCGTCCTCCCCGGCCGCGGGCCCGACGGCCTGGGCCGCGCGCGCACCTGGTCCTGGCCGGACTCGGTCACCGAGCTGCCCCCCGAGCGGCTGCGCGAGGCGCCCGTCGACCTGGTGATCCTGCAACGCCCGCACGAGGCCGCGCTCGCCGAGGAGTGGCTGGGCGGTCGCCGCCCCGGCCGCGACGTGCCCGCCGTCTACCTGGAGCACAACGCCCCCGACGGCAACGTCCCCGACACCCGCCACCCCTGCGCCGACCGCGAGGACCTCACCCTGGTCCACGTCACGCACTTCAACCGCCTCTTCTGGGACAACGGCCGCACCCGCACCGCCGTCATCGAGCACGGCGTCGTGGACCCCGGCCACCGCTGGACCGGCGAGCTGCCGCGCGCGGCCGTGGTCGTCAACGAGCCGCTGCGGCGCGGCAGGACCACCGGCACCGACCTCCTGCCGGGCCTGGCCGGGGCCGCCCCGCTGGACGTGTTCGGCATGGCCACCGAGGGCCTGCCCGAACGCCTGGGGCTGCCGCCGGAGCGCGGCCGCGCCCACGAGCTGCCGCAGGCCCGCCTGCACGAGGAGCTGGCCCGCCGCCGGGTGTACGCGCACCCGGTGCGCTGGACCTCCCTGGGCCTGTCGCTCATCGAGGCCATGCACCTGGGCATGCCGGTCGTCGCCCTGGCCACCACCGAGGCCGTCGAGGCGGTGCCCCCGCGGGCCGGGGTGCTCACCACCCGCCCCGAGGTGCTGGCCGAGGCCGCCGCCCGCTTCGTCGCCGACCGGGACGCGGCGGCCGAGGCCGGAAGGGCCGCCCGCCACGCGGCACTTGAGCGCTACGGCCTCAAGCGCTTCCTCGACGACTGGGACCTGCTGATGGAGGAGGTGATCCGCTGATGGGGCGCACCACCAGGCGCACCGCTCCGGACGGGCTGTCCATCGCCCTGGTCTCGGAGCACGCCAGCCCCCTCGCCGCGCTCGGCGGGGAGGACGCCGGCGGGCAGAACGTGCACGTCGCGCAGCTGGCCACCGAGCTGGCCGCCCGCGGCCACGCCGTGACCGTCTACACCCGCCGCGACTCCGCGGCCCTGCCCGCGACGGCCGAGCTGTGCCCGGGAGTCACGGTGCGGCACGTGCCCGCCGGGCCGCCGGAGGCCGTTCCCAAGGACCGGCTGCTGCCGTTCATGCCGCAGTTCGGGGCCGTGCTGGAGCGGGAGTGGGCGCAGACCCCGCCCGACGTGGTGCACTCGCACTTCTGGATGTCCGGGGTCGCCTCGCTCCAGCCCGCGCACGCCCGCGGCATCCCCTTCGCGCACACCTTCCACGCCCTGGGCACCGTCAAGCGGCGGCACCAGGGCCCGGCCGACACCTCGCCCGCCGACCGGATCACCTGGGAGCGGTACGTCGGCCTGGCCTGCCACCGCACGGTGGCCACCTGCCGCGACGAGGTGGACGAGCTGACCGCGATGGGCCTGCCGCCGGAGCGGATCAGCGTCGTGCCCTGCGGGGTCGACCCCGACCACTTCACGCCCGAGGGCCCCGCCGCGCCGCGCACCGGCGGGCGGCACCGCCTCCTCCAGCTCGGGCGGCTGGTCCCGCGCAAGGGCGCCGAGGTCTCCCTCGCCGCCCTCGCCAGGATCCCCGACGCCGAACTCGTCATCGCGGGCGGCCCCGGCCCCGAGGAGCTGGCCGGCGACCCGGACGTGCGGCGGCTGCGTGCGGCGGCCCGCGCCCACGGCGTCGCCGACCGCGTCCTGTTCACCGGCGGCGTGCCGCGCGACGAGGTCCCGCGGCTGCTGCGCAGCGCCGACCTGGTGCTGTGCCCGGCGGACTACGAGCCCTTCGGCATCGTGCCGCTGGAGGCCATGGCCTGCGGCGTCCCCGTCGTGGCCAGCGCGGTCGGCGGGCAGCGCGACACCGTGGCCGACCCGGCCACCGGCCGCCTGGTCCCACCCGGGGACCCGGACGCGCTGGCCGAGGCGGTGAACGCCCTGCTGGCGGCCCCCGAGGAACGCGCGGCCCGGGGCGCGGCCGGGCGGCGGCGGGTGCTGACCCGCTTCCGCTGGGCCGCGGTGGCCGCCGCGACCGAGGAGGTCTACCGCGAGATCGGCTGCCGCCGCCCCGCCGCCCCCGTCAGCGGCGCGTGAACAGGCTTCTTCAAGCCACCTGTCGACCGTCCACGCCATGACCCGCCCCTGACCGCGCATGACCACCGCAGGAAGAAGGCCACCACCATGCACGAGGCACCCGGCGCCCCCCGTTCCTCCCGATCGGCGCGCGAGCACTGCCGTTCCCTCCAGGACGCGCTGCGCCGCCTGTGCGACCAGGGCATCGACGAGATCGTGGCCTGGGGGCGGGAGCTGGCGCACGTCCTGCCCTCCGGCGGGCGGCTGCTCGCAGCGGGCAACGGCGGCAGCGCCGCCCAGGCCCAGCACCTGACGGCCGAGATGGTCGGCCGTTACGCCGAGGACCGCCGCCCCTACTCCGCGATCTCCCTGCACGCCGAGACCTCCAGCGTCACCGCGATCGGCAACGACTACGGCTTCGACGAGGTCTTCGCGCGCCAGGTCGCCGCGCACGGCCGCGCCGGGGACGTGCTGATCCTGATGTCCACCTCGGGCCGCAGCGACAACCTGCTGGGCGCCGCGACGGCCGGGCGCGCGGCCGGGCTGCGGGTGTGGGCGATGACCGGCCCGCGCCCCAACCCGCTGGCCGCCCAGGCCGACGCGGTCCTGGCCATCGACGCGCCCACGGCCGCGACGGTGCAGGAGGCGCACCTGGTCGCGCTGCACGTGCTGTGCGAGGTCTTCGACGAGACCCTCTCCGGCTCGTCGGCCGCCGCGCCCCCGGCGGCCGTCCCCCGCGACGGCTCCCTGGCTCGGGGCCGCGCGGTCCTGACCCGGCGGGAGGTGTCCTGACCATGACCCTCGTCGTGGTGGGCGACGCGCTGCTGGACCGGGACGTGACGGGCCGGGCGACCCGCCTGGCCCCGGACGCGCCCGTCCCCGTGGTCGACGTGGAGGCCGAGCACTGCCGCCCCGGCGGCGCCGCCCTGGCAGCCGCCCTCGCCGCGCGCGACGGCCGCGAGGTCGTCCTGGTCACCGCCCTGGGCGAGGACCGGGCCAGCGCCGAGCTGCGCGCCCTGCTGCCGCCCGGCGTGCGGCTCGCACCGCTGCCGCTGCGCGGCTCCCTGCCCGTGAAGTCCCGCGTCCTGGCGGGCGGCAGGCCCCTGCTGCGCACCGACCACGGCGGCGGAACGCCCGGCCCGCCCACGCCCGAGGTGCACGCGGCCCTGGCCTCGGCCCGCGCCGTCCTGGTGGCCGACTACGGCCAGGGCACGGTGGCCGCGCTGCGCGAGGTGCTGGCCGCCGCCGCCTGCCGCGTCCCGCTGGTCTGGGACCCGCACCCGCGCGGCGGCCCCCCGGTGCCCGGCGCGCGCCTGGCCACGCCCAACGAGCGCGAGGCCCGCCACTTCTGCGGCCAGGACCGCGACGGGGACGAGTCCCTGGCCGGGCACAGCGCGCGCGGCTCCCTCCTGGCCGCCCGCTGGAACGCCGCGACCGTCGCCGTCACCCTCGGCGCCCGCGGCGCGGTCCTCACCCGCGCCGACTGCGACGACCCCCTCTACGTCCCCGTCTCCGACACCTGCGACGGCGACCCCTGCGGCGCCGGCGACTGCTTCGCCGCCACCGCCGCCACCACCCTGGCCGACGGCGGCCTCCCCCCCGAGGCCGTCGCCCGCGCCGTAACGGCCGCCTCCACCTTCGTGACGGCGGGCGGCCTCGCGGCCCTGACCGACCTGTGGAACGCCCCCACGCTGGAATCGCACGCCTCAACGCCCACTGCAACCCCGGGACTTGTGGCGGCGGGACCCCTCCGGGCGCCAACCGCACCGGCCAACGGGGCAGCGCAGGACGCCTACGGCGGCGCAGCCGCCGGGCCCATCGCAGCGCAGGACCTTCACCTCCCGCCCGCCGCCGGGGCACGGACAGCGCCGGACCCTGCGCCTCCGGACGCCGCCGGAGCACGGACAGCGCCGGACCGTGAGGGCCCGGACGCCGCCGGAGCACGGACAGCGCCGGACCGTGAGGGCCCGGACGCCGCCGGAGCACGGACTGCGCCGGTCCGGGCGGGCCCGGACGCGGCGGGGGCCCGG